>JBDTUY010000132.1:0-10448 GCA_040007495.1 Acidobacteriota bacterium | reverse complement strand
GACATCGGCCGCGGCACCTAGACTGAAGACACCCGTTCCGCCCGCAGAACCGACCACCACCACGCCCCCCAGTCAGCCAGACGTCGCCAAGAACACCACACCCGCAACCCCACAGGTCGGCGCTCCGAACGCACCTGTTCCGGCTACCCCCGCGCCCAAAGCTGAGGAGAAAAAGCCTCGAGTGATCCGCATTTACGGACTGGAAGATGGAACCCACGAAGTGCCCTTTCCAAGCACCCAATAGGCCCTGAGACTCCGTGGTACATTCGAGATGAATGTCTGCAGGTTCGGTGCTATCCACTAATACTGTTGGGCCAATTATCCCGGAAACGGTCGCGCCGCGTGTGATTTACGCGCGCCTCTTCGCCTCGCATCGGCCTAACCTTCCCGTGCCGGAAATCTCTGTCGAATTCCGCAAGTACGCCAATGCCAGCGCTCAGATCTCACTATCCAAGGATCTTCTTCGGATCAAGATTGCCGATACTCTGGCTTCGGCTCCGGAAGACGTACACGAGGCTTTAGCCGATATCCTGCTGTCGAAGCTGTTCCGGAAGCCGGTGGCCGCCGCCAGCAATCGACGTTACCGCCAGTATTTAAACCGGCACGACATCCGCGAGAATTTAAACAGAGTCCGCAGTGTACGAGGCCGCAAACGCTTCGACGCACCGTCGGGCCAGCACTACGACCTGGTGGAGTTATTCGAGGCGCTGAATTTCAAATACTTCTTCGGGCTGATGCAGCGCCCCGCTCTGGGATGGAGCGTCCAGATCTCGCGCAGCCTCCTGGGCCATTACGATCCGTCGCATCATGCCATTGTGCTCAACCGGATTATGGATCGACCGGACGTTCCGCGATTGGCGGTCGAATACGTCATGTTCCATGAGATGCTCCACCTGAGGCATCCAACCGAGCATCGAGGTTCTCGCCGGTGCGTCCACACTCCGGCATTCAAAAAGGAAGAGAAGTCCTTTGAAGGATGGCGCGAGGCAAAAGCTCTGCTCAAAACTTTAATGAGCAGAGCTTTTCGGGATTCCCGTTAGTCGGTGCGATAGTTTGGTTAGGCCAACAGGGCACCGGGTTCTGCACGAACCACGGCCAGATTGAACGAATTCACAAGGTCGACCAACGGTTGGGGGTTGATGTTGCGGACACCCACCACCTCCAGCGCGAGTTGACACTCGATCATGAACATCGCCTTCCAGAAGGCGAGCTGCTGTCCCATCAACATTCCCACCAGATCGGAATGTTCTTCCGGGGCGGTAGCCACCATCATCCGAGCCTGCGCATGGATGCGGTGAAAATCGGCGGCCAATTCAGACAGATATTCGCGGAAGATCAGCCTGCGATCCTGCCGGAATTTGGAAATTTCATTTGCGCTGATTCCTTCCTGAGATTCCAGGAATTCCACCTCTTCGGCGTCCAACAGGCGAACCATTGGTGCGTAGTGCGAAGCTTCGTACGGGGAGCTATCGTAAGCCGCATAAGAGGATGCCGAAGTAGGGGATGTCGCCCCGGTTCGGTAGCCAGCCAGTCGCGTAAACACGGCGACAGCTAGAGAAATGCCTCCAATGGCCACGGTTAGCACCAGGAACGTGGATGCGTAAACCATATTTATAGATGCTACTCCAGTTTATGGAAAAATTCCAGGGTTAATTCAACTGGGATTGTTAATAGATTTCATTTTTCGACCGCCGGGCGCTCCCGTTGGACATTCGCCAACTTGGCATTGATGGCTTCCAATTGATTAGTCAACCCCTTCATGGCTCCGGGATCCCAGCGATGGCCTGTAGTTACAGGAACATTCTCGCCTTCTGCGTTTAAGAGCACTAGGCCGCAGATCAACAGGATTGCTCCGAGCGACGATTCAAATAAGTTGCACCACACGGCTACGCCGTCCGGCATACTGTTTTGAACGAAAAGCGCCAAACAGTGGACCGCAAAATAAATTGCGAAGCCAATAATTATGTACAACGTATTGCGCCTGATCTTCAGAGGAAACCATACCAGAAGCCCACCGAAAAAAACGATAAAAGCAAAAAGACCTCCATCCACAGCCTGAACTTGGGAATCGAATTCCTGTAAAGCCGGTGATCTGGTGATTCGCGACAGAGGGTTAAGCCACATAATTGCCAAAGCCACCACCACGCACACGCCCAAAGTGCTTAGCATGGATTGGCTGGCAAACCGCCGGATGGCGGGATAATCGGCAAGGGACTCACGGCATAGGTCGTAGAGTACCGCGACGGCTGCTACAACCGTAACAGCCTCTGCCCACTGCATGGGACGCATTTCGTGCGGGTGGGAAAACCACGCCCAATTTCCACCAACCTGGGCCAGTAGGTATAGCAGAATAGGCGGATGCTTTAGAGCGACCGTGGAATGTAGGAGGCGCACGCCCAAAGCCAGGCTGCCTATGATGGAAAACAGCGCCAGGACCCTGCAAAAAGCATCGACTATACTCCATTGCATCGCCGAGGACTCTCCAGCCTTGGATTCTAACACGGGCGCACTCTGGAATTGGTGGTGTGGTAGTGCGCTAAATGTGTGTAGCGCACTACCGGTGGCGTCTCAGCGTGACACCAGCCAGGGAACCCCGAGTGCTCCGCGAATGAATCCTCAGCGGGATTCGCTTTTTTAGAGGGATGTCCGTGGCCCCCAACACCCAGTCTGAGAGAACTTTACTGGGTGCAGCACGCGACGACCGTGTACCCCTGGGCCCACATGTAGACCGCAGTGCAAAAGTTATCCCAGGAGTCGTTCACCCAATCAGAGGAACAATCCGTCTGAAAATCGGGACAGATATACGGACCCGAGGAACAGTAAGGAGCAACGCAGGTGATGCCCAAGGCGGATACCATGGATGGCAGAATCATGACAATCAGGACTAAGGCGAGCATCTTGGGCAACGTGGAATGCTTTCGTTTGGTAGACATCAATTCCCCTTTAATATTGGAGCCGCGATTTTGCGAGAATCGTTCGCGACCCTGGGGAGTAGCGTATATCCAAAGCGAATTAGTAATAGGATCTGGGCTACTACTTTTCGGGTTTCAGAACGGAATTTTTTGGTTGTAGACTCATCGATTTTGATAGACTTGCGATCCGGGTAACAGTACAATGGGCCGTGTCGGCCTAGTAAATTTTTGCCCCCATGGCACTTCGCAGTTTCAAACCGAGAGGGAGCTTGGACCGGTCGGCGACCGCCGATCTGTTCCGCAATACTCTGTCGCGCATCCCGTCTCTGTATGGGAGGCTGGTCTACCTCAGTTCCCTTCGCGACCCCAATTCAGGGGTTTACCGGCACTACGGCATGACCAGCACCTTTGGCCGTGAGAACGGGACGCTGGCAATTGAGACCAACCATAATCGGGCTTTTCGGGAATGGTTGAAGCTAGCGCTGCGGGAGAAGCGGGACGATATTGCGACCTATGTTGACGGTCTTGACGACCCGAAGCATTTAGTCGTCAAATACTGGCTGGAATCTCAGGGTTATCTGGGTTGCATTCCCGACGGAGCCTCGAGAGCAGAACGGTTATTGTTTTCCAAAGACGTGGAGGTTCTGCTGCGAACCGTGTCTCCTCCGCAAACCAAAGCGATTAACCACGGGTCCGGCGGCGGGCTGCGGGGTCTAGGTTCACGCCTGCGTACGTAACCTGACCGACGATCTCGGCCTCTTTGGGATACTGGAACGACTCCGGGTCTTCCTGCGAAGACGGATGTTTCTGCAAAATCAACTGCGAGTCTTTCAGCGTGCACCATCCGCATGCATAGCCGTCGCGATGTTCCACAAAGTAGATCGGCCGCTCAAATTCCGTCACCCAACCGGAATTCACCACCTTGCGCCGGGTCTGATCGATTACCACCAGGCTACCAGGTGAAAGGATCGGATACATGGACCAATCCTCGGTCCCGATTAAACCGTACGCATGCGACCGCAAATCTACTCCGTTGAGTAGAAGAAGCGGCAACTTGCCCCAGCGCTGGATGAAGCGGCTCAGGAACACTGTTTTGCCGATGTCCAACCCGGGGTCCACCGCCAAAGGCACCTGAATCTCACCTTCATCGTCACCTTGAAAACCCACTCGATGCGTCTTCGAAAGATGCACCAGCGACGCGTCGGCGGGAAGGTTTAGCAAAAAGATGTTGTACCAGGAAAGAACTTCGTTAAAATCCAGCCGATAAATTGCACACAAGGTGTACAGCCGATAGAGAGACGGAACGGTGCCCTTGTTCTCGATATCGGCCAACCGGCTCAAGGCAATGGAGTATTCTTCGTTCCTGCGAACCTCCGCTATGCGACCGCTATACTCTTCGACTTCGCGGTAGGTGAGTCCAAGCCGCTCCCGCGTCTGCTTGAGTTTCTGCCCTGCATCCTCCATCATGGGAGTTCCAGCGCGATGAGGGGCTACAGACATAAGTTGCAAGTACTGTACGTATCCGTACCAGGATTATAACGGTGCGATACGTGTAGTAGCAAGAAACTTGTTCTGATTTCGGAACAAAGTTTTCAACAGGGGTGAATTTTGGAACAAAAGAGCGCAGCAGCGCAGGACTCAACCAGTCGAAGTACCAGGGGCGAGCCCTTTCGGCTGGTGGTCGGTGTCACAGGTGCTAGCGGTGCAATCTATGGATGGCGGCTGCTCGAAAAACTTCTCATTAAAGATGATATCGAATCCCATCTGATCATGAGCCGATCCGGCGAACGGACCGCCTACCTGGAGATGGGGAAGTCAGCAGCGGATTTCCACAGACTGGCGAAGTATCACTATCCGGTTGAAGATATTGGGTGCCGATTGGCCAGCGGTTCATTCTCTGCCCATTGCATGATCATCGCTCCCTGCTCGATTCACACCATGTCCGCGATTGCTGCCGGAATTAGCTCCAACCTCATGATCCGCGCAGCGGATGTGATGTTAAAAGAACGCCGACGTTTGATCCTGATGGTGCGGGAATCGCCCTTACATTTGGGCCACCTCCGGACTATGGCGGCCCTGGCCGAAATGGGCGCAATCATTGCGCCTCCCATCCCGGGGTTCTATCATGCGCCCACCACTGTGGCCGAATTGGTCGAACACAGTGTGGATCGAGTGCTGGATCTCGCAGGTCTGCCCGCTGCTGACGCCCGGCGCTGGGACGGTCCAGAGCGTTCAAATCGCAGTTAAATTGGACGAGTTTGGAGTATACGGTTTAGAATGGGGTTCGATGAAGGCACCAACTGCCAAGCCACGCAAGCAAACTGCATCCCAAGCCAAGCGTCCGTTCCGGGCGGCGTTCCAAGGCGAACTGGGGGCATTCAGTCACGTCGCGATTCAGCAGTTGTTCGGCCCGAATGCCGAGCCTGTTCCTGAGCCTTGGTTCGACCAGGTTTTTAGCGCACTCGCTCGTGGCGAAGTGGATGCCGCGGTCGTCCCGATCGAAAACACTCTGTACGGCTCCGTGCATCAAAGTGTAGACCTGCTACTGAAACACGACTTTGTGATCACCGGTGAAACCAGTGTCCGCGTGATGTTCCATGTGATCGCACCTCCTGGTGTTCGGTTTAAGGATATTCGCAAAGTCTATTCGCACCCTGTCGCCTTGGATCAGTGCCTGGATTTTCTTGCCCACAACAAACAAATTGAGCGCGAGGCGTTCTATGATTCCGCTGGAGCCGTAAAAATGCTGATGGAACAGCGGATTCCGAACGCTGCGGCCATCGCCGGAGATGTTGCGGCAACCACCTACAACGCGCGCATCCTGAAGCGAGGCATCGAAGATGATCGCCAGAACTACACGCGATTCTTTTTATTGGAGCCCGCCGGCGCAAAGCCGCGCGAGCTTCTCCACAAGTCCACTAAGAACGCCAACCGCTGGAAGACGTCTCTTGTGTTCACCACCAGAAACGTCACGGGCGCGTTATTCCGAGCCCTCAGCGCGGTAGCCTTGCGCGACCTGGACATCGCGAAAATCGAATCGCGTCCCCTGCGCGGCAAGCCTTGGGAATACCTGTTCTACCTGGATCTCTTCGGGCATACCGAAGACACAGCGGTCAAGAATGCGTTGGCGCACTTGAATGAAGTTGCAGACTTCCTGCGAGTGTTAGGGACCTACCGCGCCGGTTAGACTCACACACGGCCAGTAACTACTTGGCCTTGGTAGCCGACGACTTACCATCGCTTGCACCCACCGAGGTCGCGAAATAGTTCACCACGGCGGCCTCATTCCGAGCCACCTCGTAGAATGCCGCGCGCAGCAACTGATCTTTACGATTGATCAGCGTTTCGCGGATCGTCTGCTGCACGCTCGGATCGTTCAAACCGCGCTGGCCGGCTGGTTCACGAGTGATCAGCTTCAAAATCCTATAGCCTTCCGAAGTCTTCATAATCGGCGTGATCTGCCCAGGACGCAAGGCGATGATGGCCTTGCGCAAATCCGGGTTGGCTTTGTCCAGAGCGGACTCCTGCACGAATCCAAGACTGCCTCCCGTAGGGGCCGAATCCGGATCTTCAGAATAGTTTTGTGCCAACTCGCCGAAGTCCTCACCCTTTTTCAGCCGCTGATACAGGGTTTCAATCTTGGTCTTGGCTGCCTCTTCATCTGCTGCGTTATCACCCTTCAAATTCCTGGTTGCCGTATCCGCAACCGGAGTCACAAGGATTTGCGCCAACAGGATCTGGGGCTCCACGCGATTGAACGCGGCCTTGTTCAGTGTGTAATAAGTTGTGATGTCCTGATCCGTGATGCTGATCTTGGAAGTCGTTTCCTTGTTCAACAGTTTCTGGACACTCAGTTCGCGACGTAGTTGGGTCTTCGATTCCTCAACCGTCATCTTACGATCGTTCAGTTGCTTCTTGAATTCTTCCTCCGTATAAGGCGTCTTCAGTTCGCTGAACTTCGCCTCGACCTCGGAGTCGGTAGCCAGCAAGCCTTCCCGCTCCGCGCGCTGGAACATGACCTCGTTATCGATCATCGCCCGAAGGATCTCCAGGCGTTGCAGGGTGACTTCATCCTCGCTAAGCTTCTCGCTCTGCACCCCAGCGCCCTGCTGCCCGGCTTGCCCACCCTCGCCGAATTGAGCAATCTGATACTGCTTATCCAGTTCGGAATACGGAATCGACCTGCCATTCACAGTAGCGGCGACATTGGGAGCAATGGAACGCCCACAACCGCAAAGCGAGACAGCGGCGGCTGCAATAACAAAAAGGATGGGAGCCGAACGGGCGTGCATGAGTCTTCCATTCTACCGCGCCGTGCCCAGTCACCACGGTTAGCTGCAAAGGAGAGGCTGCATCGATTTTAGTTATCGCGCCAAACGGACTTACTTGACCGGATTGTGTTGCGTACTCTTCTCGTTCTCTAGACAAACTTCGTCTATCAACTCCGTATCCAGCACCAAAAACTGATTCAAGCTCACCGTCCAAGGTTTCGTGTAAGCCTTCGGATCGTCCACCGTCAGCGATACTTCCAGAGTGCCGAAGTTAGGACGGCGGATTCGCTCCGTTATCTTCGCCGCCTCGGTCATGGGATTGCCCGACAAGTCCAGCCAGAGATCGTCGCGAAATCCGATGGTCTGGACGACTAGCGTGTCGCGGTCCCATTTAGCGGTGGAGTAGCCGTTCCAGGCTGGCAACGGATCCACCGGCAACGGACGCCCATCCGTGAAGATCTGGCGATAGCCGGCATTATATTCGTTCAGGATCGCCAGCAGCCCTTTGGTCTGAATAAACTTCTGAATGTGCGGCAGCGTATAACCACGGACCAGCCCGGACGGCAGACAGTGGACATGCGGATCGGTCATCGAATTGGCGGAGCGTTGCTTGAAGAGCTCCAAAGCCCAGGGTTGATAGGGCAAACCACCATCGATGCCAACCGCAATATTCCGAGCTTGCACAGGAAGCGAACCGCCCGGTTGCCCCTCCAACCCCAGCCCCTTTTCCGCGCAATCATTTTTGCCGCCCAGGAATTCGGGACACGCCTGCTCAGGTCCAGCATTCCACCACATCCCTGAGAAATCGGGCTTCCCATCGGGAGTACGCGGCGCAGGAGCCTTCAAATTGGGCTTGCCCTTCGCGGTCTTAGGGACGCCAGCGGTCGGGTAATGAATCCATTGGGCAGGAAGCTGTGCGACGGACAAAGCTAGGGAAGCAGCGATGCTGAGATAGAAAATGTAACGCATGGGCACGAGTCTCAAGGAGTGACGATCAATTCTAACGCGGGTCAAGATTCGAAAGGGGGGCGGGACCCCAGTCCCGCAGCCAGCCCCAGCGCTGGCTTGTAAGTTTCCATGAAAAATTGTCGAGGCCGGGACCTCGACGCGGGACCAAGGTCCCGCCCCCTTTTTTTTAGCCCTCTACTTTGCGTCGCGCCAGTTGCCGCCGACTCCCACGTCGACCACTAACGGCACTTCCAGCTTCTTGCCACCGATCGTAATGTTCTCCATCTCGGCCTTGACCATCACCCGCATCTCCGCGACCTCATCCTCTGGAACTTCAAACACCAACTCATCGTGGACCTGCAGCAGCATGCGGGACTGCTTACCTTTGAGCCGTTCATGAATCCGGATCATCGCGACCTTGATCATATCGGCGGCCGTACCCTGCAGCGGGGTATTAACCGCAGTCCGTTCCGCGAAACCCCGAGCATTCGGATTGCGGCTATTCATATCCGGTATCGGCCTCCGGCGACCGTACAGATTCACCGACACACCACTGCGCCGGACCTCCGCTATGGTGTGGTCGATAAAGCGGCGGACACCGGCATAGCGATCAAAGTAAGCACGAATGTACAGCTCGGCTTCCTGACGCGGAATGCCCAAAGTCTTCGCCAACCCGAACGCCGTCTGACCATAGACGATGCCGAAGTTGACAGCCTTGGCTCCTCGTCGTTGGTCGGGCGTGATCATCAGGGGCGGAACCCCAAATACCTCGGCTGCAGTTCTCGTGTGGATGTCCTCGCCATTGCGAAACGCTTCGACCAAGACCTTATCACCGGACATGTGCGCGAGCAGACGAAGCTCGATTTGCGAGTAGTCGGCGACCAGGAACTTCCACCCCGCTT
The DNA here is from genome assembly GCA_040007495.1 of Acidobacteriota bacterium. GTDB lineage: Bacteria > Acidobacteriota > Terriglobia > Bryobacterales > Bryobacteraceae > Palsa-187. The sequence goes on along the minus strand of JBDTUY010000132.1, from coordinate 1,415 downwards.
GTGGCACAAACGCCGCCCGGATCTCCCGACCCAGTTCCGTCCGGATCGGAATGTTTTGCAGATTTGGATTAGACGAAGACAGGCGTCCCGTAGCCGCGCCCGTTTGATTGAACGTAGTATGAATGCGCCCCGTGTCCGGATTGATCATCGTAGGCAGCGAGTCGGAGTAGGTGCTTTTCAGCTTTGAAAGCTGGCGAAACTCGAGCACCTTGCCCGCAATATCGAACTGTTCCGCGAGTTCCTCCAGAACTTCTGCCGCAGTCGACGGCGCCTTCCCCTTGGGACCATTCGGCGGAGGCAGCTTCATATCCTCAAACAGCACCTTGCTAAGCTGCTGCGGAGAATTAATGTTGAACGGCTTGCCCGCCAGCTGATAAATTTCTTCAGATAGCCGAGCGATCTCCTCTTCCATGCGACCACTCATCTTGCGGAGCTGGTCGGGATCGATTCGGACACCGGCAGTCTCGATCTCCGCCAACACGCGAGCGGTCGGCAGGTCGATCGTCTCGTAAAGTTCCGAGAGGTGCAGTCGCTCCACTTCGGGATGCAGCTTCTTATATAGACAGAGGATGTTGTCGGCCTGCGCCGCAGGGTCTGTATCGAACGTCCTCTCCAGATGCTTTTCAGAAAGCGCCGCTAGATCGACTCCGCCCGGATCTGCATGCAGCAGAAAACCGTACAGCATCACGTCGTGATGCAGAGAATGTGCCTGCGGGAAACGATGCAGCATCGACTTCAGATCGTGACAGATGGCGGCCCGCGTTGGCAGCAAATTGGACACAACCGACCGCGCGATTCCAGGTTCAGCCGAGATCCCGAGCACCAGACTACCCATCTGTTCGGCCACCGCGACCGCTATCGGAGCTTCCGGATAAAACGCCAAATACTCAGCCGCTTCATCGTGCGATACAGAACGATAATCGGTCGGGATAGCCGCCTGCTTCTCAGGTCCAAGATCGCGCAAATGGCCGGTGAATTCCAGCGTCCGGTAAATCTCACGCAACGCGGATGTCTCCGGCTCCCTCGCGGCGAAATCCTCCAACAGAAACTTGATCGGGACCTCGCAGTGAATTGTCGCCAACTGCTTACTCAACAGAATTTGATCGGTAAAGTTCTGCAGGCTCTCGCGATATGTTTTCTTGGTGACTTCGGCAGCATTCGCAATCGCGTTCTCAATCGACCCGAAGCGGCGAATCAACTCCTGAGCGCCTTTTTCGCCGATACCTGGGGCGCCCGGAATATTGTCGACCGTGTCACCCTTCAGCGCCAGCAGATCGGCGACCTGTTCCGGGCGCACGCCCATGAACTTTTCCACCTCATCCGGGTCATACCACTGGTCATTCTTCATCGGATTCAGCATCCGGACCTTATCGGTCACCAGTTGCAGCATGTCCTTGTCGCTGGAAACGATCGAG
>JBDTUY010000131.1:0-10472 GCA_040007495.1 Acidobacteriota bacterium | reverse complement strand
GACCAGCAACACAGCAGCCACTTCGAGCATCCCCGGCGTTTGCGCGTCCAGGTCTGTGATTGAGAGGCTCATGCCAACGATTCTCTCATCCACATCGCCCATCCTTTACACCATTTAGACTTTCGACCGGTCCGCAGACGGTGTCCAAGCATCTACTATTAAGTCGAGGAATTCGGGAGGGCGGTCATCGGACAGCCTGGGTCGACCCCACCTTCGGGTAAAGCGTTGCACTCTGGACACTTCAACAAGGTTTGCGCGCGATGATTGTTAGCTCATTAACGCGTCCCTAGCCACCTTGGGTAAAGAAGGTGGTTCTCCCGCTGTAGGAGGCTAACCAATACAGCTCGGGTCGACCCTAAAGCATGCCTCCAGCCGCGTGCGTAAGCGCGCGGGTAGTTTAAAACAGAGCCGTGATCGGACAGGAAGGCGGGTTCCAAACAGTTCCAAACCCGCGCCGGGAACAGTTCCCGGCTGCTGAACAGTAAGACGCTCCAGCTACTGGGTGCTTACTAAGCGCACTCGACTGCGGGCAAACAGCCGACGGCCGAACTACGCCTTCACCAGCTCCCTTTGCTGACCCATTCTCTGCTCCCGCTCATTCGCGAATCGTGTAACGCCCTTGATGATCGACGCTGCATCCAGCCCCGCTTCGGCAATGATATCCGGCTCCAGCCCGCCCGTCAGCCATTCGTTCTTCTGATCCGAAGTCAGCGAATACGCATCCGTCATCGGACCCACATCCTTCAGCGGCCACATGCGCCGCGTACCGGTCGACACAATCATCATGTCGTAGTACGCTTCCGGCGGCAGAACGCTATGGCGATACGCCTCCGGCTGACGATCGAATAGCTCTTCACTGATCGCCGCGATCACTTTCACGTTGACCCCAGCCGCTTCCAACTTCGCCAGCGACGCGACCAGATTCACCGTCGAACTCGACCCCTGCGTTACCACATATCCGTGCTTCGCCTGCCCCGGCTTGAAATCGCGAATCACATAAAAGCCCTTGGCGGCGGCCCTTAGGTCGGTATCGGCAAACGTGTTTCGATCCGCCACCGGGAAATCCGGCCGAGCCGTTTCTAGCGAGATGATCCCGACCTTTGGATCGCGAGCCGCAATCTCGGCTGCGGCGAAATACGCAGGTGCGACATCATTATAATCCCAGAAGCTCAAATGAATCGTGGTCCCGCGCGGGAACAGTTTCCAAACCTGTGGCGAGAAGATCCCAAAGTGCGTACGGAAATCCGCAGCAGTCTCTGGACCCGAATGCGCGGCCAGAATGTGCAGCACGCCCAATCGGAACTTGCTGTCCTGGTTCTGTTGGCTCCACACCCGAGCGGGCAAGTACATCAACGGTGTGAACGCACCATACGTCCCACTAATCGACCACAGCCCGTTAAAGGCATTCGGATCGACAGACACACTCTGCGTCACCAGTCCAATCGCCGTTGAAGCGTTGCCTGCCTCCTGAATTGCACCTTTTAAACGGGTTCCAGCCGGATTCGTCTCCGGATCGTAGTGTCCCCAAAGATTGCCGTGTTCCAGGTTGATCGACTCGGACAGATCCGCAGCGATGGTCATGAAACGGTTATCCGTGACGTAGTTCATCCACTTCAAAATCTCGGAGATGCCTCGCCGCGTACCCGCCACCTCGCCCGGTTTCTTGAACAGCGTGATCCCGATCTGCTTTTCTTCCCCAGTGGTCGGATGCTTCACCGTGACCTTCTGCGGCTCCTCCGGCAGATTCTTCACGCGCAGGCGTTCATCCAGAAAGGGATCGGTCTTGGTTTGAATCTTCAAGGGCAGATCGTCGGTGATCGTGTCTCCCAGGTTAACCAACCTGTCGCTGAGCCAATCTCCAAGCCCATTCTTCTCCAGCGCCGACATCGCAATATCGATGTTGGTCTTGAACTGAATCAACCGTTCGCGCGGATCTTTCACTGCGCCATCGCGAATGCCCATGAACTCGACGCCGAAGCGCTTTTCGAACGTGCGCGCCAGCGCGAGGAAGTAATCCGAGTTCATCTTGAACGCGTACGGATGGCTCGGATAACCTACAATCTGGTGATCCACAGGCACCGGCCAGAAGCCCTTCACCGTCTTGCCGATCAGAACCATCGGACGACGATCCGCCGGGTCGCCCATCTCCATCGCGTGCAGCGCCCCGACCACCTTGCCGTAATCGTTGCCATTGTCCAACGTCAACGTATTCCAGCCGTAGGATGTCCATTGGTCGACCAGATTATAGCCGGTGTACTTGCTATCGATCACGCCACCAATCAGCGAATCGTCGATGCCCGCATTGTTGTCCGACACCATCAACCGCAGCCGCTTACCGACCTTCAACGCCAGCGCCTGCGTCTTCAACTCCTGCGCATGGCCTTCCGTCAGCGCGAACTCGCCCTCGAACGCGATCACCTTCGGCCGGTCAATCGGAGCACCGACCACATCCCAGAACGCTGCCTTACCCGCCGCCAACGCCAAACCCACGCCCGACGGCCCGCCATTCACATCGTTCGTACAATCCGTCGATTCCGCATGGCCCGACAAAACCCGAATGCCTCTCCCATTAGCCTTGGCCTGTGCAAATAAAGGATGATCTGCCAGACCGTTTTCCTGCAGCAGTGTCGCCAAAGGACCAGGGCCGCGCCGGAACCCGAGCGCATCCACGCCCAACATCGCGACGTGCGGATCGACGTAATATTTCTTATCGCCCGTAGCTTTCAGACGCCGCTCCATCGCCTCACCCATGATGATCCACAAGGCGTAGCAGGTCGGAATACAGTGCCCACCAGCCAAAAGGAACTTATCGCAGAAAGGATGCTTCGGACGCCGATAGTCGTAACGCAAGCCACCGAACTCAGGCCCAGCCAAATGCACCGCGACGTTGTAAGGCGTGTACGCAAGCGGTCCACCAAAATGCCCCGTCTGCGCGTAGTTGCCCAGCAGCACCAGCGTCATCGACGTTAGAAAGCCGATGTCCTCCAACTGCTGCTGATCCTTAAACGTGCTCAGTTCCTGTGCGATGCCCTGTGTAGTGGCCAAATCCCAACCTCCGCCGCATGTGCTCCGCGCCTCCAAGTTCTGAGGACCTCCCGACACATTGCGATCTCAGCATTATCCCAAATTCCGCCCGGAGCCCACAGATCGTGATTCCGAAAGGAATTACTCGATCCCCAAGCGGGTTATGTATCCTGTTGGACGTGTCAGGTTTTGATGTTGCTTGTTACGCAGTAATGGCGGCGATCTCGATCTACAAGCTTTCGACCCTCTACCAACACGCCAGAAAGCGTAAGCAATCCCTGCGCTGGCCCATGGTCCGAGCCACACTAGAGGCAGGCTCGGCACATCCGGTTCAAGATGTAGAGTCGGATCGAATCACTTGGACCTGGAATCAACCTTTTCACTATGGAGTAGGCAACGAAACCTACACTGGGGTTTATACCGAAGGTGGCTTCTCGGAACCGGACGTCCAACGACGTTTGGAACTCTTCGCGGAAAGTCCGTTCTTTGTCCGCTACAACCCGGACAATCCAACGGACTACTTTGTCTCGCCTTATCGGGATGTCCGAGAGAACGCCGAGTGAGCCTACCAACTCTGCTGAAACGTAATACATCCTGTGCGTTGTGATACACTTTTCCCATGGCGAATACCATTCAAGCCCGTCTGGACGCCGATGAGCAGCAGATACTTCAGCGGCTTCAGCGCGAACTCGGTCTAAGCCCGTCACAAGCTGTTCGGGAAGGGTTAAAGCTGCTGAATGCCTCCCATCCACCCCGTCAGGCTCCTCGAGTTATTGGTTTGGGTAAATTTGATTCCGGTATATCCGATCTAGGCTCGAATAAGAAACATCTTGAAGGCTTTGGTCGATCCCCGAATCCAGTAAAAGGGAAGCCCGTAAAGGGATGACACCGGTACTGCTCGATACGGGTGTGATCGTCGCATTTCTAGATAGACGTGATCGGCATCACGCGGCTTGTGTGGCTGCGCTAGATGGCCTCTCCGGCCCTCTGCTCACGTGTGAAGCCGTGATCGCGGAAAGCTGCTACTTATTGCAAAATGTTGACGGCGCGAAACAGGCTATCCTCCAAAATATATCCGCCGGCATCTTTCAGATTCCTTTTCAACTATCCAGAGCCGCTGCGGAGATCCAAAGAATTTTCAAAAAATATCGCGACCGCGAAGTAGATCTTGCTGATGCCTGCTTGATCCATCTAGCCAACGAACTGCGGAGCGGCGACATCCTAACCTTGGACAGCGATTTCCAAGTCTATCGTTGGGGCACCAACAAGCCCTTCCGATCATTGGTGAACCTTGACCGAGTCTGAACCCCTTGCGGCGATCTTGATAACCCGCCATGATTGAGTTAGGCGAACGCATGAAGGACTATATTTCACAAGTTGACGGCGTCTACCGCATAAGTGGGACCCGGGTCTCCTTAGACTCGATCATCTACTTGTTTCGGGAAGGCCTGTCGGTAGAGAGCATGGTCGAAAGTTATCCTTCGCTATCCATGGAGCAGGTTCATGGGGCTCTCGCTTTCTATCTTGCGAACCAACCTCGTATCGATCGTTATCTTGCGGAAGGCAAGCAGGCGGTGGAGGAAGAGCGCAGCACTGCTAACGCGAGCAACTCAAGCTTAGTCGCTAAGTTGCGTCGTGCACTCCATGAACATCAGATTCCAGGCTGACGAAGATTTGGATGCACGGATCATCCGAGGGATACGTCGTGTAGCTCCCGAAGTAGACATTCAAACCGCATCAGAGGGTGGTCTATTGGGACTTGGAGACCCGGAAGTCCTTCGCGCGGCCGTCGCTTCGGGACGAATACTGGTGAGTCAAGACCGCAGGACCATGCCTCGGCACTTTCGCCACTTCGTTTCGCATTCGCAGAGCACCGGCGTGATCTTGCTTCGTGAAGGCGTCTCGATTATTGAGGTTGTTGATCAATTAGTTCTCATTTGGGCGGTCAGTTCCGGGGACGAGTGGACCAATCGACTGATTTGGATACCGCTCTGAATGGACCAATCCCTTTGCGCCTACTTCCCCGCCATATGATACAAATCCTGATTGTTCTCCTGGCACACATACTCCATCAACTCGCCGCCGGGGACCCATGGGATCGTGTAGCTGTTTGACCATTTCTCCGCGTACGCGCCCGGGTCGTCGATCATGACCTCAAAGTGCAGCGTCATCTCGTCCGTGCGCGTGTACTTTTCGATCACGTGCAGCTTATCGGAATGCGGGTGGCCGTCCTGGTCGAGCCAGGTGCGTTCATTGAATCCAATCACGTCCACCACCAGCGTGTCGCCTTCCCAATGCCCGACCGATTCGCCTAAGTACGTGGGGTTCGGATCTTTGGAATGCGGACGCCCGTCGGTCGGGATCTGCCGCCACATATGTGCACCACCCTCAAACGCGAACATCACTCGATCCGGCAACTGGAAAATCTGAAAGGGAAACGGAGTCGCCGTCATGCGCGGCACACCGGGCGGCAGGCAGCGAGCTTCCGGATCGTCAATCGCCAAGTTCGCCTGCGCCTTTTCGTAATAAGCCTTGGACCATGGCAGGAACGGAATCTCGACCTGCCTTTCCACCGGTGACCGCGCCGGACCCTGCCGACCTCCGCCTGACAGATTCACCACCGTGCGGGGATTCCACGTGCCTTTGCCATTACCCAAATCCGGATGTCCATCAGCCAAGCGAGGCGTGGGCTTCGGAGGCTTCTCCGACTTGGGCGCATCCGGCAACCGACCACCAACCGGACCACCCTGACCAGACAGAGGTGCAAGCGAGACCAGCATTGCTGCAGTCAACCAAACGATCATCGGAACACGAGATCTAAACATCACCAAGTCCTCGATACAATACTTCCCGTAACAGAGCAACCGCTCCCTCTGGTCACGGCTCAGTAACGGTGTGAATCTTACAGAGCCGTGACCATAGGGAGCGGTTGCTCTCCAATCGGCGCACCTAAAAAATCGGCGTTTATCAGCGTTCATCTGCGGCTAATTAGTATCTCCCAACGCGAACGCCATCATATTCTGTCCCACCGCGATCGCTACATACTGCTTACCGTCAAACGTGTAGGTCATCGGCGAGGCTTTCCATACTTGATTGGTCGGGAACTGCCACAGTACTTTTCCGTTGGCCGCATCGGCGGCCATGAATGCCCCGGTGTTGTCTCCGAAAAACACTAATCCCGATGCCGTTGACAACAATCCTGCGGAAGACGTGGTGTCCCGGCTCACTTGCGGAATCTCCCACACGGTCTGACCCGTTTGAATATTGATCGCGCGCAGATATTTCTCAAACGTCTCACCCGGAGCCGGTCTGGCCGCGCCGCCCATATAGCTGCTCCCTGCTTTCCACTCTCCCGTGCGAATCGAGAACACATTGCAGCGTTCCAGCGCGACGAAGTAATACAGATTTGTCGTTGGGTTGAAGGAAGTGGAGAACCAGTTTGTTCCGCCCTGGAACCCCGGGCATACATACGTGTCGCCCTCCGCAGTCACCGGCAACTGCTTCAGAACCGGTCGACCCTTCGCGTCGATCCCGTCGGCCCAATTCAGCTTCTTCATGAACTGCTTGCCCAACAGAAACTGACCATTGGTCCGATCCAGCACATAGAAGAATCCATTGCGATTGGCCTGAATCAGCAGTTTTCTTGGTCGCTGTTGGCCATTCGACTCACGCCAATTCGCGTCGATCAGTACCGGAGGCTCCTGCGCATCCCAATCGTGAACGTCATGCGGCGTGAACTGGAAATACCATTTGAGCGTGCCGGTCTTCACGTCCAACGCGACCACACAATCTGTATAGAGGTTATCCCCCGCCCGATCCGCGCCATCGAAATCCGGACCCGGATTCCCTGTCGGCCAATACACCAACCCGAGGTCGGCATCGTAGGTTCCCGTCATCCACGTCGCGCCGGACCGATGCTCGCCGTTGGCACCCTGCCACGTATTCGCGACCGCTTCCGCCCCCGGTTTCCCTGGCTTCGGCACCGTCCAGAATCGCCAAACCTCTTTGCCCGTCTGCTGGTTGTAGGCCGCCACGAAGCCGCGCACGCCTTCATCGCCACCCGCCGTACCCGCTATCACCAGAGCATTGGGACCACTGCCCACCGTCAGCGGTGCTGCCGTCCCGTTGTAATTCTCATGCCAATCGGCCATTTCGGTTTCCCACAGCAACTCGCCATTCGACCGGCTGAGCGCAATCACATGAGCATGATCCGTCACCATGAAGATCCGATCGCCAGCCCACGCCACGCCGCGGTTGAAGCCGATGGCCGCATTCCCAGCAACCCCTTTGGTCCGAGGCCGTTGATAATGCCAGATCTGCCGGCCGGTCCCCGCGTCCAGCGCCCAGCATTCATTCGCGCTCGATAGATACATCACGCCCTGGACCACTAACGGCGTAGTCTCAATCTGCGTCACGTTCGGAATCGGGAACATCCACTTTGGTGCGAGGCCCGCAACATTGGTCTTGTTGATCTGCGTGATCTGCGAATAGCGATTGCCGTTGTTGCCTCCGTTGTAGGTCGGCCAATCGGTCTGCGAGGTCACCTCACGAAACTGCCCGCCGGCCAATTTGCGTAGCAAGTGCAGCTTGCCATCGGAAGACCTAAGCTGCAAATCGGTGGAGCCTTCGTTCATCACCAAGCCTTCAACCGTTCCTGTTGCAGTCTTGACGGTCCGTCGCTCGGGACCCTGCACCTGATTGCGAGGAATCACCGCATCCGCACTTACTGCCGTAGCGATGCCGCGCAGATGCCCGACCAGCGAAGCCATCTCAGTATTGGAAATCGTCGAAACCGGAAATGCAGGCATCCCGCTAGCTGGTCGGCCCTCCCGCAGAAATGCGGTCAAATCCGCGTCATTGCGAGCTGCAACTTTCGCGACAATGTTCGGACCACTTTCACCGCCCGTGGCGTCACCGCCATGACAACGCCCGCAGCGAGTCTCAAACGCCTGCCTGCCTGCACTTACCGCAGTTGGCTGAGCTTGCGCCGACGCTCCGGCAAACGCCAATCCAACCAACCCAATCCTCATCCCGACACGCATCCGCATGGATGCACGATATCAGGTTTCGAGCGGGATTTCGCCCCATCGACGGGGAGGACAAGGCGCGATCACCTTGCACCATCTTGCATGTAGCGATGTAGTAGACTGGGCGCTCAAGCGATGCGACGCGGTGAACGTCGCAACCAGTTTGAAGTTGTACCAATGTAGTCTGACGGCAGAAATTGAAAAGGGGATTTTCAAACATGGCTGGATTTAAAGATTTCATTATGAGGGGCAATGTGGTTGACCTCGCGGTGGGCGTCATTATCGGCGTGGCCTTCGGCGGTATCGTCGATTCAATGACGAAAGACATCATCAACCCGATCATTGGCTCGATGGTAGGAACCACTGATTTCTCCGCTTATAAGATCGGTATCCTCGGGGTCGGAGCATTTATCAGCTCCGTCATCAACTTTGTGATTAAGGCTGGCGTCGTCTACTTCGTCATCGTGAAACCGGTCCAGGCGATGATGGCGAGGATCAATCCACCACCGGCGCCCGGAGCTCCGCCTCCGCCATCGGCTGAAGTTGCACTGCTGACGGAAATCCGCGATACCCTGCAGGTCAACAAAGCAGCAGCAGGCGGCAGCCGCTAGTTTCGGTCGCTTTCTAGTCTTGATCACGTCGAGCCAGAGGTCCTTTCCGAGGGCTATCTGGCTCGTTGTGTTTTCGTGGCGCGCGATTTAATTGAGCATAGGAGCTTCCAGCTCCGCGCTGAAGGCCGATTGCGAGGCCGAAACCTCTATGCCCGCTAAAATGCGCGCCGTCGTCTGCTGCGGACTATTCTCACTTCTGAACTCTTCCGCCGTTCTTCAAATCCGCCTGCCAGTTCAGCACAACAAAAACTGGCCCAAGGGTTGGCGCACTCGGAGCAACCGACATCAGGAATCGGGAGTTCATGTCCCACCCGTTGTTGTTCGGGGCTGCAAACAACTGCTTGGGGGTCCCGGACTGGAATGCCTCGCCCGATCCATTCACCTCCACCGACATAGGCGAGCCGTCACGTGCCCGGAAAAATATCTCCTTGCCATCGCCCCGCCATATGGGAACGCCATTCGTCCCAGGTCCCGGCCCTCCCGCTCCGTCTTTGCTGATCTGCCACATCTCCTCACTTAAGGAAGGCCCCAAAGCTACATCGATAAATCGCCTAACGAAGACATTCATCTGCCCAGCCTCGTTAGACAGATAAGCGACCCAGCGTCCATCTGGCGAAAAGCTGCCGTAGGCGTTAGTCGGATAAGAACCAGAAAATGGCGGCTGGAACAATCGTGTGGGTTTGCCACCTTTGAATAATGGCAGAACCCAGAGACTCTGTCCTTGGTAACGACCCGGACCAGGCCCATCGCTGGATGGATCAGTCTTCGATGTATACAACAAGAATTTTCCATCATGAGACCAGCTTGTGGGAGTCAGATTCTGGTCAGGCTGTCTCAATAAAATCCTTTCTTTCCCGGAGCCGTTAGCGGCTTTCTCGATCAGAGTATCGGAATGGTTGCCACCCGCAAAGACGATGCTGCCACCGTTGGGAGACCAAACGGGATAAGAACCAGGCTTGGAGTCGAACGTGAAGCGGGTGCGAACGCCTTGGATCAAGTCCAGCAGCCAAATATCTCCGTTCGAATTATGCTGCAGGTCCCGTCCTGCCGCGCGTATTCCATCCGGTGACAATGCCAATCCGAAGAGTGACCCTATTCCAGCAAGCTTCTCGTCGCCAATCAAATCGGACGTCTTCCCGTCGCGGTCAAACCAGGCAATATGTGGTACTCCGGGAACCACTGGCTCCAACTGGTAGGCAAGCGCATTTTCCGAAACCGAGAACTTGCCTTCCCAGCCAATAGTGCCGACATGCTCGGCAACCACGATTGGCTCGCCTTCCAGTTCCAGCGCGTCTGCGTTGAACCGCTGCCGCATCAAGTTGCCGTCCTGCATAAAGAACAGGTGGCCTGCCGCATACTGTGCTGCGAAACCGGTCGCGAGAACTCGCTTCTTCTGCTCCTGGCCTGTGGTTGTTCCCACATAGATGCCCGCGTCATCTTCCGAATCGAGATTGGGGTGAAAATACAGGAAGTGTTTTCCGTCTGGCAACCGCGTGGGCGATTCGCCCTCGGACGCGACAACCAGACCCAGCGCATCGGCGTTATCACGAACCCTAATCAGCGATCCTTTGCGCCCATCCAACGGCGTAAAGAAAAATATGAGACCGTCAGTCCGCCAGATTCCACTCCCCACAGTCCGGGACAACGGTGCCACGGGTTGGGACGACGGCGTAACGGGTTGGGACGACCGCGTAACGGGCCACAATTTGATTGGGGGTCCGCCGCTGAGTCTGATCCTGCTTAACGTGTTCTTTCCGGAGAAATTGGTGTTGGGTTTTGTAACATCGCCAACCGGAGCGTCAGGCTCCCG
>JBDTUY010000130.1:0-10478 GCA_040007495.1 Acidobacteriota bacterium | reverse complement strand
GGGCAAGATTCAGCGGCTGCGGAGGCCAGTAGAACAGATCCCTCGTTATCGCAACCGAATCTCAAGCGCCGACGTCCAAGTTTGCGCGGGAGTTTTGGGCGTTACGCCCACATTTCTGCCGGGGTACAATCTAGGCTAGAGGCACCATCCTTATGTTGAAGCGGTTCGTTCTCACCTTCCTGTTGTTCGCACTTGTCCTAATCACAATCATTCCTTTCGCGCTACGCGCTCAGGCACAGAAGGAAACGGTCGCCAAACCGCAAACCGACAAACAGAAGGCCGATAAAGAAAAGAAGCTGAGGAAAGAACTCGCAAGCCCTTACAAGAAGTGGCTGGACGAGGTCGGATGGATTATCAGCGACGAGGAGAGAACCGCATTCAGCCGTTTGGAAACCGACGAGCAGAAACAGAGCTTTATCGAATCGTTCTGGCTGCGGCGCGATCCGACACCGGATACCGATGAAAACGAATTTCGCGAGGAACACTACCGCCGGGTTGCTTGGGCCAATGACCGTTATGCTTCGGGTACACCTGGATGGAAGACCGACCGCGGCATGATCTACATAAAGCTGGGTGCCCCGGACGAAACGGACGAGCATCCAACTGGCGGCCCCGGCATCCGGTCAATTGAAGAGGGCGGAGGGCAGACCACGTTCTTCCCTTATGAGACTTGGCGCTACCGCTACATTGAGGGCGTCGGGTCGGACATCACGATTGAATTTGTGGACAAGTCGATGACCAACGAATACCGCATGACTTGGAATCCTTCTGAAAAGGACGCGATGCTGAACGTTCCAGGCGCGGGTCTTACGCTGTACGAACAAATGGGTCTGGCGGACAAGGCGGATCGTTTCACGAACGGCCCGATGACTCTCGGGAAAGGCCCGTTGACCGATACGGCGAAGATGAACGTGTTTGATCGTTTGAACCAGTACACAAATTTGCAGAAGGCTCCGCCGGTGAAGTTCAAGGATCTGGAAGCAGCGGTAAATTCGACGATCAAATACAATCTGCTTCCGATGCTGGTTCGTACCGATTACATCCCGGTGACCGAAGCGTCGGTACTTACCTACATCGCCGTCCAGTTTGACAGAGCCGATCTGCAGTTCCAGCAAAAGGACGGTGCGGCCACGGCTACCGTGAATATACAGGCGAGGCTAACCACCATGACCGGCAAGCGTGTTGGTACGGTGATGGAGGATACAGTTCATGTTGGTCCGTTTCCATCCGAACAACTGGGGCAATTCATCAGCGGGAAGTCGCTGTATAGTTCCAAACAGGCTCTGATGCCTGGCCGCTATAAATTATCGATAGTGGCAAAAGACATGGTGGGTGGCAATTTGGCCACTTACGACGTTGCGATTGACGTGCCGCGTTATCAGGAGGACGAATTGGGGAACAGTTCGCTCATCCTGGCTGACGTTCTGGAGAAGGTCCCGACCAACAGTATCGGGAAGGAACAGTTCGTAATCGGCAGTACCAAGGTCCGCCCGAAGCTGGACGAAACTTTCAAAAAGACCGATACCATGGGCATCTACATGCAGCTGTTTAATTTCCAGCAGAACCCGGAGACGCGTAAACCGGAGGGTACCGTCGAGTTTGAAGTGATTCGGAATGGATCCAATGAGTCTGTGATTAAAACCCAGCCCGAAGATCTGACCACTCTGACTGGCGGGGCCTCTCAAATGATTCTGGAAAAGAAATTGAAGTTGGACAGCGTAGGGTTGACGCCGGGCGATTATACTTTGAAGATCAAGGTGACAGATTCGCGGCGAAATGAGACCCTAACCCCCTCGGCGCATTTCAAGGTAATATAGTTGGTCGCAGCTTAGTGTTTGCAAGGATTGGCAAAGGAGCCGCGGAAAAGGTCTTCGCGGCGGAAAGCTCCAGGCTATGAGCTTACCGAGGTCATCGGTTACATCCAAAGCAGGACTCCGCCTGAGAATGGGCTTGGCGACCAGCGTTGTTTGCCTCACTCCAGTCCTGATCGCGCAGCCGTCGGCTTCCAGCATTCTCAGATCTTCGGTAAGCAGCGGCTCCGGGCAACTCTCAAATCACAATCTGGCGCAGGTATTCGGCGAGGTGCGCAGCGCGGCCGGAGCAGTACAGATGGGTGCCACGGTGCTGCTGTTTAACCGGTACGATCAGCAGGTCCGGAAAGCCTTGAGCAATCGGGATGGCCGATTCGCGTTCGACGGCCTGACGCCTGACATTTATTCTTTGCGAGTGAGCTTGGCAAGCTTTGTTCCTGCCCTGCGCCGAAACTTCGCGGTGCTGGCGGGAACCGAAAATCTGCTGACCATTAACCTGACGACGTTGTTCAGCAACGTGGAACTCAAGACCGCGAGTTTGGGCGATGGACGGTTGATTACCGACGACTGGAAATGGGTCCTGCGATCTTCGGGTGCAACGCGACCGTCCCTGCGATTGACCTCTCCCAGCACCTCCGTTACAGCTCCTTGGTTTACCGATATGACCGGCGTGGTGCGGGTCTCTGCAACACCGGTCGGAGGATCGAGCCGTGCCGGGTCCAGTCCTGGGCTACCTGAGCCATTGGGGACCGCCTTCGCCGTCGAAAGCTCCATGTATAACGGAGCGAAGGTGCGTGTAAGCGGAGCTCTGGGGTATAACGCCATCAATGGTCTGCCGTCCTCCGCGGTCCGTGCAACTTATCTAGCGCAAAGGGAAGGGCGTTCTGGACCGCAAATGTCTTTGACCGCGCGGCAAGCCTACTTTCCTGTGGGAATGGGAGTGCAAGGCACCAACGGCAGCCCCGCTTTGCGAACGGCGGCGGTTTCGGTGAGCGATTCGATCACGCTGCTGGACTTGTTCAAGATTGAATACGGAGCTAGTGCAGAATCGATCGCCCTGTTTGGGCGGATCAACTACGTGAGTCCGTTCGCGCGCCTAACCTATAACCTGGACGGTCGCGGAGTGTTGAAATTAGCGTATAGCTCTGGATCGCGGCCCAATGAACTCATTTCGGGGAGGAATCCAGCGGCAGGCACCGATAACGCGCCGGCTGCAATCGATCAGGACTTGGCCATGCTTGCGACCTCACCACGGATCACTCGGCGCGACAACCGTGCAACTGTAGAACGTGCGAAAGTTCTTGAATTAGCATACGAGTACTCAGCCGGATCAAGGACCTATGCGACCTCAGCTTTTGCGGAGGAAGTCTCCAACGCGGCGTTTTTAATGTCTGGCAATACGGATTTGGCCGGCGAGGCTAACTTGCTACCCGATTTGAATTCACGAGGGACGATATTCAACCTGGGCAGCTATCGTAGTCACGGAGTTTCAGCGTCGGTGAAGCAGGATCTGGGACAGCACTTGGATTTATCAATCGCTGTGGGCAGAGCGGGGTCATTGATAGCCGATGGAGCCATGCTGGAAACGCTAGGGAGCGGCGACAGCATTCGGTCTCACATCCGCGAAGCACAGCGAGTTTGGGCCACAGCTGGTTTGGCAGGTCAAATTCGCTCCACGGGAACGCATTTGGCTGCCAGCTACGGATGGACCGATTTCAGAGTCCTGATGCCGGCGCACATGTCCCTGACCGGCCAACCAAATCAACAAGTAGGCTGGAATGCATCGTTTTGCCAACCCCTACCCAGGATCGGCAACATGCGCATGGAACTCTCCGCCGAATTGCAGAACCTACTGGCACAGGGTTACCTTACGGTAGGCTCCTCGACCGGACAGAATGCGGTATTGACCAATACGCCGCGCGCCTTCCGGAGCGGTTTTAGTTTTATCTTCTAGGGTTCTCGAGACCGCGCCGATCGGGCGCGATACGAGTCCTCCGCCAGCTGTTCCAGCTCCACTGCCGCCGCCAATGTCCAGACCTGCACCTGTTTTTCCCGGAGCCTCTCCAACAGTTTCACGTCGCGTCGACGCTCAACTACCACTTGCACTTGTGTAGTGATCGCCTGGCGAGCGGGTTCCAAGCTGTTGGTGAGCCGTGCCCCTTCGGCTTCGCTGGCGGCCCGATATGGCTCCAGCGCCTGGAATTCCGCGCCAGTGGCACCATGGGAAGAGAAGAGCTGGAGACGTGCGCTGTCACGTTCCTGCGCCAAGTTTTCGATCTTTTGCTGCAGAGTCCGTAGTTGGGTGTGAGCTTGCTCAAGCTTGGCTTCTTCCAAGCGGACCTGGGTGCGCCTCCAGGCCAATACGCGATCTAGCGGGAATGCGAACTTCTTCATCGCTGCCTGGATATTCCGTACACAGAGGGATTCAAGTGCCCTGCGCCAAGAGTGCCTGCATGCCCTGCAGCGTGCTTTCAATCGGCTCGCTCACATCCGAAGCCTGCTTCAGAAACGTCATCAGTTGCGGACGCAGCTTGATCGCGGTGTCGAGCATAGGATTTGCTCCCGCCGCGTAGGCTCCCAGATTGATCAAGTCCTCAGACTGGCGGTCGGGTGCCAGCACTTCACGGAGTTTCGACGCCGCCGCGCGCTGCTCCGGAGTTGAAACGCGAGTTGCGAGACGGCTGACAGAGTTAAGGATGTCGATCGCCGGGTAGTGGCCCATCGCGCCCAGCTCGCGAGACAGAATCACGTGACCGTCCAAAATCGCACGAGCGGCATCGCAGATCGGCTCATTGAAGTCGTCGCCTTCCACCAATACTGTAAAGAACCCGGTGATCGATCCCTTGGCGAAGTTCCCGGCGCGTTCAAACATCTTGGGCAGCAGCTGAAATACGCTCGGGGTATAGCCCTTCTGACTGGGAGGCTCGCCCGCCGCGAGTCCAATCTCGCGCTGTGCCATCGCAAGGCGGGTGACCGAATCCATCACCAATAAAACGCTTTTGCCCTGGTCGCGGAAGTATTCGGATACAGCAAGCGCGACGTACCCGGCTCGGATGCGCAGGGGCGCAGCCATATCGGAGGTCGCAACGACCAGGACGCTGCGCGACAGGCCTTCCGGACCCAGTTCATGCTCAATAAACTCACGCACTTCGCGATTGCGCTCGCCGATCAACGCGATGACGCTGACATCGGCTGAATTCTTCTTAGCCAGCGTGCCGATCAAGGTACTTTTACCAACACCGGAGCCACCAAAGATCCCTACCCGTTGGCCTTTGCCAAACGGCAGCAGGCTGTCGATGGCGCGCACACCTGTTACCAGCCGCTCCGTGATCGGTTCGCGCTCCAGCGGTCCGGGAGGCGCGGCATAGAGATCATAGGAAGCCTCAGCCATGATCGATGGCCCGCCATCGGCAGGGAGCCCGAAACCATCGAGGACACGCCCCAACAACCCAGGTCCGACTTCGACACGCGCCGCTTCGGGCCGCGTGGTGACGAGATCGCCCGATTGCAGCCCGCCCGTCTCTTCCAAAGGCATCAACAGAACGCGGCCATCGCGAAATCCGACGACTTGCGCGCGCACAGCCCGTTTATCGCTGGTGTGAATGACGCAGAGGTCTCCGACAGCGGCTGCCGGGCCATCGGAGGAAACCAGAAGGCCGACCAGCTCTCGCACCCGCCCGGACCAGCGCAGAGTTTCGATTCGGTCGAGCACCTGAAAGAATTCGTGAAGCTGTGTAACGGCCATCTATCACTTGTCCCTAGAGGCTTGCATTAGCGGCCTCGCCTAGCGATGACGTCTGCAAAGCCGCGTTCGATTTCATCTAACTGCGATTGGGCCGAAGCATCGAGTTCCCCTCGGGTGGTTTCAAAGACCGCCCCTCCAGGTCCGAGGCCGGAGTCGGCTTGGATGTCAACCGATGCAGGCAATTCCAGTTGTTGCCGATTCTGCCGGACGAATTCGGCGTCGCCTGGAGACAGTCTGAGAACGTGAATTTCGCGCGCGTTCACCTTGTCGATACCGGCGCGCACCAAACCCAGAATTGCTTCCGGATCGGTCGCGATATCCCGCCGGACGACCCGCCTTGCAATCGCGATCGCGAGTTGGACGACCGCTTGTTCAGCATCTCGTCTGGCTCTCTCGCGCACCGTCGCCAACTCGTGTGTGATGGCCGAGAAATTCTTGAGCACGGGCGTCATCTGAGCGGACACCCGCTGTGCTCCGGTCGCATCGCCTTCGGCCACACCGCGTTGGAAGGCCGCTTGGACGCGGGCTTGGATTTCAGTCTCAAAGTCGCGATCCGATTCAGCCACCCTGCGGATCGACGGCCGGGGATCCGGTGCAGGGTGGGACTGAGGCGGCGGCTGGGCTGCGACCGGATGCCGTCCCGTCGCTCGCCAGCGGATGGGCGAAGCATCCACATCGCCGTCGGAAAACAATCTAGACGACATATTGTTCCCCGGTCGCGCCCTTCAGGCTGACGATGCCTTCGGTTTCCAACTGCCGCACGACCGCGATGATCTGTTGCTGCGCGGCCTCCACTTCCTTGATCTTGATGGGCCCCATCGCGTCCATATCTTCACGCATCATATCCGCGCCGCGCTGACTCATCGCCTGCAGAATATGAACCTTCATCTTCTCGCTGGTACCCTTCAGCGCCACCGTCAGAATCTTGCGATCCACCTTGGCCAGGACTTCTTTGATCGCGTTGGCATCCAGCACCAGAAGATCTTCAAAGACGAACATCAGTTGCCGGATGCTGTCGGCCAGCGTGCTGTTCTGACCATCGATATCTTCCAGGATCTCCTTGGTGTGGATCGAGTCCATCCGATTGAACATCTCCGAAACGGCGTCAACGCCACCGTAGGATTCTCGGCTCATTTCGCCTAGCGCCCGGAGCTTCAACCCGATGACGTTCGCGATCTTGGCGATGATATCCGGCGAGATCTGATCGAGACTCGCCATCCGCATCGCGATGTCGCCACGGACTTCCCTCGGCAGTGAGCTAAGCAGTCCAGCAGCCTGCGACGGATTCAAGTGGGAGAGAATCAGTGCGATGGTCTGCGGATGTTCGCTGTGTATGAATTTGGAGAGTTGCTGCGGGTCGGTCTTTTGCAGAGCGTCGAAGCTGAGCGTCTCATTGCCGATGGATTTCATCAGCCGGTCTAACATCCTTTGGGCCTGGTCCTGGCCAAACGCGTTCACCAATACCTTGCGCGCGTACTCTACGCCGCCCTTGATGACATAGTCACGGGCGGTCGCCATCTGGTTGAACTCTTCCAGTACCTTTTCGGCTTCTTCCGGCGTTAGGGATTGGACGCGGACGATCTCGTGGCTGATCTGGTCCACCTCGCCTTGATCCAGTTCCCGGAGAAGCGCGCTCGACGCTTCTTCTCCGAGCATCAGGCAGAGGATGGCGGCTTTTCGGGCACCTGGAATCTGCTCGCTACCGCTGATATTCACCATTGAGCCAACTCCTAACTACGTGCGCCATCGCCGTGGGGTCCTTCTTGATTTCCCCGGATATATGTTTGGTCAGTACGTCGGTCTTCTTTGTGCTGGGAGCTGGGATTTTCAGAGCCAGGATTGCTTCGGCATCCTTGCGGTCCTGCTCGGCGACCTGTTCGGCCAACCGCGCCTCCATCGACCGCTCGGCATCAGCCGACAACGATCCCGCATCCCTTTTCCCTCCTGCTGCCAACTGCCCCGTGATCGCGACTTTACCCTTCTTCCTTCCCTTCAGGAACCACCACGCCCCGCCGACCAAGATCAGTAGGAAGCCACCAACTACGCCCCCGACCAGACCCAGAGGGTCCTGTAATTTGAAGTTTTCGCCAAGTAGTTTTTGCAGCCAGGCTGGCAACGGTATGGCTGACGACGGAGCGGTCGATGGCGCATCAGGAGCCAGAGGCTGTGCCGCAAGCGTGGACTCAAACGGAAAGGCCTCTACCACCAACTGATCTCCGCGCATCGTATTCAATCCGACTGCCGCAGCCACCACATCCTTAATCACTTGCAGCTTTTCAGGTTTAGGCGCTTCGACGACGGGCTTACCATTGTCGTAGCGAAGGTTGTGATCGACCAGGATCGAGACTGACATTCGCTTGAGAGCGCCCTGTTCCAGCTTGGTATGGCGTACCGTACGGCTGGTCTGGTAATTCACATTCTCCGTACGACGTCCGTAATTGGTGGTCGACGCTGCGGCCGATGCCTGCGAAGCAGTGGGCCGCGGCAGATTGGAAGACGTTCCAGGGACACCTGCCTGCACCACACCGCCGGCCGGAACATCCTGCGTGGTCTGCGAACTCGCGATGACCGCTTTTTCGGGATCGAACAACTCTTCACTCTGATCGCCGCTGGTCAAATCGATTTCGGTCGAGACCCCAATCCGGAAATGGTCGGTGCCCAGCAGAGGTTCCAAAGTCTGGGCGATCTTGGCCTGAATGTCGTGTTCGATAGTCTTGCGATACTCCAGTACGCCTTCGTTGCCATCGGGATCTTCTCCGTTTAGGCTGACGCTTCGGGGACGGCTGAGGAGATTGCCGTTGGTATCAACCAGAGTCACCTGGTTGGCCTTGAGCCCCGGAACCGCGCTGGCGGCTAGTTGCGTGATCGCCGAGATATTCTGGGCGGACAATTGTGCGCCGGTCCGAAGCTTCACCAGAATGCTGGCTTTGGCAGGCTGGCGAGCCTCCGTGTACAACGAATCCTTGGACATGGTCAGGTGGACGCGAGCTCGCTCCACCTCACGCAGCGACATGACGGATCGTTCAAGTTCGCCCTCAATCGCGCGGTGGTAATTGACCTGTTCCGTGAACTCACTGGCCCCGAAGTTGGCTTGATCGAAAAGCTCGTAACCGATGCGTCCGGTCTGCGGAAGACCTGCCGACGCCAGTTGCAGACGAACCTCCGCTACGCGCGATTCCTCAACCAGAATGGTGGCTCCGCCGTCCGCCAACCGGTACTCGATATTGGAACTCTTGAGCTTCGTGATCACCGCACCCGCGTCGTCTGCGGCCATCGCCGAGAATAGAGGCTTAAACTTCCGCTCCGTATTCCAGTACTGCAAAGCAAACAACCCGCCCATCACAGCTACAACCGTCGCCAGGATCGTGAGCCGTTGGCGCCAGGAAAGATGGTCGTAAAGTTGGCGAAGAGAGTTCATGCGATAGAGCTAGCTTGGTTGCGCGGAGACGGCGGGCCGCTCAAACTTGCATCCGCATGACTTCTTCATAAGCGCCAATCACTTTGTTGCGAACCTGTAGAAGCAGATCGAAGGATAGCTCCGCCCTTTGTGCCGATAACGCGACCTGATGCAACTCCTCCCCTTCGCCCGACAGGAAGCGGTCCACACTGGCGGATGCGTTTTGCTGAAAACTCTCCACCTTGCCCACGGCTTCAGTGAAGGCTGCTTGGAATGCAGCTCCGCCAGTTGTTTCTCCTAAGGAAATAGAGCTCGGGACTTCCGGAATCACCGGAGCGACGGGCGGCAGCGAAGCTAGAGGCGCTAGAGACATTTGGAATGACGCTACTCTCTACAGGGTGAATGGAATCGGATTTCTTCTCATTTTTTCAGGCACAACGTTTTCTATCTGAGGATGTCGATGGAGCGGTTGATCATGTCTTTCACCGCAGACATGGCAGCGACGTTGCCCTGGTAGGAACGCGTGGAGCCTAGCAGATCCACCATTTCTTCGGCTGGGTTCATTTTCGGAAACGCGACATAGCCGTTGGCGTCGGCATCCGGATGGCCAGGTATATAGCGCAGCTCCGGGGCTCGATCATCCACGATAACGTCGGAGACTCTGACACCTTGGCCGACTTCATTCTGGAATACCGCCGAAAAGGGCGAGGCCTGCATATCCGGAGCGAATACGACGTCTTTCCGTCGATAGGGACCGCCTTCCGGCGTGCGCGTGGTCTCGGAGTTGGCCATGTTCTCCACCAACATCTCGGAGCGCGTTCGCTGTGCCGCCATTCCAGAGGCGCTTACTTGCAACGATGAAAAAAGACTCATAAATTAGATCCTCAGGTGGATGAGACGCCTATCCGCCTTTGCCTTCCTGAATCGCGTTTCGGTACATCTTGATCTCGCCGCGAGCCAATGTGGATGCCAGATTGAAACGGATCGTGTTCTCGGCCAGCAGCCGCGCCTCGCGATCCATGTTTACGTTGTTACCGTCCGGCTTGTCCACCAAACCTTCCGGTTCCATGACCGCCGGACCCTGACCCTTCACCATGCTCATGAATTCAAATTGAAAATCAACATCTTGCGTATGATAGCCGGGAGTATCCGCGTTCGCGATGTTGGAGGAGACCAGCTTCTGCCGAGCGCTGAGCAGGTCCATATAACGCTCGAGAGTTCCAGCGACGCTGTTTAACATGCGGTGTTAGCGATGCATGCTGACGGCCAATGTGAATTTGTTTTGCCCCAGAAGAATCCCATCTGACTAACCCACGGTCTAAACGTGCTTTGCCGTAAGATAGTGAGATCCATCATGCACATACGCCACCAAGAGCGTCATCGTACGGACCGAATCGGGTGGCTGCGGGCAGCCGTGTTAGGGGCAAACGACGGAATCCTTTCCACATCCAGCCTGGTATTGGGCGTCGCAGCCGCACTTTCCCTGCTGAGTGGCGCCTACTTCAATAACAGCACAAATCTATCG
>JBDTUY010000129.1:0-10502 GCA_040007495.1 Acidobacteriota bacterium | reverse complement strand
GATGGCGTGCCGTCGGGCCGCCGCAACCGGGCTGTCGCACGCAGAGTCCAGATGGTATTGCCGCCAATCCGCAAACGTTCCAGAGGGACACCGAAAGCCGCAAGCTCCTGCTGATTGCGAAAGGGTTGCGCTGCACGGCGCGCCAGGATCGCCTGGACGGCTCCCATGGGAATCCCAATCGATTCCATCAGCGATGGACTCATCGAGTTCACGTCAAACGGGCCGTTGACTGCGCCCCACACCGACAGGCAATCGCGCAGGCCTCCACGGGCGTACAACTGGCCTTGGGAGTCGGAAATGTAGTTGCCATAAAACAGCTCAGGTGTCATGCCGCGAACGAAGAGTAATTCTTCTATCTCTTCAAAAGACGCATGCCGGGGCTGAAAAGTCGGCCCAAGCGACAGATAATACGCGTCTAGCGCGTCGCCGGCACCGGCCGCACTGCGCCAATGGACGATTCCCGCCACAATGTCGCGAGCCCGCTGAGCGTCGCCAGTCACTACCATAACCACGCGCAGCAGGTCTTCCGGGCTAGCGTAGTTAATGTTGAGCTTCGCCGTCTCCGGGATCACTTCCACCACAGCTTCGCCTGCGGGAAATTGCATCAGCATGCGGGATTGGCCCGGTTCCCAAAACTGGACGGTGCCGTCGGGCCTCCGCTCGCCGGTTCCCCAATTCATCCATTGGATGGCGCGCTCCACGGCTCCGGTCGCCATGTAGTGGGCGCGTAAGCCCTCGGAGACGGTGGCGGCATGATCGGTTTCGGTGCGAACGGTGGTCGAGACGGATAAGGCGATGGCAGCCAGTGCCGCCGAGAGCCACAGGACGACCAATAAGGCGCTGCCGCGTTGGCTTTGCGGCCGCAGGCTATTGCAGATCCGCATACACCTCCGACACATCGCGGAACACATGAAACGGGATCGTGATGTTGGAGGGTCCAGTGCCTATCACTCCCGGCGGAGGAATCATCTCAATACGAATCGCATACGGCAAATTGGGCAGATTCCAATCGGGCTTCCAGTCACCCGGCGCACCTGAAAAAAACCTTTGGCGATACAGAATCCGGCACGAGGCAAGTCTTGCAGCGACTACGAAACTCTGCGCGCCCTGCGGCCAAAAATTCAGCAATCCGGCAGGCTGGCAAAAGGGCGCAGTGCTGACCGGACCAGAAAATAATGCTTCGTTCACTACTAGACGCACGGTTCCATCGGCGTTCCCAAGCACCTGGTAAGAAACGATGCGCGGGTAACCGCGCGAGCCTTCGGTCATCGAATAGCTGGTTGTCAACAGCATGGCTTGCGGCGTGCCGCGAAAGATCGACTCGCGGACCCCGCCCGGAGGCGGACCGCAGAAGCCGACGGATGGCATCACATCGCCCAACTGCATTCGCAGCATTTCTTCGACGCCTAAAGCTCGGCGCTCCTGCTCGATTCGGGAACTGGTGCGTTCGAGCGTCAGCAGGCCGCCGCGTAAGCTGACCAGCATTCCGGCCGAGATCGCGGCCAGCAGGGTGATCGCGAGCATTACTTCCATGAGAGTGAAGCCGCGCTGCCCGGGCGTGCATGCTCTATTCGTTCGTGGCGCGAGCTGCATCATCAAAAATCTTCCGTGCGCATCTGGCTGCGCCGAAACCCGTCCAGACTGAAACTTCGGCGAGTGGTCCCGTCCATCCACCAGATCTCAAGCTCGATGCGATCCACGACGGACATTCCAGCTCCGATCTCCGGCGTCAGCGATTCAAACGGAGCTACCTGCGCACGCCAACCAGCGTCTAAACCTCCGGCCTGCGCGGGCGGGAATCGTCCTTGAATCGGACGGCGACGAATAATGGAGTCGTCCACCAGTAGTTCATCCATTTTCTGGCGAGCCAGAATGGTCGCGCGATCGTATTGCGTCAGCCGGGCCGTATTGCGCGATGCTTGCGCCAGTCCGCTCATGACTCCTGCAATGGCGATCCCCATGATCGCGGTGGCTACCAGGACTTCGAGCAGCGTGAACCCAGCGCAGCGTTTTTTGGGGGGGCGGGACCCTGATCCCGCGCCGAGGCCCCAGCCTCGGCTTACAATGTTCCGAAACAGCGCCAGCCTGGGGGCTGGCTGCGGGACTTGGGTCCCGCCCCCCTCAACTGCTGGCGTACTGGCATTCAATCTCATCTGCGTGACTACTGCGCCTGCACTTCCGCGCGTGCTGTGCCGGTCATCGGGTCCAGATGCACTAACCTTCTGCGGCCCTTGAATGTCGCAAGTTCCACACCAATCGCAGGTACCGCGCCCCCCGGATACAGCAGAAATCGCCGCGGCGGCGGAGCTACACCCTCTGCGACGATCACGCCCGGCAATGCAGGATACACCGCGACGATGCGGGCGGGATCGGAGATGATCAATTGGCGCATGAAACTCAGGTCGGACGACCGCGCGATCAGTTTGTTTTGCGCGGGCAGAATCTGGATTTCCACTACCTGCTGACGACGGTCGGCGCGGTCGAGTGCGGCGGAAAAGAAACTAACCACCTGATCCGAAGCGGTCCGCATCCGCAAGGTATCGAGACCGGAGACGACTGACGGATAGCTGAAGCCCGCGATCAACCCGATCAGGGCGACTACGATCAACATCTCGAATAACGTGACACCACGCTCGCGACGTTGGGTGTGATGAACCACTAGTTACCCCAACTGGTGATGTCAGCGTTGATGCCTTCGCCACCCGGTTCTCCGTCCGCACCGAGAGAAATAATATCCGGTTCTTCACCGTGCTCTCCTGGGAATTTGTACTGATAAGGGCGACCCCACGGATCCGGAGGAACGTCCTTCGGCATGTACGGACCCGCCCACTGCACAATGCCTTCCGGCTTCACGCGCAATGCCTGCAACCCTATATTTGTGGGAGGAAAGGTTCCGGTATCCAGCTTGTACAACCCGAGCGCATTCGTGAAATTAGAGATCTGCGTCTTCGCGCCGACGACCTTGGCTTTGTCGCCTTGCTTAAAAACGTTTACGCCGACCAAGCCCACAAACAGCGCGATGATGGTCACCACCACCAGCATTTCGATCAACGTGATACCACGCTCGCGGGAGCGCTTTACGCTGCTCTCACGTCTGCCGCGAACAAGCCTGCTGCGAGACGTACTTGGTGCCGCTTCATTAGAATTCATACATTCCACCTCTTGCGCTTGCGTTTTCATCTGCGTCTATCTGCGTTCATCGGCCGCCAACAAGTCTCGCCACTAAATCGCCACGTCGTTAATGCTGGTGATCGCCAGCATCAGGCTAAGGATGAGTGTACCCACCATCAGTCCCATCATCAAAATAATCAGAGGTTCAAAAATCGTTGTGAAGCGCCGGATCGCGGTGCGGGTTTCCCCCTCATAGATGTCCGCCATGCGGTGAAACATGCTGTCCAGGTTGCCGGTCTCCTCACCCACGGTTAAGAGATGACCTACCAGCGGTGGAAACTCACCGGCGCGCGTTAGAGGACCCGCGATGCCTTCGCCTCGTTTCACGCCTTGTGCGACGCCGTCCAATGTCCCCGACATCCGAACGTTGTTCAGGATGCCCTTCGCGATGCCGATCGACTGCACTAGAGGTACGCTTGAGGAAACGAGAGTTCCCATCGCACGCGCGAAACGGGCGGTCTCTGCCTTGCGCAGCGCGTCGCCCAGCAAAGGAACCTTTAGCCGGAACGAATCCCACCAGCGTCTGCCTTCCGTAGTTGAAATATACAATCGCCACACGATCAGCAACGCGATGATTACACCCGTCACGGGAGCCCAATAGGTCTGAATGATGCGGCTGGCTTCGAGCATCATGAGCGTCGCCGTCGGGATCTTCATGCGCGGATCGGAAAAAATCTGCGCGAACTTAGGGACTACAAACGTCAGCAAAATAATGATCGAGCCAAGACCGACTACGGTCAAGAGCGCGGGATAAATCAACGCGCCGATCACGTAGCCGCGCAACTCGTCGCGGGTTTTTTCGAACTCCGCCAAGCGGTCAAAGATTTGCGCCAGCGACCCTGACGCCTCGCCCGCGCGAACCATGTTGGTGTAGAGATTCGAAAAATGCGTGGGGTGCGCTGCCAGGCTGTCGGCCAGCGATTTACCGCCCTTCAGCAAACGCGTGACATCCAGGACTATGGAACGAAACTCGGCGTGCGTGGTCAGGTCGGAGGTGATGCTAAGCGCTCGGTCGAGAGGGACTCCAGCATTCAGCAGCGTCGAAAGTTCCTGCGTGAAAAAAAGCACGTCGCCACGCTTGCTACGATTGAAGCTCGGCAGCTTGATCTCAAACCCCTTGGCTGATTTTTCGTGGCCGATATAGATCGGGATCAGCCCCTGGCGCTTCAACTCGACGGCGACCAGCTTGTCGTTTTCAGCCGTGACGGTGCCGGTGCGAGGTTTCCCATCGGCAGCAACCGCGCGGAAGAAAAAAGTAGTGGCCATGATTTAATTTAGCCGCCGATGAACGCGGATGAACGCAGATAAGGTGCGCGAGTCGTGCGCGAGTGCCAATGGGGTCGTCCCCAGTTCTGGTGAACCCTTTCAGCACTCCGCTCCCTGGCCGTCGCGGCTCGTCGGCAACGCGGACCCGCGTGGGTGTATCTCTTCGCGGCGCTGATTTCTGGGAGGAATATCGTCACAACCCTAGGTCTGCGTTCATCTGCGTTCATCTGCGGCCAATTTAATTTACGTTGCGGCATCAGAACTCCTGCGTGACGCGGATCACTTCGTCCGGCGTGGTCACTCCATTGGCGACCTTCATCCAGCCATCCTCGCGCAGATTTCGCATGCCCTGTTTGCGGGCTAGCGCCGTCAACTTACTGGCGTCTTCATTGCGCATGATGGCGGAACGCATCTCTTCATTCAGCTCCATCATTTCAAAAATGCCCATGCGGCCGCGATAGCCGGTGTTGAAACAAGTTTCGCAGCCCGCGCCGCGAAATGCAGGGACCTGTTCGCCTGTCGGCGTGGTCGCCGTGCCCGCAGGCTGGCGGCATTGCTTGCAGATGGTCCGCACCAGACGCTGCGCCAGCACGGAGACCAGCGACGAGGTGATCAAATAGTTCTCGACGCCCATGTCAGTCAGTCGGGTGATCGCGCTGGGCGCGTCATTCGTGTGCAAGGTTGAATAGACGAAGTGGCCTGTAAGCGCGGCGCGGATCGCGACGTCTGCTGTATCTCGGTCACGAATTTCTCCCACCATGATGACGTCGGGATCTTGCCGGACGATGTGCCGCAGACCGGCGGAAAACGTCAGCCCGATCTGCCCGTTGACGTGTATCTGGTTGATGCCGTCCATCTGATACTCTACCGGGTCTTCAATCGTGATGATCTTCTTGTCGCTCTGATTGATGCGTTTCAGCGCGGAGTAGAGTGTTGTCGATTTGCCGCTGCCGGTGGGTCCTGTGACCAGCAGGATGCCGTGCGGAAGCGACGTGTAATACTCCATGCGCGATAGCATGTGGCCGTCGAAACCCAGTTTTTCCAGATCGTAGAAATCGCCCGCCGAACGGTCCAGCAGACGCATGACGACGCTTTCGCCGTAGAGTGTCGGCAGGGTTGAGACACGTAGATCGACCTCGCGGCCCAGCGTCTTGATCTTGATGCGGCCATCTTGCGGCAGACGGCGTTCGGCGATGTTCAACTTCGCCATCAGCTTCACGCGCGAAATGATCGCTGCTTTCAGTTCGCGCGGCGGCGAATCCTGATTCGCCAGCACGCCGTCGATGCGGAACCGGACGCGGAACTCTTTCTCAAACGGTTCGATGTGAATATCGCTGGCGCGCTGCTCGACCGCTTGCGCGATCATCGCGTTCACCAGGCGGATGACGGGCGCTTCGCTCGCCATATCGCGCAGATGTTCCAGATCTTCGGCATCGCCCTGCGGCGTGGTGAACTCAGTTTCGTTCTTCGCGGTCTGGCCGTAGTAGCGGTCGATCGCGTCCAGAATCTCCTGCTCACCTGCGAGCCCTGGGAGCACCGTCAAACCCGTGGAGGCTGCCACGGTCGATCGCGTCTCGAAATCCAGCGGATCGGCCATCGCCAACGTCAGCGTGTTCCCCTGTAAGGCGAATGGAATGCAGCGGAACTGGCGCAGAAATTTGGGCGAGAGCGTTTCGATCTCGGGCGATGACGCAGGTGGACCATCCAGCACCAACACAGGCACTTCGATCTGCACAGCCAGCGCGGCCAGCACGTCGCGGGCGGAGATGAAGCCCAGGTCGACCAGGATCTTGCCGATTTTGTCGCCGGGCCTCTCGCGTTGCAATTCGAGCGCGCGAGTCAGATCCTCGTTGCCAATCTGTCCGCGTTCAATGAGAATCTCGCCTAGGCGCATGGGGTGGTTGGGTTTTGAATAGGAAATGCGATCCCCGGGTTTACACCCTGGGCTTAAAACAGCTAAGGCGGGGTGTTCACACGACGAGGTTTAGTATTCGGTCATGCGGACCGCTTGCTCAAGTGCCGCAGCACCGGCACGATTCGCGTCCAGCAGTTGCTGGCGGCTGCCTTGCGCGACCAATTGCGCCGGAAATCCCGAAGTCTCTTCCCAACTGTAGCGGGGCAACAATAGTGTGATTACGATCTGTTCAGACGCGGGCATCATGTCAAACGTATTGGCAGCAGCCGCCAGCGAGGATCGCAGAAACGCTTTCAACTCCGGCAACCGCCCCACCTTCTTCTTCCGCAGGTCGGCCTTGCCCTGCACGGTTAACGGCTGGGCACCCAAAGTTTGCTGTGCGGTGGCAACGTTATACTCGGCGCTCAACACGACTCCGTACCCAGGTATATATACGCCGCGCGTAGGCCCAACCAGAGCGTAGCCATTATCGGGCCAGAGCTGGGTGATGCGTTCATCCATGCCCTTTTCCGCAGTGACCATCAGGGATCGGGTAACGCGCGGCGCATCTGCCGCAGAAATGGCAAACGCAGCAGAAAAAATCAGGATACTCACGGCTGACCGCAGAGGAAAGCGGCTCTTTGAAGAGCTAGCAGAGGGGGAGAAAAAAGTGAAAGCCATATAACCTTTCTTAAGTCCTTAACTGCTTACTATCGAACCAGTCCGGAATTCTTGTACAGCACCTGGCTCAACAGGCCGGTCTGAACATGAACATCCGTTTCCAAGTTACGCTGCTGATCGTTCACTTGAACCATGGCCTTGGAAACCGCCTGTGTGACTGCCGTATCGACGCGAGCTTGCACCTGCGCCTCTGTCACCCCGGTTTGCATAAAACCATGCGCCAGAATCGCCACGGCGACCAGCGCAGCGGCGGCGAAGGTCGGGCTGAGAAACATCTGCCACCAGCGCGGCTCGAATACCTTGTCCGACACGAACGCGATGCGGCGCGGTACTTCTTCTTCCCGCAGGGTGGACATGGCGTCCAGAGTCAACCGCGTCATCGCCAACTCCTCGCGGCAGGCCGCACAGGTCGCCGCATGGGCTTCAGCCTCACGACGGGCGTCTGCGGTCATTTCGGCCAGCGCGTAGGCATTCCAATCGGGCTTTTGCTGCGGATTTGAACAAAGCATGTTAGTGCACCCCAAGGACTTTTAGACATCCCCGGACTTACCCGTTTAAGGGCAAGCTACCCGGGGTTAACACCACTAGATTTCTTTACGAATCATCTGCGGCCCGAGCGTCACCTTTAACAGCTCGAGGCCCGTATACAGCCTGGATTTTACGGTCGAGACCGGACAATCCAGGATTTCCGCCATCTCGTCGAACTTGAACCCCTGGTAAACCTTCAACAACACCGCCTCGCGCTGATCGGGAGTCAGGCGCTTTAGCGCACTTTCGACTGCCAGCGAAAGCTCGATCGGCAATAAATTCGCATTCTGCGGCACAACACCAAATAGATCGTCCGGAGCCAGATCGCCTTCCGGCTTCCGCTTCCTTAATAAGGAGAAGGCTTCATTGTGAGCGATGCGGAATAGCCAACCCGCAAACCGTTGCGGATCATCGAGTTTCGGTAAATTCTGGTACGCCTTCAAGAACACATCCTGACTGACATCCATCGCGTCTTCCCGATTGGAAACCAGCCGGAGCAGATAGTTGAAGACACGCTTTTCCCAGCGGGTGACCAGAAGGTTATAGGCCTCCACGTCCCCTTTGCGCGCTTTGGCGATCAGGTCGGGATCTTCAACATCGCGGAAGATCACTGAAAAGTTTGTGCTCCGTTCATAAAGACGCAGTGGAGTGAGAAAAAGTCGGATCGGGGTGCGAATCGACGCGACGAAGCGGGGACGTGCCACCAACTGTGCCACATTTCCTGCCGTACGATATAGACACGCCCTATGAAGCAGCACGAACCGAAGCGGCCGTCGTGGCCATCAGCGAAACCGAAAGCTGTGCTTTCCGCACTGCAACGCATTGGCTGGAAGCTAGCGCGGCAAAACGGCTCTCACAGAACCCTGACACGTCCAGGCTGGCAAAACTACATCTTTGCGTATCACGACTCCGTCGAAATCGGATCGATCGCGATGAAGAAACTTGGGGAGAAGACGGGCCTTAAGCCTTCAGATCTCTAAGCGATCTAAGCAGCAAAAGAAACAGTCATCTCACCTGGGACCGCTTCACCATGTTCCAGGCGATCAGCGATAACGCGCAGTGCGAGCGCTTCCACCATCGCTAAGGCTTGTTTCCGGGTTCGTCCATAGACCGTAACACCGGGCAACGCCGCGATGTCGGCGATCCACCGCCCGTCGGTCTCCCGATCAAATTCCACAGTGAGGTTAAAAGCGGTGGCTGCTGGTTTCGATTTCATGCGCGTGTAACCGACAACCATTCTCCCACGCCTGACGATGGAGCGCTATGGCTCGGGGTTCGAATAGCCGTTCCAGCATAGCCCGTACCCTGCCGAAAGGCCCCTGGTAATCGGGGCACTGGGGTGATATTATCGGCGGGTTCGATACTGTCGATATTTGTCTCTATTGACGGCAGCGGCTGGCTGTCCACTATTTGCCTGGGCGCTAACTCGTGCTCTTGATTGGCCCTGTCTGCTGGTTGATTTTTGGAGGATTTGTGAAAAAAACGCTGCTCGCGATTGCTTGCGGAGTACCTATATGTGTAATACTGCTCCCCGGTCAGTCTGCGCCCCCTGCTGCTGCGGCGCCAAAGGTAGCGGTACGTCCTGTTTCCAACTCGGCTACCCCGGATGTAGCGACCCAACGGGCCGTAGTCACTAAGTATTGCGTGGGCTGCCACAATGCGAAGGCCAACACCGCAAATCTGAAGCTGGACCAGTTGGATATGAACCATATCGGAAGCCATGCGGAGATCGGCGAAAAGATCGTCCGCAAGCTTCGCGCCGGCATGATGCCTCCCGCCGGCCTGCCCCGACCGGAGCCTGCAGTGCTCAACAACCTGGTCACATGGATGGAAAAGGAACTGGATCGCAACCAGAACCTGGCAATCGCCCCTCCGGGTCTGCATCGGCTGAACCGGACGGAATACACCAACGCCATTCGCGACATTCTGGGATTGCAGGTGGACGCGAACAAGTTCCTGCCAGCTGACGATTCGACGCGCGGGTTCGACAATATCGCGGGAGCCTTGACGCTCTCCCCCGCTCTGATGGAAGCCTATCTGTCGGCTGCGGGCAAAATCAGCCGTCTGGCAGTGGGCGACGTTTCCGCCCCGAGTCAGGCCGTCTTTGAAGTCCCTGCCGACACCGCGCAAAACTATCACATTGAAGGACTGCCCTTCGGAACCCGCGGCGGGATTCTTATTAAGTATCAATTCCCGGCTGACGGCGAGTACAGTTTCAAGGTCAAGGGCGTGACCGGCTACTTCCAGGCAGTGCTGGGCGGGGTAAAAGGCGAGAAGTTGGAGGTCACCATCGACGGCGAGCGTATGTATCTGTTCGATTGGGATCGCGAAATCGCGAACACCACCGGCAACGGCAAATCGACCCCGAAGATTGCGGTGAAGGCCGGGCTCCACACACTGGGCGTGACATTCCTGGCTACCAATGACATTCCGGGCGGCGAGTTGAATCGTCCGTTCGAGCGCACGATGAACACCCCAGGTTCGATTCCGGGTTTCGTGTTCTATCCGCATGTTGGTCAGGTCTGGATTGAGGGTCCGTACGACGCCAAGGGCGCGCCAGATACGGCAGCTCGGCAGAAGATTTTTGTTTGCAAGCCAACCTCCAAGGAAACAGAAACTGCCTGTGCGAAGACCATCATCGGGGCTTTGACAAAGCATGCGTATCGCCGCCCGGCGACTCCGTCGGACGTTGCGAATCTATCTGAGTTTTATCAGGCCGGACGAGCCAACAACGGCACATTCGACGATGGAATCGAAGCGGTCATCCAGCGCATTCTGACCGATCCGCAATTCATTTATCGCGGAGAAGCGGAGCCGAAGGCTCTAGCGACCGGCAAGAGCTATAAGGTAACGGATCTGGCGCTGGCCTCGCGCCTGTCGTTTTTCCTATGGAGCAGTGTGCCGGACGATCAACTGATCGATCTGGCGGCGCAGGGCAAGCTGCGGGACCCCATCGTGCTGG
>JBDTUY010000128.1:0-10603 GCA_040007495.1 Acidobacteriota bacterium | reverse complement strand
CCGATGGTTCGATTGACCGCCGCCGCCTCGCAGCGCGAGTTTTCGCTAATCCTGAGGATCTTGCAGCCTTAAACGGTATGGTTCATCCTGTGGTCAGGACCCAGGCCGCTTCGCTCCGCGATGCCTATTTAAGCGATCATCCCGATGGCATCGTTGTGACCGAAGCTGCCATACTTATAGAGACAGGAAGCTATCGGGATTTCGATTGTCTGGTGGTTGCTGTGTGCCCTATAGAGCAGCAAATCGAGCGCGCGATGAAACGCGATGGATTGAGCCGCGAACAGGTGTTGGCTCGCCTAAGCCGCCAGTTGCCGATCGCAGAGAAGGTGAAATTCGCGGATTATTTAGTGGACACCTCCGGGAGCAGGGAATCGACCGACGCTCAGGTGCATGCGGTTTATACGGCTTTGAAGCAGCGTTCGGATGCGGCGATCTCCCTGCGGAAAACTGGGGACTGACACCTTTTTCGCGTACGGGGGATTTTGTTCAAAGCACATGAAAGGTCATCGCGAAAATGGCTCTCTGTCCCCGGTTTTCCGACCTCTAACTGGTAGGAGCATTTGCCATGAGATTTAGAACTCTTTTGATTGCCGCTTTGCTGGTCGGTGGCTTCGCCTACTACACGAACCGCCAGAAGGTTGCATTGCTTCCCGGTTTGGACCAACCCCTGTGGAATGGTCAGACGGAGGTCGCCCATTCGGCTGGCCTCAGCTCCGATGAGACCAATAGCATTGACATCTATAAGGCCAGCAACGACAGCGTGGTCTACATCACAAGCACGGTGTATCAAGAAGACTTCTTCATGGGAGTACGCAAGTCCGAAGGCATCGGCTCCGGTTTTCTGATCAATGCCGATGGACAGATTCTCACGAATGTTCACGTGATCAATGGGAGTTCGGATGTTGAGGTCACTCTACCTGCCGATCAGAGCCGCCACAAAGCTACCATCCTGATGCGAGACCGGGTCAACGACCTGGCCCTGATCAAAATCGACCCGAAGGGTAAGAAACTTAAGGTCCTGACCCTGGGCGACTCCGACAATCTCCAGGTCGGACAGAAGGTATTGGCGATCGGCAATCCGTTCGGGCTTTCCGGCACTCTGACCACGGGCATCGTAAGCTCCCTCGGCCGCACGATTCGAGGCGAGGATGAAGAACTTGAGGGCATGATCCAGACCGACGCTTCCATTAACTCCGGTAACAGCGGAGGGCCTCTGCTGGATTCACAAGGCTCGGTGATTGGCATCAATACTGCCATCTACGGACCCAACGGCGGCAGCGTAGGCATCGGTTTTGCGATGCCCATCAATCGTGCGAAAGCGATGTTGAAGGATTACACGTCAGGCAGGCGGCCCGCCCAACCCAAGATCGGCGTTCGGTCGCGGCCCATTTCCGGTGACTGGGCCAAGGATCTGGATCTGCCTGCCGAAGGCGGCCTCTTGATCGATACGGTGGAGCGGGGAAGCGCTGCTGCGGCAGCCGGTCTACGCGGGGCAAATAGGCGAGCGCAAATCGGCAACTACGTAATCGGCGTCGGCGGCGATCTGATCATCGAAGTCGACGGCAAGCGGGTGGAGCGTGAAGACGATGTGGTGCGCGCGGCCTCGCGCAAGCACGCAGGCGAAAAAGTCGAGCTAACCATTATTCGCGACGGGCGTACTATGAAGGTGGCCGTGACGTTAGCAGCCCTGGATGAGGTAGCCTAGCTAGGCTGACCCGTGCTGGGGTCCCCCGCCGTGGCGTTTCATCGATGATGCAAGTCCAGATACCGGATTCCGCGCCAGCATCCGCCAACATGGCGGCGCCGGAGGGAGACCTCGGCTCAGCCGGATCCCGCCGCGCCCTTGCCGGATTCTTCGTCTCGGGCGTGTTGCTCTCGTTTCTGGGCGCGATTCTCATGTCCTGGGAACACCATGTCTCAGGGGACTACCAGACGGTTTCCTGGTATTTCGCAGGCTTGATTGCCGGACTCCTCTCCTCTGTGTGGATCTCGCCGCGTTTGCTCAAACGCCGAGGTCTCGCGTGGACCCTGGCCTTTGCCTGTGGCTTGGCAGGTAGTGCGCTGCTCTATCTGGCGTTCGTCTCACCCCCGATCTCGCCATGGTGGCGTGTTTTGGGAATGATCGTTATCGGTTGTTCGGCGGGCATCCTGCAAACCGCGATCTTTAACGCGATCTCGCCCATGTACCGGCACAATCCCGCCGCCACCGTGAACCTTGCTGGCATCCTGTTTGGTTCCGGATGCTTCGCCGTTGCGATGCTGATTTCCGGCGCCTATTTCTTCTACACTGCACCCGCCATTCAGGTCTGGATCGCCGTTATCCCGGGGTTCTTCGGCTGGATGTACTGGCGCACTCCTTTCAACAATCCGCAGATGCCGGACCCTCAGCCCCTCAAGAGCATGCCCGCTGATTTGCGCAATCCAGGTGCCGTGTTGCTGAGTCTACTGTTGTTTTTTCAACTAGGCAGCGAATGGTCACTGGCCGGATGGCTCGCACTGTTCCTGAGTCAGAGACTCGGGATCAGTCCCGCGAATTCCTTGTGGATTCTGGCTCTCTACTGGTTCGCGCTCACCGTCGGCCGAGCCGCTTCGCAATGGATCCTTCCACGCGTGCGGCACAGCCGATTGCTATTAACCAACGTGGTCGCCGCCATGTTCGGTTGCCTGATCCTGAGCCTGACCAACAACGAGTTCGGTGCAATTACCGGAGTCCTGCTGCTGGGGGCTTCGTTCGCTCCGATTTACCCTCTGGTGGTGGAGAAGATCGGGCATCGTTTCCCGAATTATCATCCGGGGTTCTATAACGGAATCTTCTCGGTCGCACTCTCAGGTGGCTTCGTCGCTCCGTGGCTACTCGGATTCGCGGCATCCTATTGGGGCATCGGCGCTGCAATGATTTTCCCGCTGACGGGATCGATTCTTGTGTTCTTGTTGCTGGTCCTGGTATGGCTCGAAAATCGGCTCAGCACACATGTGGACGATCCCAAAGCCGTGGGCAATTTATGATGCCGGAAGTCCCGCGCCTCAGGCTTACTCAAACATTTCTGGCGGTCCTGCTTACTTTTTCCGTGCCTCTTGCCGCTGCCAGCCTGCAGGAACGCGTGCAAGGCGTGATCGACGCTGCGCCTCCCTCGGTTCGAGGCTGGACCGCAATCCAGGTTGTGGACCTCACAAATGGAGCCGTGCTTTTTGCTCAGAACCCGGATCAACTGCTGCTGCCCGCTTCCAACCTGAAGTTGTTCACTGTCGCGATGGCGCTGATGCGCTTGAACCCTGACTATCGGTTTGTGACCCGGCTTGTCCACGTGCCCTCCGGCGATGTGACGTTGATCGGCGCCGGAGATCCGTCGATGTCCGACCGCATCTATCCATCGGAAGATTCCAAACGAGGCGAAGACTCCAAACTGCCCAAGAATCCATTGCAGGCAATGGAAGCACTCGCAGACCAAGCTGTTGCCGCAGGGCTGACCCGCATCGATGGCAATGTGATCGGCGACGATTCACGCTACGCCTGGGACCCGTACCCAGCCAGTTGGACCGCCGACGATCTCGGTCATGAATACGGAGCTCCCGTTAGCGCGCTTACGCTTAACGACAATACGATCGCCGTTTCCGTTCGCCCCGGCACTCGTCCCGGCCAATTAGCAAAGGTCATTCTGACGCCGCCGATCGAATATTTCGCCATCGACAATCAGGTCACAACTGTCGCAGGTCGTGCAACGTTACCAGTTCGGATGCGGCTGATCCCTGGAACGCGTCAGGTTCTGCTGACTGGAACCCTTGCAACTGGCTCCATTGGCACATCGGAAATCTTTCCGGTAGACGATCCAGCGCTGTTCGCCGCCACGGCCCTCTACGACGCACTGCTTCGACGCGGCGTGGCGATTTATGGACGTCCTGTTGCACGGCATCGGTCGTCAGGCGGAGCTTCTCCTGAAATCACTGGCACCCAACTCGCCCGGCGTGTCTCGCCGCCGCTGCTGGAGATCTTGACCGTCTTGGAGAAGTCGAGTCAGAATCTGCACACCGAGTTGGTGTTGCGCGAAGCCGGAGTCGTCTTGCAGAAGGACGGATCGTTGGCGGGAGGCCTCCGGGCGCTGGATGCATTCTTGCCTACGGTGGGCGTCAATACCAAAGAGGTTGTGATGGAAGACGCCGCAGGCCTTGCTCGCAACGATGAAGTGACCGCCCAGGCGTTGACTCAACTGCTGCAATCGATGAACGCATCAGCGTATCGCGACGTCTGGCTATCCTTCCTGCCGGTGGGCGGCGAGGATGGCACCCTAAGCAAACGTCTGTGCTGCACGAGCGGCGGTCGGATCCGAGCTAAGACCGGAACCTTGGCGCGCTCCGTCGCCTTGTCCGGCTATGCCGACAGCAAGAGCTCCGGAACCCTCGCATTCGCGATTCTCGTGAATAATTTCGCTGCGCCCATCTCCGAAGTGCGAGCCTGGGTTGACAAGCTCGCCAGCGCATTGGTGGAATGAAGCTATGCCGATATTCGAATACACCTGCGACGACTGTGGAACCGCCTTTGAGAAGCTGGTCCGCAAGCCGGAGGACGCCAGTTGTCCCAGTTGTGGCGAACACCATCTGCAGCAGCAGCATTCCACCTTCGCAGCCCGAACCACCGGACCAGCGGCCGCCGCTGCCATGGCGGGTGGATGCCCAGCGGGTATGTGCGGTAATCCAGGAATGTGCGGCAGGAATTAGTGAACCGTGCCCAGCTTTGGGGGTAAGCCCCTGGCGTAAGCTAGGGGGCTAAAATCACGGATTTAGGCTGATACTTCCCCAATCGGACCAATGGTTTGTTCAATCAAGTCCAGCAACGCCTGCGGCAGCACCGGCTTTTGAACGAATTGCACGTCCGGAAGACGCGGCCGATAAGGATAACCGCTGGCTAGCAACGCCGGCAGGTTCGGTTGCAAACCGCGTAGCTGTTCAATCAAATCCTCACCATTGAGTTCCGCCTGCGAAGCGGATTCGTCACCGCTCCCAAACATCAGATCCGTAACCACCAGTGCATACGGAACCGATGCCGATCTCATCGCCTCGATGGCTTGCGTCGGGTCGGCGGCAGTATCCACTTCGAATCCCCGGCGCTCAAAAAATCTGCGTAGCAGATTCAGCAGC
Organism: Acidobacteriota bacterium; assembly: GCA_040007495.1. GTDB lineage: Bacteria > Acidobacteriota > Terriglobia > Bryobacterales > Bryobacteraceae > Palsa-187. The sequence goes on along the minus strand of JBDTUY010000128.1, from coordinate 5,470 downwards.
GCCGCTTCGTCATCAACAATCAGGAGGCGCTTGGGAAGCATAGTTCTAGTGGAACGAAATTGGAATGTCTCCAGGACTGTAGCTGAGGTTGATGCTGGTTCGTGTGCCTGTACGGTTGAACCCTCCTAGTGCCAGCTTCTGCTGCCGGAGTTGGAATTCGCCACTCAGGTGAAGCCCATACGGTAGCGTGCGGCTAATCGATGCGCTTGCGCTATTGGACTCGTAGTCCGACAGTAGTTGTGCCACCGACGAAAGAGTCGACCGGTTGACGCTGATGGAAAGACTCCATTTTCGGATGCCTGTGTAGCTGTAACCAGAACCATAAGATTCCTGTTGCGAGGCCAGGTAGAGTCCGTTTCCGGGACTCGTCCCCCGCGAATAATTCGCTGACCAAGTGGATCTTCGGAACGTGCGGTTGATGCTAGCGGCGATGGTGGGAAGCCAAGTGACTTTATAAAACGTCCGGCTGGCAGTGGCAGTCCCCAGCAGCGCTGCGATGGCCGGATCTACAGCCACGCTCTCCACGCCCTGCGTCTGAATTTGATAGGCGCCTCCCGAAAGTGACACGTCCCAGTCACGCCCGATCCTTTTGCTGATCCCTGATGTGAACTGATTTATATCTGCTTCTCCGAAAGATCGAGGATAGTCATAATGTGTGTGCTGGTAGCCGACGACCACCGTGGTCGAGCGGGAAAGTCTGTGCTTGACGTTACCCCGCAGCGTGTAGCCGTTGACGCCTGCCAAGGCAGAAGTACCTCTGTGGATCGTATATCCGGTGCCGCCGAACGAGTAGACGGTCTTAGCGGAAGCGATATAGTTCACGTCGGTCCCAACTTGTACCTGGATGTAGCGATTGTCGAAGAGTAGTGAGGTGGGACTCGCGATTCCATCCACGATTCCGCTACCGATGCCGACTAGCTGACTACCCTGATTCACGGTCGCCGCGCTTAGTTGAGAATCCAGCACAATTCTTTTGGACTGCTGATAGGTAACGCCCAGCGTGAGTCCCTGATTGGTTCCGTTGTAGGATGTGGACTGCGTGTAACGTCGATACCCTCCGCTATAATCCAACCCCAGCCTCACTCGCCTCCACAGATGTGCCCCGTAAGCCCCGATATTTACCTCTGTCCCGTATAGGCTTTTGACGTTGGCCAACTTGCCGGTCGAATCCGTCGCAAACGGCACAAGACCCGTGTCTCGAATCGCGTTGATTCCGCCAAACATGCGGATGCTGAGATCTTGGCCGGATCGCTGTCCAATCGTTCCTGCACCGGTAGATGCGACCCCGGGTCCCAAATAGTCAGCGATCTGGGCACAGGCCAAGGGGCAGCCTAACACCACAATAAGTAAGGATCTCGATATCGATTTCAAGTAGATTCTCCGATTCTGGAACAGGGACGCATCTATCGAGTCTGGCGTGATGAATCCGGCCATGTCAAGCTGCCACCCAGTACCAAGGTTCGGGCCGTAATAGAACCGATGGTCCGGTATTACACGCAAATCTCCGAACCCTATCGCTTCCAGTGAAAGGATCGGCAGTTCCGTGGCATTCTGATACCGGGGACTCGAGTTCAGTGCCACACGCTCGGCCCAGTGGTTACTTAGGTGCAAGGCTTGTGAGAGGAAGTTCCATCATGCGTATACTTTGCTTGGCGATTGCGGCAATCGGAGTCTCTTCTTTGTCAGCAGCGGATCTCCCGATCCGGGAAGTCACTCTTTACAAACACGGCGTAGGCTATTTCTCCCGTTCGGGAGCCCTCGCGCCAGGCGATTCCACCCAACTGGACTTCAAATCGTCCGAAATGAACGACGTCCTGAAGTCGTTGACGATTCGGGATGCGTCGGGCGCTCCCATTGGCGGAGTGCGTTACGACGCCAGCGAACCGGTGGAACAGAGACTTGCCGAGTTCCCATTTGCCAACTCCGGACAAGCTTCGCTAGCGGCCTTCCTGGACCAGATGAAAGGTTCCAGGCTGGAGCTTCGGCTTGGTGCGGATACGATCGCCGGAGCGATTGTAAGCGCTCGATCAATTGGCTCCGGTCCAGAGAATCGGGTTGCGGAGAAGGAAGTGGTGGTCCTGTTAACCGACGCCAATGAGATCCGCAGCTTCGATCTGGGCGCGGCCACTGCTCTCAAGTTGGCGGACCCCAAGCTCCAGATCATGATGCGGGATTATCTAACGATCCTTGGCAACTCGCGGTCGCGCGATCTACGAAGCGTCCATATTGACGCGACCGGCACCGGCTCCCGCCAAGTCACAGCCAGTTACATGACGCCGACCGCGGTCTGGAAGTCCAGCTATCGCTTGATCTTCCCGACCACAGGTGATCCTACTCTTGAAGGTTGGGCAATTGTCGATAACACCTCGGGCGATGATTGGAGCAACATCCGTCTGTCCGTCGTCTCCGGCCGTCCGATTTCGTTTATAACGCAGTTGTATGAACCTCGTTATGTGGACCGACCTCGCGCCGAACTAGCCGAGAATCGTGCGGTAGGTCCCCAGGTTTTTGAAGGGGGATTCTCCACGGGAGAGGTTGGGGGAGTGATGGCAGCAGCGCCTCCGGCTCCTGCCCAGTTGGCAAAGGCGGAATCGGCAGCGCGCCCTGGCGGTGGCAGAGGGGGCGGAGGTGGATCGTCAATTCAAGGTCAATCTGGGGCTTCCCTTCTTCAATCCGACTCCGCGGCATTTAGAAGAAATGAAGTCACGAATTCTTCCATCAACGTCGACACTGAGGGCCGCGACCTGGGTGAACTCTTTGAATACAGCTTCGCTACTCCAGTGACCGTCAAACGCGGCGAATCCGCGATGCTGCCGTTTCTCCAGGAAAAGGTCGGAGCGCGCAAGCTCATCATCTATTCCGAAAGCTTCGGTCTGCATCCGATGAATGCTGCCGAGATCACGAACGCCACGGGTAAAACCCTCGACGGCGGACCGATTACAGTCTACGACGCAGGTGCCTACAGCGGCGAAGCGCTGGTAGAAACGCTGAAGACCGGCGACAAACGGCTCATCAGCTACGGTGTCGACCTCGGCACTCGCGTCACCACTAAGTTCGATTCCACCCAGGCCAATGTGCGTGAGATCCACCTTCGCCGTGGCATCCTGACGTCAAAGAGCTCGATTCAGGAGACCAAGACCTACACGCTCGCCAACGTGGACGCGGCCCGCAAGACCGTGATCATCGAACATGGGCAGCGCCCCGGTTACACTCTGATCGACCTTAAGGCCAAAGAGACCACCTCCAACGCCTATCGCTTTGAAGTCGCCTTGGCCGGGAAAGCGACGGATACCTTCGCCGTGAAGGAAGAGCGCGTCTACGATCAGAACACCGCTGTCAGCAATATGAGCCCCGATGTGCTCACCTCCTGGATTCAGAACAAAGCTTTGAGCTCTACTGGCAAGTTGCAATTAGAGCGGATCGCGGCAAAGAAGGCCGAGATCTCAGCCAACGCGAATCAGATCAACCAGACGCAGGCCGACACCAACACCGTTGTGAACGATCAGGGCCGGTTCCGCAGCAATATCGGCAGCCTGAATAATGTGGCAGGCCAACAGGCGCTGGTCCAGCAATACGCGAAGCAATTGGCCGACTCCGAGGCTCGTTTGGCAACGCTTCGCGATCAGGACGCCCGACTTAAGGTCACAGCCAACACTCTGCAGGGTGAGCTGAATCGACTGATCGAGTCGGCGGATTTCTAAGTAGTGCCTGCATGCTATGCTTACATGTAGGCATAATATGCAGGCACATTCACATCAGTACACGATTCGCGGAGTTCCAGCGGAGCTCCACGCACAACTTGTGCGCCGCGCCAAGCTGTCGAAGCTGAGCTTGAATCAGCTGATCGTGAATGAATTAAGCCGCTCACTACTGGGAGAGCCGCAGCGTGCTGACTTCTCCGACGTCACCGGTGGTTGGGCTGGGGACAAGGCCTTTGATGCTGCCCTAACCGACCAGCGTAGAATAGATCCAAAATTGTGGAAGTGACGCTGAAGTGATTCGCGTCGCCATCGATACCAATCGCCTCACCGATCTCTTCCGAGGCGATAATCAACTTGCGGAGCAACTCTCGCGCTGCGACGAGATCTACATTCCCATTATCGTCATCGCCGAACTAAGGGCGGGCTTCTATGCAGGGTCCGCTGCAGTGAAGAATAACCGGCTGCTGCAGATGTTTCTCAACAAGCCAACTGTGAGTATTCTGCTGCCTGACCTGGAAACCACCGAACACTACGGATGGCTGTACGCACAACTACGGAAAGCCGGAACACCCATCCCGACCAATGATCTTTGGATCGGGGCGCTGGCACTACAACACCGCTTAACTTTGATCACGCGCGACGGACACTTCCAACTCATCCCTCAATTGTTGACTACGTAATCCTTGCTGAAGGGCTTTGACTACGACATTTCCGTTTGACATAATACCCGGCGTAGTTTGGAGTGGTTGTGCAAACTGTCGGTTTTCCAGTCCGTTCGTCCCCCGAACCGGAGCTGAGATCCGTGGGTTGCTAAGCTCCGCATGATCAAGCGAAGGGGTGACGAGTGAAGAAGTTATTTGTTGGTAATCTTCCTTACAGCGCGAACGAACCCGACGTGCAGGGATTCTTCGAAGCCGCCGGAGTGGCTGTGGACAGCGTGACCGTGATGCGAGACCGATTCACGGGGCAGGCCCGAGGGTTTGGGTTTGTCGAGATCGGCGATGACGGAGCCGCACAAAGAGCGGTAGACGGGTGCAACGGCAAGGAAATGCAGGGACGGGCCTTGGTTGTAAACGAGGCGCGCCCGATGACGCCGCGCGGCGAAGGTAGCGGCGATCGCGGCAGTCGTCCCCGGCGGGACCGCTTCTAAAGAAAACTCCGCCAGTTTAGCCTAAAGTGTGAGGACCTCCCTGACGATCCTTTGTGGGGAAGGGACTCTCCATGCGCTTACTAGGCTTCATATACCATCATTCCGTCAGATCCTCCAGCAGGGCCAGCCGATTGGGCACCGTACTGGTCGCCACCACGATGTTGGTGGGCATCGCTGTGGCTGGCGATCCCGCCCGCCCCATAGCTTACGTTGCAGGCAACCTGAGCGGAATCTCACCCAGTAACGATGTCATGTTGATGGTGGAAGATAAGGCGCTGTCGCTGCACTCTGGCGGGAACCTGGTCCAGATTCCGTATTCGGCGATCCTTAAGGCAGATATCGGCAAAGGCCGTAAGCCCGTCAGTGAGCCTCTCTACAAAGTTTGGACGTTGCCGAAGCGCTTGTCGGGCGTCAATGAAATGCAGCAGGTCGTTGTTGATTATAAGGACCCGAGCGGGGAAACTCGTTCCGCTACCCTCGAAATGCAGCGTGCGACCGCGACCGATGTTATAAACGCTATTGATGAGGCGCGCCTTCGTCAGGGTTCTGCTTCCAAGAGATGGTGGGGCGATAATTACTGGAAGACGTCCCAGAATCCCGAAATCGCGAAGAAGTAGAT
>JBDTUY010000127.1:0-10619 GCA_040007495.1 Acidobacteriota bacterium | reverse complement strand
GACAGGTGGTTCTATGGCGTAAGGCCAACTACCCTCGCATTAAGATGGCAGTGAATATTTCGGCGCGCCAGCTGGCAGATGCCAATCTTGTGCCTTTTGTGCGGCGCGTAATGCAGGAATCGCGGCTTCCGAGTGGGCTGCTCGAACTGGAATTAACGGAAAGCACGCTGATGGAACGCGTGGAGGATTTCCTACCACGGTTGAATGAGCTGCGGGACTTGGGCATCACTCTGGCTATCGACGATTTCGGCACGGGCTACTCGTCGTTGAGCTATCTGCAGCGGCTGCCGGTTTCCAAGGTTAAGATCGATCAATCCTTCGTGAGGGAGATCACGGCGGATTGCAAGTCGACCATCCCAGTGATTCAGGCCATCATCGGACTGGCGCATGGCATGGGGCTGACAGTGGTAGCAGAGGGTGTAGAGACCGAGCGCCAATTGCATACACTTCGCGTGCTGGGGTGTGACGTGATTCAAGGTTACCTGATCCGAAAGCCAGGTTCGCCAGAAGAAGTCGATAGCTTCTTTGCGGGCCCAACTTCGCAGGCGCTCATCGAGTTGGAGCGCAGTGTTCGAGGGGCGGGAGTAGGCGCGCCGGTCGAAAATCGGGTGCCTTTAGCCGATAAGGCTGACGCAAGGCGTTAGCGCCAGCATCGATCAGTCCGGCTCGGCGAGCTGTTTGATCGCGTCGCCGGTGACCCTGAAGATGGTCCATTCATCCATTGGGACTGCGCCTAGGCGTTTGTAGAAGCGGATCGCGGGTTCGTTCCAATCGAGTACGCTCCACTCTATGCGCCCGTAGTCGCGCTCGACCGCTATGGACGCTAGCCTGCGCAATAGGGCCAGACCGATACCCCGCCCTCTGGCGTGCGGTTGTACGAATAAATCTTCCAGATACAGGCCGGGTTTGGCTAAGAATGTCGAATAATTTGGGAAGAATAGCGCGAAGGCGGCGCAGTGTTCTGCTTCGATTGCCAACAGGACCTCGGCCGCAGGGTGGGGGCCGAACAGGGTCCGGCGCAGGCTGTCTTCGGTAGCGACTACTGTATGCGCCAGCTTCTCGTATTCGGCAAGGCCTTGGATGAGAGCCAAGATCGAAGGGATGTCGGCAATGGTTGCGGGACGAAGGGTAAGGGATTGGGGCGACATAAGAGGTTGGTCCAGATCAGGGAGCGGGTGCAAGTTGTCCTCGCTTCAGAATAGCTGGGAGACGCTCCGGTTTTTTAGATGCTACGACACAGAAAAATCGTGGCTTGTATGCACGGTTCGTGTGTGTATAATACGTCCATGCGCACAATCTTCTCGACCGTGGCTGCGACGATGGCCATGGGTCTTCTGATGTTCGTGAATGCTCAGCCTCCGCAAGGTAAGGGTGGGGCAAAGGCCCCGCCGAAGAACCTGAAGATCTTGACCGCGGAGAACTATTTTCCGGCGATGCAAGGGTTCGTCGCCGGCTTAGGTCTGGCTGATAAGGGCGGTTGCAATTTTTGCCATGAAGCGGATCGTAGTTCCGATGCCAAGATGGAGAAGGTGATGGCTCGCGCGATGCTGGAAATGGTGAATGGCATCAATGCGAACATGTTTAAAGGCGAGCAGAAGGTTACCTGCTACACCTGCCATCGCGGCACGACAATGCCACTGAAGGCCGCACCCGCCGCGAACTAGGCGTAAGTCTGATGTAAGGAGCCCACCGAGTTCTCCAAGACTCGGTGGGCTTTTTGCGTTTTGAAGTTTCATGCCCACCAAGCTGCAAATCCTGAATTCGGAAGTCGTTGGATGCGAGCTTTGCCCGCGCTTACGCGACCATTGCCGCGAGGTCGGCGTCGTCAAGCGCAGGGCCTATCTGGATTGGGAGTATTGGGCCAAGCCCGTGCCGGGGTTCGGCGACCCTGAGGCTCGGGTGCTGGTGATTGGGTTGGCTCCAGGTGCACATGGTGCGAATCGCACGGGTCGTATGTTTACCGGCGACAAGTCCGGTGAGTTCCTATATCGCGCGTTGTACGAAACCGGCTTTGCGTCACAGGCCGACAGCAGTTCGCGCGACGATGGACTGAAGCTATCCGGCATGTACATCACGGCTTCCGGTCGCTGTGCGCCGCCGGATAATAAGCCGACGCCAGAGGAATTGCGCCGCTGCCGACCGTATCTGGAACGGGAACTGGCGTTGCTGAGCGAGGTTCGGGTGGTGGTCGCATTGGGCGGGATCGCGTTTCACACGTACCTGAGTGCGTTGCGAGATCAAGGGGTCATTGGTAATCTAGCGGGCTTCAAGTTTGGGCATGGAGCGGAATACTTGCTGCCGGGTGGCGTGCATCTGATCGCGTCGTATCATCCGAGCCAGCAGAACACGTCCACAGGGAAATTGAGGCGGGAGATGTTGCGGGAGGTGTTTGCTCGGGCTCGGGAGTTGGCTGGATAATCGCCAATCCCCAGGTTTGCCCGCGTTCGCCGAGTGCCTGCAAACGGGGTGACCGCTCAGAATCGAGACCCATGGAATACAACCCGTTGCAGAGCCGCGACCATAGGGAGCCGTTGGTGATTTCCGGATAGCGACCTAAATCTTGGGTGAGAACTGCATTTTTTCCGTGATACTTTCCGCCCTCTCACGCCACTAGATTGCTGGATGAAACCAGCAGTCGGACATATTCGGAGCGAAACCCGTCTCGAGGTACAGGGGCGCAGATCTGCCGACCTTCGATCCGTCATCGAAGCCTTCGTTCAAAACGCCAGGCAGCCGGTGTTACTGGAGGCGGGTGACGCTCCGTACGCGCTGGCAGCGGATTGCTTCAGCCTGACCGAAACGGGAACTCGGCTGACGCTGGAATGCTGGACGAGCGACGCGGATAGCGACGGAGCAGCACAACGGAATCTGATTCGTCGCGTCACTGGGATTCGTAAAGAGACGAAAGTGAAACTGGAGCTCGAGACCGAACATTTCGGCGGGCGCAAAGGGATCTTGAGTTTAGTGGACCTCGCGCATCCTGCAGCGGCTGTCGCGACTCGTCAAGGCAATCGGCTGCAATATCGGGAACAATTCCGCATCTCGCTCAAGCGCCAATTCCCGGACTGGCGGATCGCGGAACTCTCTTCGGAGCAAGACCTGGAGCATAGTCTGTCGCCGGTTTATCCTCGCGCTCTGCTCCGCAAGGGCAATCAGTCGATGGCTGCGATTGGGGCCTCCGAAGATTGCTTGGAGCCGGATGGTGTGTTGAGCTTTGGGCTGATTTGGTTGGATTACGTTCGCCGACGTGAGCCCAAGCTTGCGGTCGGTTCACTAGCCCTCTTCCTGCCGATCGGCTTTGAGGCGAACACCTGCCATCGGGTGCGCTATCTGAATCCGAATGCGGCTCAGTTTCAAGTATTCGCGTACGGATCGGGCATCACGGAGGAACGCGTTGATCCCGCCGCGTATACGAACTTCGAGACTCGACTGGATCCTTTTCAGAGTCCTGCTACGTCACGTTCCGCACCCTATGGCGATGAGGCTCTGGCGTGGGCTGAGGAGCTGGCAGCGCTGGATGAGGTGAGCTCGGTTCCGTTGCCGAACGGTGCGGTCAGTCTGCGAGTGGCAGGGCTCGAATTCGCACGGATGGTGCCTGAGCATGGTCGCGGAAATACGCTCTTATATGGCGTCGATCGAAAGCGTACTGCGGTCGCGAGGCATCTGCCGCAGATCAAGGCGTTGGCTCGAGGACTGGGTCATCTTCGCCAGCCGGATACGCTGGACCGGACCAATCGAACCTATTTGCGCCAGCCCGAAGCATGGCTGGAGGCGCAGGTGCGGGCACAGTTGGATCGCGTGGATGCGACGCTGGTCGCGTCATCGCTGTATGAGCAGGCTCCGCAATATATGGCGGGAGATCGCAGCATTATGGACCTGCTGGCTGCGGATGGCGATGGTCGGTTGTGTGTGATCGAGATTAAGGCGAGTCAGGATATTCATTTGCCGTTACAGGCGCTCGACTACTGGATGCGTGTGAAGTGGCATCTGGAACGCGGGGAATTCGCGCGTAAGAGATATTTTCCTGGCTTAGCGCTGGCAAGCGGTGCGCGGAAGCAGGATGCCCCCAGTCTGCTATTGGTGGCTCCGGCGATTGATTTTCATCCGACGAATGAAACTATTCTTCGTTACTTCTCATCAGATGTTGCAGTGACGCGCATCGGCGTCGGGATAGAATGGAGGCGAGACCTGCGGGTCATGTTCCGGATGTGACTGAAGGAAGAAGTCGGCGCGGACGCCCGTTTGCGGGCAAGGCGACTCGCAGGCAGGACTGCCCACCCCACGGGATTGTGGGATAGAACGCGGCGGAATACTAACATGGCACTCACAATTGTTGGACAGATCCGGCAGGCGCTTCGTAATCTGAACCCGGCGGACGTCCGCAAGCAAGCGGACCGGCCGATACACGTCGGACTGGTCGCTCCATCGGCGCATGCGCTGGGAAGCATGGAGACCTTTCTGGTTCCGCCCCACCTTTCACCAGAGCGCCGGGCAGAATCCGCGCGTGTGCTGGTACGTGGTGGCGATTCCAAGCAATGCGACATCCAGTTGGTGGAGTCGTCGCTGCTGGTCCCCCGAGGCGCTTTCCCATTCGATCTGGATGCACCCGAAGAGACGGTGCGACGTGTCATTAAGGCTCACGAGGATCTGAGGCTACCTTTGGCGCGACATCTAGAGCCGTTCCGAAAGCCTGTCAGTCATCAAATCATTGGCGAAATTGCAAAAGAGAACGCGATGTTCTGCTTAGCAACGGCGCTGCCGGATATCATTCCGAGCCTCATCTCTTTGCCGTGGGCAGTCGGAGAGTATAGCTCCGATGCTGCGTTTTTGACCGTGAATCAAGTGCGAATGGCTTTCCTGTTGGCTGCTGCCAACGATCATCCGATAGGGTATCGCGACCAAAAGACGCAAATCGCTTCCATCGCAGGTAGTTCGTTCGGCTGGCGGGCGTTGGCACGGGAATTGGTCGGCAAGATTCCATTGGGTGGCGGCTTGATCCCGAAGGCGGCGATTGCTTGGGCAGGGACCTATGCGGTCGGGCTGTCGCTGGAACGATTGTATAGGCTCGGGTACGGGTTCACGCGCGAGGAGCGGCGTGGTGTGTACGAGGACGCTTTCAAGCATGGAAAAGAGATTGCCGGGGCGTTGCTGGCGGACTTGCGCGGGCGAAAGACTGCATAAGTTATAAGGTAGAGGTCGGCCTGACAGCCCCGTTTGCGGGCGAGGCGACTCGCAGGCAGGACTGCCCACCCCACATCGGATCGGGGGTCGAATCACCTCTCCGACGTCGGCGTCGGAGCCACTTGTTCGCCATAATAGTTAGTTCATGGCTTCTATAGAACGTGCTCTGCTGAGCGTCACCGACAAGACCGGTATCGTCGAGTTTGCCAAGGCTCTCACTGCGCTTGGCATTGAGATTCTCTCCACTGGAGGGACCTTTCGGGTGCTCAAAGACGCAGGGATATCGCCGCTACGTGAGGTTGCCGAGGTCACCGAGTTTCCCGAGATGCTAGATGGTCGCGTGAAGACCCTGCATCCGCGCGTGGCTGGCGGCATTCTTGCGATGCGGTCGAAGCCCGAACATATGGATGCCATCGCTGCACATGGTATTCCGCGCATCGATCTGGTCTGCGTGAACCTGTACGCCTTCGAGAAGATCGCGGCCAAGCCGGACGCTACGCTCGAAGAGCTGATCGAGAATATCGACATCGGCGGACCTACGATGATTCGCGCGGCCGCGAAGAACTGGCAAGACGTGGCCATCGTTACGGCACCCGAAGACTATCAGCTCGTGATCGCGGAGTTGCAGGCCGGTTCAGGCCTATCGGAAGCAACGCACTGGCGCTTGGCGAGAGCAGCTTTCTCGCGCACGGCGGCTTATGATCGGGCGATATCGGCGAGGCTCGCGGAAATCGACGCTCCGTCGCATGTTCCCGCGCCTGTTGATTTGAATGCACCGCCTGCGCTGCTGGATATTCGCGTACCCCGGCGCATGTCGCTTCGATATGGCGAAAATCCGCATCAGGCGGCTGCACTGTACGCGTCGGGTCACCAAGGGATCGCGGGAGCAGAGCAGTTGCAGGGGAAAGAACTCTCCTACAACAATCTGACCGATCTGGACGCCGCTTGGCAATTGGTTTTGGAATTCGACAAACCTGCGGCGGCCATCATCAAACACGCGAATCCGTGCGGGTGCGCCGAGGGTCCGGAGTTGGTGGAGGCGTACCGACGAGCGTTTGAAGCTGACCCGAAGTCGGCATTCGGTGGTGTGCTGGCGTTCAATCGGACGGTTGACGGCACGACTGCGGCTGAAATTCTCGAGACGTTTGGTAAAGCGTTTGCCGAAGCGATTGCCGCGCCGGATTATACGGCGGAGGCTCGCGAGATTCTGGCTCCGAAGAAGAACCTGCGCGTAATTCGAGTCGCTGCTGCACTGCCAGAAATGGTCGTGAAATCGATTACAGGTGGGTTCCTGGTGCAGACCGCTGACTCGCATGTGCTGCTGCGATCGGAAGCCGTAGTCAAGACCAAACGCGCACCGACGGCTGAGGAATGGACGGCCCTGGAATTCGGCTGGAAGATTTCAAAGCACGTGAAGAGCAACGCGATTGTTTATGCTCGCAATGTCCCGCACGCAAGTGGCAACTTCGGGCAAACGATCAGCGCGGGCGCGGGGCAGATGAGTCGGGTGGATTCGGCGATCTTCGGGGCGATGCGGGCGGTTCTGCCGCTACAGGGCTCGGTTGTGGCATCCGACGCGTTCTTTCCCTTTCCAGATGGTTTGGAGGAAGCGGCGAAGCATGGCGTCACGGCGGCCATTCAACCAGGAGGATCAATGCGCGACGACGACGTGATCGCCGCGGCGGACCGCTTAGGCTTGGCGATGGTGTTCACTGGGGTTCGACACTTCAGGCACTAGTGCGGGCCGTGGATCGGGAGATCCCGCGCACTGACGCACGTGTATGGTGTCCGTCTTCCGGGTCGGTTGGCAAATTCGGCACTCCGCTCCCTTATCCGTCGCGGCTCGTAGGTAGCTCGGACTCACGTGAGGTTTCACATTTGCCGCCAACTTGTGGCTGGTAGGTGAGGGCGGGTGGAAATACAGAAAAGGCGCAACTCCTGCACTTTGCAGTGCGGCGTTGCGCCCAATTCCAAAACCAAGATAATCTAAGAGCCCTGCAGCTGGAAAAGCTGCGGGAAAACTACTTGGCCTTCTTCTGTTTCTGCTGACCGACGCGGACCTTGAACTGCTTCAACATGGCGTCATTGTGAGCTTTCCAGTCGAAGCGCTTGGAGGCGTCAGACAGGTAGGCGTTGACGTCCACTTCCTTCGGCAGGACAGCCATCAAAGAGGCGGTCATGGAGCCGTCGGGACTGGTGATGCGATAGCGCTTTACATTCGGAATAGACATAACAGCCTTAGAATAGCATGTTCAACCGTGAGGATTGCACGTCCGAAGGTTTAGACGCCGCTATTGGTACTGAGCCCCGCGCTTCACGCACGGGGCTTGGCTCGCGGGTTGATGGAATTGGGGGGAAACGTTTCGCGAGTGACTCCGGCACAGTACCCTAGTAGATTGGGCGCAAGAAATACAAAAGATCCGAGCCGAATCCTGGTCCGGGCGACGAATTGGGTCGGGGACGCGGTTATGTCTCTGCCTGCGTTGCGAGCCTTGCGGGGGAGGTATCCAGCGGCGCACATTGCCATTCTGGCGAAGCCCTGGGTCGCGGACCTATATGGCCGGGAGCCATTTTGCAGTGAGGTGATTCCCTACACGCCGAAAACTTTGGCCGAGAAATGGTCGGCTGGGCGGCGGTTGGCTCCGCTGGATTTCGATATGGCGATCTTGCTGCAGAATGCGTTTGAAGCCGCAGCAGTGGCTCGGATTGCGGGGATTCCGGAGCGAATCGGCTATGCTCGCGATGGTCGGGGTTGGCTGCTGACGCGAGCGGTCGATGTTCCTAAGCCCGGGGAGATTCCCGCGCATGAGCGGTTCTACTATCTGGAACTACTGCGCCGCGCTGGGATTATCGATCACCTGCCGGAGTCGGACATGATCCGGCTGGACGGGGCAGCGGCCGCCAAGGTGATCGGACTAGAGCGATTTCAGAAGCAGGGTTTGGGGCAGAACGTAATCGGCATAAGTCCGGGTGCCGCGTTTGGGACGGCGAAGCGCTGGTTGCCGGAACGGTTTTCAGAGGCGGCGAATCAGATCGCGCATGAGACTGGGGCTGCTGTCGCGATCTTCGGGTCGGAATCGGAGCGCGAATTGTGCGAATCCGTCGCGCGGGCGATCACGGTGCCGGTCCACAACTTCGCGGGGCGGACGACTCTGGCTGAATACATCGAACTGGCGGCGGCATGCCGCGTCTATTTGAGCAACGATTCCGGTGCCATGCATATCGCGTCTGCGCTTGGCGTGCCCACGGTCACGGTGTTTGGTGCGACCAATCACGTGACCACGGGGCCTACGGGTCCGGTGGCGCGGATCATTCGTGAGAATGTGGAATGCAGCCCGTGCCAGAAACGCGAGTGTCCGATTGACCATCGCTGCATGACGCGCGTGGATGCGGCCCGGGTGGCGCGGACGGCACTAGAACTATTGAAATAGATCTGCTGAAATAGGGAGTCGCCAAACGGCGGCTACAGAATCTTGATGGATACTCGAACGAAAATTGTTGCATCGGAAGAAGCGTTGCGCCTCGTATCGCACGGAGCGACGGTCGTGAGCGGCTATTTCGACCCGATGGTCGCTTGGCACGCGGAGCGGTTGGCGAAAGTGAAAAGCCAGGTTCCGAATGGGACGAAACTCTTGGTTACGATCGCTGAGCCGACGAATCCTATCTTGGCGAATCGCGCCCGAGCCGAGTTGGTTGCGGCGCTCTCATGCGTGGATCATGTGACGGAGGCGTCGCAGCAACTGATCCCGAGTATGAGTCTTGAAGTAGAAGATGCCGCGGGGCATCAGCGGTTGGTAGAGCATGTGCATCGGCGGCAACAGGCGGCTAACTAGCTTCATGTTTCGAATTTTAGTGGTCCGATTGGGTGCGATGGGTGACGTGATCCATTGCCTTCCCGCCGTCGCCACGCTGAAGCAGAGCTTTCCGAACAGCCACCTGACGTGGGTCGTCAAGCCGCAATGGGCTGCACTGCTGGAGGGGAATCCGTATATCGATCAGATCATCCCCTTTGAGCGGACGCTGGGCAGGATGCTGCAGGTACGGCGGGAACTTCTCAGCCAACACTTCGATCTTGCGGTCGATTTGCAAGGTCTGATTCAATCGGCCTTAATCGCCACTGCCGCGCGCCCGGATCGCATCGTCGGCTTAGATCGCGAGCAGTCGCGTGAAGGATTGGCTGCGCTTTTTTATTCGATGGCCGTGCACACATCGGCCGTGCATCGGGTAGACCGGTATCTGGAGTTGGCAGCATCGGCCGGTGCCCGCAATCCGGTCCACTTATTTCCGTTGCCGCAAGGCACGCCGGAGGGTCGGTTGCCCGAAGGTCCGTTCATATTGGCGTGTCCGCTGGCCGGTTGGGGATCGAAACAATGGCCTCTGGAAGCGTATTCTGCATTGGCAGCGCAACTGCAATTGCCGTTGGTGGTCAATGGTCCTCCAAATGCTTCATCTACGCTGGAATCTATCAAAGGAGCTTCGGTGCATCTTTCTGGCGTCGCGGGGTTGATTGATGCAACGCGCAGAGCCAAGGCGGTGATCGGAGTGGATAGCGGACCTCTGCATTTGGCGGCGGCATTGGGAAAACCGGGGGTTGCGATTTATGGCCCGACCGATCCAGCGTCGCATGGGCCGTACGGCGGCACGCTTCGGGTTTTGAGAGACGCGGGGGCAGTTACGAGTTACAAACGATCTTCGGCAATCGACCAAAGCATGCGCGCGATACGTCCTGAACAGGTGGCGACGAGGCTGGCGGAAGTATTGGCGTTGAAGCAGGCGGGGGCTCCGGCATGAGCTTTCCGAAACCTTACGCCGACCGTGTGGCGAAGCTGCGCGTGCCGTTCGGATTCCTGCTGATCGTGGCGTTTATTTGGCTGGCGCAACCCAGTTGGAAATCGCTGGAAATCGGAATCCCCATCTCCCTTCTGGGTCTCGCACTGCGGGCTTGGGCGGCTGGGCATTTGGAAAAGAACAAAGATCTCGCGCAGAGTGGGCCATACGCGCATGTGCGGAACCCTTTGTACATCGGGACGCTAACGGTCGCAGCAGGCTTTGCAGTCGCCTCCCGCCGGTGGGAGCTAGCCGTTTTGTTTGCGGTAGTGTTTCTGTTGGTATACCTGCCTGTAGTCGAGTTGGAGGAGCAGCATTTACGCAAGCTGTTTCCTAACTTTGCGGAGTACGCGCAGAGGGTGCCTCGACTGATCCCTGGATTTTCTGCCAGACGCGGCTCGCAACTTTTTCGATGGGCAGTGTACGTGAAGAATGAGGAATATCAAGCGCTGCTTGGTTTTCTGATAGGGACGGCGGTGTTGTTTTGGAAGCTGTAAGGTTTGGAAATCCCCGCATGCTCCAGGTACGATAGAAGAACAGGCCGGGATAGCTCAGTTGGTAGAGCGCTAGATTTGTAATCTTGAGGCCACCGGTTCGATCCCGGTTCCCGG
>JBDTUY010000126.1:0-10693 GCA_040007495.1 Acidobacteriota bacterium | reverse complement strand
CATCGATAATGGCCTGGCTAGCGCCATTGGAACCTGTGGGGTACATCACATGTGCGGCGTCGCCCAACAGCGCGACGTTGGCATCCACCCATGTCGAAACCGGATCACGATCGATCATGGGGTATTCAAAGACGGCAGCCGTGCCACGCAGCAGGGCCGGGATGTCGATCCAGTCGTAGTTCCAGTGCTCGAAGTGATGCATGAAGTCCTCATGCCGTACCTGTTTGTTCCAGTCGCCATCCGGCCAGCCACCGGAATTGTCCACGGTGATTTCTGCGATCCAGTTGATGTCCGCAAGGCCGGTAACCGGGTCGGCGGCCGAGATAGGGTAGAACACCACGCGATGACGGTGCGTCCCCAGACCCACAAAGGACGCGCCACTGCGAATCGGCTTACCTTTGGTGACGCCGCGCCACATGATTGAGCCTCCCCACTGAATAGGGGGCTGGTCGGGATACATCTGTTGACGCACCGCTGAATGCAGGCCATCGGCCGCAATCAGCAGAGACCCTTCCGCCTCGGAACACTTCCCATCGCGGCTTCGCAACAAAGCCGTCACACCCTTTCCGTCCGGGTGATTGCGATAGCCTGTGACTTTCACGCCCGTGCGGACGGAATCTGCACCCAGACGTTCCAGAACAGCGCGATAGAGGAGCATCTGCAGCTCGCCCCGGTGCACGGAATACTGCGGCCACTTGTAGCCGGCGCTGAGTCCCCGGAGTTCGGAATAGACTTCATTGCCATTCAGACCGACCAGCGCCCATTCCCTGGTTTGCAGTCCGATCGTATCGAGCGATTCCTGGCCGAAACCCAATTCATAGAGTTCGCGGATCGCGTTGGGCTGAATGTTGATGCCCAGGCCGAGGGGTTTGATGTCGGCGACCGATTCAAAGACGACGCAAGGTACGCCGATTTGATGCAAAGTCAGTGCAACGCTCAAGCCGCCCATGCCTGCCCCGGCGATCAGTACTGGAGATGTGCTCATTTAGCTTAAGACAAGCATTGTATTCAATGGGTCAGGGCGGAGTAAAGCTAGACCACCTCGGGAAGAAGGTCGTTCCAGTTTTGATTCCGTAGTGGCGCAGCTTCCGATGCCGACATGCATGTTTGAAAAGCGACTGAATCGACATCGGGTACCGGATGGAATCAGAGCCCCGATTTGTAGTCGAAACTGCAGATGGGTGAAGCAAAAAGTGCTTCTCTCCGCCCCCAGTCCGAGGCGCAATTTCTGGCGTATTAAGGCGCCTCCAAAGAGGACCGTTTTCCTAACGGTTTGAGTTGTTTTACCAAACGGTCACTCAAGGCGGCTGGCGTAAAAGCTCCAGTGCAGCCCGGTGGCCAGCCTGGCACGCCTTTAGGAGCCAAGACGGGGGTTCGCGGTGCTTGCCCGTAGACATCGGATTGCCGTTCTCGGTCGCCGCGCTCTGCGGAACGAAAAAGTGTAACATCATTACCCCCGGTACCGTTTTCACGAATGGGATATAATCCGGCCTGTTGTCTTCGCGCAGTTTAGGGAGGGACCCGCAGTGTCACTAGCCAAATTCAAGAAATTCCTCAAGGTTTCGCAGATGCTTGGCGCAGCAGCGGCGTTGCTTGCCCTGTTCGCGCCGCCCGCCACCACCCAGCCCAGCGCACCCACCCCCACCAGCGCGAACTGGACCAGCTATGGCGGCGGCATCACCAACACCCGCTATTCGCCTCTCACGCAAATCGATGCCGACAACTTCTCTAAGATGCAGGTCGCCTGGACCTTCAGCACCGCGAATCTGGGTCCGATCGCCGAAGCGAATCTCGAATCCACCCCATTGGTGATCGACGGAGTCTTCTATTCCACCGCTGGGGACCGCCGCGATGTAGTGGCTCTCGATGCCGCAACCGGTGAACAACTCTGGGTCCATCGCGAAGACGAAGGCAAGCGCGCGGAGGTTTCTCCCCGTCGTCTCTCCGGTCGAGGCCTCTCTTACTGGGCTGATGGCAATGACAAACGCGTGGTGTATTTCACGCAGGGCTATCGCATGATTGAGTTGGACGCCAGGACCGGCCTTCGCATAGCGAGCTTCGGCACCAATGGCGCAGTCGATCTTAAAGAAGATGACGATCAAGTCATCGATCCGATGAGCAGTGAAATCGGCATCCATGCAACGCCGGCCATCGGCCGGAACACCATCGTGGTCGGAGCGGCTCATAAACCGGGCGGCCTGCCCACCAGCAAGACCAATATCAAAGGCTACGTGCGCGGTTACGACGTGCGCACCGGCAAACGGAAGTGGATCTTCCACACCATTCCCAAGCCGGGCGAGTTCGGTATTGATTCATGGCAGAACGATTCCTGGTCCTACACCGGCAATACCGGAGCCTGGGGCGAGATCTCCATCGACGAGGGTCGTGGACTCGCGTACATCGGCGTTGAGGAATCCACCGGCGACTTCTATGGTGGCCCGCGCCCTGGCAACAATCTCTTCGGCGAAAGCTTAGTTGCAGTCGATCTCGAAACCGGTCAGCGCCGCTGGCATCAACAGTTTGTCCACCACGGCATCTGGGATCATGACAACCCGTCGCCTCCGATCCTGGCCGATGTCGAGATCAAAGGCAAGCGAGTTCCAGTCGTAGCGCAGCCCAGCAAACAAGCGTTCCTATATGTATTGAATCGTGAAACCGGTCAGCCGGTATGGCCGATGGAAGAGCGTCCAGTAGAGAAGGGAACGGTTCCTGGCGAATGGTATTCACCCACGCAACCGTTCCCCACCGCGCCGCCCGCCTACGATATTCAGGGTGTCGATGAAAGCGTACTGATCGACTTCACACCGGAGCTGCATAAAGAAGCGTTGGAGATCATCAAGAACTATAAGATCGGTCCCATCTTCACGCCGCCGGTAGAAAGCAAGGCCACCGGTCCTTGGGCAACTCTGATCTCGTCGCTATCCGGCTCCAACTGGATGGGCGGCTCGATGGATCCCGAGACCGGCGTTGTGTATGTCGGTTCCGGTCGCAGTATCCAAGGCATCTCGCTCATTCCTTCCGGAGCAAAGTCCGACGTAGGCTACATCTCCGGTCGCGCCCCCGGCGCGCAAGGAACTCTGACCGTGCAGGGACTGCCTCTAGCCAAGCCTCCCTATTCGCAGATTTCGGCCATCGATCTGAAGTCTGGAACCATCATGTGGCAGGTCCCGCACGGCGACACCCCCGACAACGTCAAAAACAATCCGGCATTAAAAGGCTTGACCATCCCGAAGACGGGACGCGGTGGCGCGGCGATCACTCTGGTAACCAAGACTCTGGTTATTGCGGGAGAAAAAGGCACCGTCACCATGGCAGACGGACGCACGGGCGCGATGTTGCGAGCCTACAATAAGACCTCTGGGCGCGATGTAGGCTCGGTCTACATGCCCGCGCAAGCCACCGGCGGTCCGATGACGTACATGGTAAACGGCGTGCAATACATCGTGATCGCAGTCGGCGGCAACATCAACGGAAAGAACCAGGCGCAATTCATGGCGTTCAAACTTCCGTCGAGCACCGATGCTGCCAAGGGCAAAGCAGTTCCGCCTCCTGCCAACCAGTAGGCCTGGTTTGAAGGAAGGCGGGCCTCGGCTGTTCATGAACCCACGCAATCCGTGGGTTAGCAACTTCACGCTCACGGCTCGGAGGTTATCGCTATTTCCAGTGGCTGCCACGCTTACCATTTACACCGACCATCTCCGGACCCATAACCGACGCACAACTATTTTCTTCCACCAAACCCAGAGAACTTTCGCCGCAGCGCAGACTAATTACCATCCCCTCTCTGCATGCGACTGCGTGAACCTCTGTTATTGCCTCTGATCGCGATCGCCTCGGGCATCCTGCTCGCCCAGACCGTGGACTTTTCCCTACGCGACGCCGCTGTCCCAGCGCTCGCATTCGCCGCTTGTTCGCTTCTCCCTATTACGCGCTGGCTGCGAACCGCCACACTCATGTTGGCGCTCCTCTTCGCCGGAGCTTTCCTGATCCCCTGGCATCAGCCGAAATCCCTCCCCGTAATCGACTCCGAACTGCGCGAAGTAGTCTTGCTCGAAGGCTGCGTGGTCGTGCCGACACTCTTCTCCGACGACCGCGCCCAGTTCACATTGGAGCTAGCTCCCGGCGCGCGTACCCGCGTGTCCGCACCATCCCGAGCCGTTGCCGACGCAGTCGGTGGTGACAGCGCGACCAGTAATGAAGGTCTGGAATTAGCCTACGGCCAAAGAGTAGAAATCGAAGCTCGTATTCGCGCTCCGCATAATTACAACAACCCCGGAGCCTTCGATTACGCCTCGTACCTCGCCCATCGCAACGTTTATTGGACCGCTCTGGTCCCCTCCGGTGGCGAGATCCGTGTGCTGCCCGGCCAATGCGGCTCGCGTTTCATGGAGGCTATCTTTCGTCTGCGTGTCGCCGCTCTGCGCCGGATCAATCAGCTGTACCCAGGCAATAACTACACTTCCGCGATGCTGGAAGGTGTCCTGATCGGAGAATCGCGGCACCTCGAACGCGTGTGGACCGAAGATTTTCGCCGCTCCGGCACATTTCACGCGCTGGTGATCAGCGGCCTGCACATCACCGTGCTCGCCAGCGTGTTGCTCTTCCTGCTCCGCTTCGTTCCGATCTCGATTGGCAAGGCTCTGATCCTGACATCATCAGCAGCTTGGCTATACGCGATGGTCTCTGGCTTCTCCGTTCCTGTACTGCGCGCGGCTGCCGGCTTCACCATGTTCACGCTTGCCAGAATGCTATTCCGGCGAGCACGACCGCTAAATCTACTGGCCGCTGTCGCCATTGGATTCCTCACCTGGGACCCTTCCCAACTCTTCGATGCAAGTTTCCAACTCTCATTCCTGTCCGTAGTGGCAATCACTGCGCTGGCCGCCCCTATCATTGAAGCGACCTCCGGTCGGATTGCGTTGGCCTTCCGCTCGATCTCCAACGTCGAAGTGGACCCGCATCTGGAACCTCGCCTCGCAAGCCTCCGAGTCGAACTGCGGCTATTCGCCGAAACCGTAAACCTATGGACGCGAGTTCCTCTGTCCTGGATTCTCCACATCGTCTCAGGAATAGGGCGCGGACTACTGTTCTTCTGGGACAGCGCCATCATCTCAGCGGCGGTCCAAGTCGGCCTGGCAGTACCGATGGCAGTCTACTTTCATCGCCTGTCCTTCACAGGAATCACCGCGAACCTCTTGGTAGTTCCGTTGATGAACGCCGTCGTGCCCGCTGGCTTCCTAGCCGTCTTTACCCAATGGCATTGGGCCGCGTGGCTAACCGAACGACTGCTACTCTGGTCCGCGAAGATCGCAGCCTGGCACGCGAATCTCGAGCCAGCCTGGCGAGTCCCCAACCCACCCGTATGGCTAAGCATCGGTTTCTCAGCAGCACTAGTTCTGGTAGCGATCCTGATGCGCCGTGGCAGCAGACAGGTAACCGCTCCCTCTGGTCGCGGCTCTGTAACAACCGCTGATCCTGAAGTGCCGATACTGAGCCGCGACCACAGGGAGCGGTTGTCGCTGGAGTCAGATAACAACCCAGTTGAAATCAATCCAAAACCCGCCAAGCGAAATATTTGGGCCACCACTCTCCAATACGTCGCAGTTCTAGCCGTGTTTGCGCTGCTCGGCCTACTAATCCGCAGCCCCTGGCGACCGCAAATCGACCCAGGAACCTTGGAGCTAACCACCATCGATGTCGGTCAGGGCGACAGCCTGCTGGTCGTGTTCCCGCAAGGCAAGATCATGGTCATCGATGGCGGCGGCAGACTCGAATATGGCCGCAATGCACAATCGAATAACCACTCGAAGCTCGACATCGGTGAAGACGTCGTCTCAACCTATTTATGGTCGCGAGGGATTCGCCATATAGATATCTTGGCAGCCACTCACGCGCATCAGGATCACATCGGAGGTCTGGCTTCGATCATGACCAACTTCCATCCGGACGAGTTCTGGACCGGCGCCAATCCACCGGCAGCGCTAATCGCACAAGCGCGAAGCCAAGGAGTGCGCGTCAACGAACAACGAGCCAGTGCACCTTTTGATCTAGGCGGCGCGCACATTGAGATACTGGCACCCACGCCCGACTACGCCACTTTCCCCGGTCAAGCCGCGAACAATAATGACTCGCTGGTGATGCGAATCGCCTACGGCTCGCGATCGTTTCTGCTCACCGGCGACATGGAGGGACCCATTGAGTATCAACTTCTGGCACTCGGTCCGGCCCTCCACTCTGATGTACTAAAAGTCGGCCATCACGGCTCTAAAACGTCCACATCCCAGGAGTTCCTGGACGCCGTCGCACCGTCGGTCGCCATGATCTCCGCCGGTTACGACAATTCCTTCGGCCACCCCCATCCCACCGTCATGGCCCGCCTGGAGGCTCGAGGCGCAGCCATCCTCCGAACCGACCAGGACGGCTTGGCGACCGTCAAAACCGACGGTCATCGCCTATTCTTCTCCCTAAATGCCTGGAGCGAACACCAGAAACCATTGGCCTATCCCGAGCATCTAACAAACTAGAAGGAGTTTCGTCTCTTATAACAAGCTAGCCGCTGCCGAGCCTAACGCGGCGGAAACTGTTAAACTGGAACTTCCGGGAGGCCTTCAGTTGCGCATGAGCTATGCCTGCAGCACTCCCGTTACGGTAATTTCATTGCGCTTACTTGCCCTCACCCTTGCGACAGCGTTGGTACTAAATTCCGCGCCTACCCATCCCTCCTTCCCACCACCGATGGCAGCAGAATTGGAGTCGGTGATGGCCCGGTATCTGACCGCCGTCTCGCGGCAGCAGGACGCAATGCTGGGCGCTGAGATGGAAGTCGACATCGACGGTCGGCTAGTGGACCTAAAAGAAGAAGGCCGCATGCGCGTCAAGCGCATCATCAGCAAGGCCGGCGCGATCACCTTCGATTTTCTTGGCTTCAATGGCGACGAGCGTGTCAAGAAGGAATTGATCCAGCGCTATCTGGAACAAGACCAAAAGGCCCGCAATTATGGCGCGATGAGTGTGACGCCGGTCGACTATGACTTCAAGATCCGGGCCATCGTGACGAAGAATGTCGGCACCCCGGAGGCGCGCACCGTGTATGTTTTTGGCGTCGAGCCGCGCAAGAAAGAAATGGGTCTGTTTCGCGGTGAAGTATGGGTCGACGGACCCACGGGCATGCCCCTCAAAGAAGCTGGCCAGATAGTAAAAAGCCCCAGCCATTTCTTAACCGACATCCTATTTGTGCGAGACTACGATCTATTGGACGGAATTTCCATAGTCAAGCACTTTGAAAGCAGCGCGAAGGTCCGGCTTCTGGGCGTAGGTCGCGCTCTGCTAGATATCAATTTCAGCAACTTCCGGTACGCGGACCTCGCAGAGGCACCGAGCGTGGCCGGATTCTAAAACGGAAACCATAACGTGAGAACGCTATTTTTGAACCCGCCCTCTTTTGAGGGCTTCGATGGAGGAGCAAGTTCGCGCTGGCCCTCCACCCGTGAGATTGAATCCTACTGGTATCCGGTGTGGTTGTGTTATCCCGCCGGTATGCTGCCGGATAGCAAGGTGCTGGACGCACCGCCACACGGCGTGTCGATCGAGCAGACGGTCGAGATGGGCAAAGATTTTGAATTGCTCGTTCTGTTTACCTCCACGCCCGGGTTCAATGTAGACGTCAAAATCGCGAACATGATGAAGGACGCCAATCCAAAGCTGAAGGTGTGCTTCGTTGGACCTCCGGTGACCACCGAACCGGACAAGGCGCTCAATTCCACCAAGGCGATCGATTTTGTCGTGCGCCGCGAATTCGACCATCAAATCGCGAAATATGCATCAGGTACGCCGATAGAAGACCTGCCGGGCGTCAGCTTCCGTCGCGATGGCGTGAACGTTCACAATCCCGAAGGCCCGGTGATTGAGAATCTGGATGAGTTGCCGTGGGTAACCAAGGTCTACAAGCGTGACCTGGACTTCCGCCGCTACAACGTTCCGTTCCTGCTGAATCCCTATCTGTCGTTCTACACCTCGCGCGGATGCCCGGCGATGTGTACCTTTTGCTTGTGGCCGCAGACCCATTCTGGCCATCGCTGGCGCTTGCGTTCTACGACCGACATCGTGAACGAAGTGAAGTACGTCCGCGAGAACTTCCCGGGATTGAAGGAAATATTCTTCGACGACGACACCTTCAATTATCAGAAGAAGCGCACTATGGAATTGTGCGCCGAACTGGGCAAGATTGGCTTCACCTGGAGCTGCACTTCGCGCGTCACCACCGACGAAGACACGCTGAAGGCAATGAAAGAAGCTGGCTGCCGGCTGATGATTGTCGGTTATGAGTCGGGTGATCAGCAGGTTTTGAAGAACATCAAGAAGGGTGCCACCATCGACATGGCGCGCCGCTTCACGAAGAACGCTCACAATCTCGGCCTGGTGATTCATGGCGACTTCATCGTGGGCCTGCCCGGAGATTCCCGCGAAAGCATCCGTAAAACCATCGATTTTGCGAAGGATTTGGACTGCGAAACCATTCAGGTTTCGATCGCGCATGCCTATCCCGGCACTGAATTCTACGATTTTGCTAAGCAAAACTCGCTGATCAGCATCGGCAGCATGAGCGATGAGCAGGGGCATCAACTGCCGCACGTCATTTACCCCGGCATCCTGGACGAAGCCGAGATGATGGATTGGGTGGAGCGCTTCTACGGCGAATATTACTTCCGTCCGAAGGCCGCGTGGCGCATCGTACGCAAGGCGATCTTCGATAATAGCGAGCGCAAGCGGCTGTATAAGGAAGCTCGCGAATACATGGCTCTGCGGTCCAAGCGCAAGAAGTACGTGCAGGACATGAAGGCCGGGGCAAGCGCGCGAGCGTAAGCTCTGGCAGGCTAAGCGAACCTAATTAAGCCGCCGATAAACGCCGATGAACGCCGATAAACAACAGCGCTTTTTTCATCTGCGTTCATCCGCGTTTATCTGCGGCTTAATTTTCACGGACTGTTCCCAGGAACCGGCTTTACGCACGTGACGCCCGATTCCAAGACCGAGGCCTCGCGCCTTCAATGGAAGACGCGTTTATTTGCGATCATCGTCATCCTGACCAATAGCGTCGGGAATCTCTTCATTTTTCTGGGCATGCGCCATGTGGACGACGTGACTAAGTCTCCGCTGACGATGATTGCCGCTATTTTTCAGCCCCAAGTCGCCATTGGCATCGTGCTGTTGATCACCTGGCTGTTGACGCGCATGATGATGATGAGTTGGGCGGACCTCACCTACGTTCTCCCCATCACTGCGTTTGGCTACGTCGTAAGTGCACTCCTCGGCTGGTTGTTCCTCTCCGAGATCATCACGCCTGCGCGCTGGGTCGGCACCCTGTTAATCGTGATGGGCACGGTTCTGGTCGGTCTCGGAAGCCCACATGCCAGCGATTCTTCTACTTCCGGCGGTGGTGCATGAAGTGGATTCTGTTGTCGATCGTGGTGGGCGCAACCGTCGTCAGCGATTTGTTGCAAAGCTCACAGATGAAGCAGCACGGAGAAGTAACCAGCGGTAGCGGATTGGCACGCTTTGGCGCAGCGCTAGCTCGCAACAAGCTGTTGATCCTGTCGATCGGCTGCATGGCTGTTTCGTTCTTCGCGTTCATGGCGCTGGGCCAAGTTGCGGAACTGAGTTTCGCCGTGCCCGCTTCGGCGGCCAGCGTGGTGCTGGAGACGATCCTGGCGCGGGTCATCCTGGGTGAACAGGTCAATCGAAACCGCTGGCTGGGCGTCGTCTGCGTAGCGTGCGGCGTGTATCTACTGGCGGCCTAATGTTGACCATCGCGATTGCCGTTGCCGCCTCGCTCGCGCTGGGGTATCAGCTATTCGCAATCGCAGCCTGCATCGCGTTTAAACAACAGCCGCCAGGGGCGCGGGGCCAGACGCCAGCGGTCAGTATCTTGAAGCCGGTCCATGGTGTCGAACCGTCGATGAGAGAAGCCATTGAGTCGCACACTGTGCTCGAAGGCGACTACGAATTCCTGTGCGGTGTGCGATCAGGCGATCCTGCGCAGGCGTTGATCGCCCAATTCCCAAAGGCGCAACTGGTGCCGGTTCAGACCTCCACTCCCAACGGTAAGGTCGGTGTGTTGATGGATCTGGCGAAGGTCGCACGCAATCCAGTGTTGATCGTCAACGATGCCGATATTCGTGTCGAGCCAGACTACATCGCGCGTGTGACGGCACCGCTTGCAGATCCCAGGATCGGCTTGGTGACGTGCCTGTATCGTGCCGAAGGTGCCACGATGGCGGCGCGATTTGAAGGGCTGGGGATTGCAACAGACTTCGCGCCGTCCACACTGGTCGCGCGATTAGTCGGGGTGGATGAATTCGCGATGGGTTCGACCATGGTATTTCGCCGCACGGATCTGGATCGCATCGGAGGTTTCGATGTGATCGCAAATTATCTGGCGGACGATTTCCAACTGGGTCGGCGCATCCACGCACTCGGACTCAAATGCGTGCTGAGCGATGTAGTGGTCACCACGCACTTAGGCGGCACTCTGATCGATGTCTGGCAGCACCAAGTCCGTTGGGCCCGCACCATTCGCGTTTCGAAACCCGGCGGTTACGTGGGATTGCCGGTGACATTCGCGACAGTGTGGGCGTTGGCTGCAGCTGCTGTGGGACTGCATGAACTGGCAGCGATCTTGCTGATGGCTCGGTTG
>JBDTUY010000125.1:0-10727 GCA_040007495.1 Acidobacteriota bacterium | reverse complement strand
CAGCTACTTATTCGCCATCGCCGCTTCCAGGAGCTTGCGAATATCCTGAGCTGCTTGGCCTCCTCCAGTTGGCGCGCCTCCGCGGCCCGCGGCAGTTGCTGCTGGAGGGCCCTTGCCTTTCGCTGCGCCCGCGCCCGCTCCGCCGCCCCGTGGTGCGGCAGTGGCTGCGCCGATCAGATCGATAGGCTTCCGGCCATCTTTGTTCACGAGGTGTGGATTGGCTCCGTGATCGAGCAGGTATTTCACGATGTCAGTATTCGACCGCTCTACTGCCGCGTGCAGTGCTGAGGTGCCTTCGTTGTTTGGCGGGTTCTGGTACAGAACGTGATGCGAGTAGAGTTGCGAATCGACGACCTGAGCATTCACGTTCGCGCCGTGCTCTATCAGCAGATCGAGCAGTTCCCGATTTGGCGTTCCCCCTGCTCCTGCTCGGCCACCCGCACCCACGCCGGCCGCGATCAGGAACGATGTGTAGCCCATCGTATTGATGTTCGGATTCGCGCCCTTTGCCAGTAGCGCTCGAATCACTTCCATGTCATTGCTTTGGACCGCGCGGAACAGAGGCGTGCAGCCGGTGCTGAGCTGGGTTTCGCCGAAGCGTCCGCTGTTGCCGCCTCGACTGGGGCGGTGGAAGTTCATCTCCGCGTTCGGATTCGCGCCCATGCTAAGCAGAGTGGTGATCAGTTCCATGTTCGAGACGGTCGGTCGTCCGCCTCCGCGACCTGCCAGCGGTGCGGCAACGCCGCCTATACCAGCACCTGCACGTCCACCCGCGTTCTTGCGGTCGATGGCGATGTAGAGCGGCGTGCGGCCCCACCAATCCCAGACGTCCGGCTTCGCACGATTCTCCAGCAGCATCTTGGCTACTTCGTTGTGTCCGTTGTCGATGGCCAGCATCAAGGGGCTGACGCCTTCCGGGGTCGGCACATTCACGTCGGCTCCGGCCTTGATCATCGATTGCGCACATTCAAAGCAACCGTCGCGTGCCGCATACAGTAGCGCCGTCAGTCCGCCGACGGGGCGATATTGCCCGCGAGGTTCCGAACTGACCTGGCTCGGCCAATCTGTGTAGAGGCTCCGCGCCTTGACGTTTGCGCCCTTAGCGAGCAGCAGGTCGACCATCGCAGCTGCATTGTGATCCGCAGACGCGGCCCACATCAACGGCGTCTGATTGTGGAACGTCTCGGCATTACTCACGTTTGCGCCCGCTGCGATCAGCAAGCGAACCAGATCCAGGTTGCTGGCCTTGACCGCCAGCATCAACGCGCTCTGATGATCCTCATTGGTGCCTTCGGGTTCCGCTCCAGCGTCCAGCAGCAGCTTAACCATCCGGGCGTCGTCGAGCTTAACCGCCTCCGCAAGGGGCGTGGAACCGAAGGCGTTGGTGAGGGAGGGTTTCGCTTTGTGTTGAAGCAGTTCCTGCAGCAACTCATAGTCGACACGGAGGACCGCCCAGTGCAGGGGCGAGGTACCGTCGGGCTGCGTTTGATTCACATCCGCACCAGCGCGGATGAGCTTCAATGCTTCCTTCCGATCGCCTGACTGGATAAGACCGGCAAGATCCTTACTGATCGGAGCTTGTGTCTGAGCAGCCGCCTGCCAGACTAATACCAGCGCCGCCGCCACAAACAATGTGGCAAGAATCAATCGTTTCATCAACCCTCCCATCATTCACGCAGCGGACGCCGGAGGAAGCCGCCGCCGGATGTTTTACATCCTAGGCAGCGGCGGAAAACGGCAGCCCCTGAACAGTTTACACATTAGCTCACGCGGTCAATAGTGCCGGCGGCGGGGACTTACGCAGCGAGATCCGTTGGTCGCGGATTGCGCGATTCAGGGCACTGGTGATCGCGTTCAACGAGGCAGTGAGAATATTGCGATGCATACCCACGCCCATCACCGGGTCGCTTTCCGCAGCACGCAGTTCCACGAAACAGACGGCCGTTGCATCCGCACCGCTTCCAACGGCGTGTTCATCGTAATCCAGAATCCGGATCGCGAGATCGAAGTGTTTGCCTAGCGCCTGTACAAAAGCATCAATCGGACCGTTGCCTTCGCCGAAGATGCTGTGTTCCACTTCACCTTCGCGAACGGTGGCGCGCACCTCGCCTCGGTCGCCAGAGGAGCGCTCAGAATGTTCCAGAATCGCCAGCGGCG
The DNA here is from genome assembly GCA_040007495.1 of Acidobacteriota bacterium. Classification (GTDB taxonomy): domain Bacteria; phylum Acidobacteriota; class Terriglobia; order Bryobacterales; family Bryobacteraceae; genus Palsa-187. Next base: position 8,570 of record JBDTUY010000125.1, on the reverse strand, counting down.
TTACCTGATCGATGTATTCCGTTTTGAACGACTGCCAGATTTCGGCTGAAGTGATTTCTCGACCTGTCGCGTCGGTAATCTGCTGGATGACTCGGCTGAACTCGATCTGCATCTTGCGCGGCATCTTGATCCCGTAGTCGCGTTCCAGCAGGAACGACACGCCGCCTTTGCCGGACTGGCTGTTCACGCGAATGATCGGTTCATAGCTTCGACCGAGATCTTTCGGATCGATGGGCAAATAGGGAATGGCCCATGCGTCGTCAGGCTTCCGCGCGGCGAAACCTTTCTTGATGGCGTCCTGATGCGAACCTGAGAACGCGGTAAATACCAGGTCGCCCGCGTAGGGATGGCGGGGATGGATCGGCAACTGCGTGCAGAATTCGGCGCACTCGATCAGGTCGTTGATCTGCGAGAAATCGAGTCCTGGGTCCAGACCCTGCGAGTACATGTTGATAGCGAGAGTAACGATATCCACATTGCCGGTGCGTTCGCCATTTCCAAACAGGGTGCCTTCGACGCGATCCGCCCCCGCTAGCAGCGCGAGTTCGGTCGCGGCTACAGCAGTCCCGCGATCGTTATGCGGGTGCAGACTCACGATCATCGAATCGCGCTTAGTTGTGTGGCGGCTGAACCACTCGATCTGATCGGCGTAAACATTTGGCGTGGACATCTCCACGGTGGCTGGCAAATTGATGATGACCTTGCGCTGGGGCGTCGCGCCCCACGTGTCCATCACGGCCTCGCAGACTTCCACGGCGTAATCGAGTTCGGTTCCAGTGAAGCTTTCCGGAGAATACTGGAACACCCATTCCGTTTCCGGATACTGGGCGGCGCACTTGATGACGCTGTGCGCCCCGTTGACTGCGATGTCTTTTACGCCGGCGCGATCCAAGCCGAAGACCACGCGGCGCTGCAGAGTGGAGGTGGAATTATACAGGTGAACGATGGCGCGGGGGATGCCCTTGAGGGCCTCAAAGGTGCGTTCGATCAGGGCGTCGCGCGCCTGCACCAGAACTTGAACGGTTACGTCGGATGGGATGAGATGGCGCTCAATCAGGTCGCGGCAGAAGTCAAAATCGGTTTGCGAAGCGGAGGGGAACCCGATCTCAATTTCCTTGAATCCGACCTCCAGCAGTTTGAGGAACATGCGGGTCTTGCGGGCCGCATCCATGGGCTCGATCAGGGCCTGGTTTCCATCTCGCAGATCCACACTGCACCAAACGGGCGGCTTCTGAATGGTGCGCGATGGCCACTGACGGTCGGTGAGCGGAACAGGCTCAAATGGTTGATATTTGCGGGAAGGGTCGGTCCACATAGGATGGCTTGCAGCGATGACTCTAGTATAGTTGGCGGGATCGCCTGGGACGAAGAGTTCCAGCGTCGGGTGCAGTTATTGTCTGGCTCGGTTTGGGTTGATGGCTCCGGGATCATGGGAGAAAGAATTCTGTTATGATTCCCGACAATGCAACGCATCTGCCCTGTGCTCCCTCTCATTCTTGTAGCCGCCACTCTGTCCCCGGTGTTCGCGCAATCTGGCGCCCCATCAAGGTTGGATCGGCTGGAAGTTGGTATTGAGCGCGCAGAGGCGATTCGATCTATCAAGCGGCTCCAGTCCACCTATCATGGCTATCTGGATAACGGCCTGTGGAGCGAGATCACGGAGTTGCTCGCGGCCAATGCGACCGCCGATTTCGCAGGTACAAAATTCACCGGCAAAGCGGCGATCACGCAACATCTGATGCAGGAAGCCGGTCGCACTGAGAACGGCCTCGCGTCTGACCAGTTAAATACCCACCTTCTGATGCAGCCGATCATCAACCTGGGTCCCGATGGTAAAACCGCGCAAGGCACCTGGCATGACCTTGCGATGTAGGACGCGACGCCGGAAAGCCCAATGCTACTGCGTTCTGGGTCGGTGGCATTTACGAGAACACGTACGTGATCGAAAACGGCGTCTGGAAGATCGCCAGCATCGGCCTGCATGAACAATACCGCGGCGCTTACAGCGAGCCCGGTCAAAAAGCCCCGCCTAAATGGGATATCCCGTATCACTTCGAGGCCGCACACGTCGGCCTCACCATCCCGGCGTCCGCGCTGAGAGCTACTCAGTCGACCAACAAGAACGATTCAGTCCGCATGGCTCAGCTAGCCGGCCGCCTGAAACGCATGGAAGATGAGACCGCGGTCCAGAATCTGCAGCATATGTACGGCTATTACATGGATCGCAAACACTTTGACGACGTCGCCGACCTGTTTGCGAAGGGCGGCACTTGGCAAGGCAAGACGGACATTCGCGCTAGCCTCGAATCGCTCTACGGAGCCCCCGCCATTCGCTTTGGTGAACTGTTTGATCACATCATTCTCGGCACGGTCACCACGGTCGCCCCCGATGGAAAGACCGCCATGGCTCGTAGCACTGAGCTCGCACAGGTCGGAGTGCAAGGAGAATTCGCTCGTTGGGAACTCGGTACTTACGAAAACCGTTTCGTCAAAGAAAGCGGCGTGTGGAAGCTGCAATCGTTGAACTACTACAAGCGCCTGGTTTCCAACTACGATCAAGGCTGGGCCAAGCAAGGCCTCGCCGATTTCTCCTTCCCAGCGTTCCACTATCCGAATCCGGTTACCGGCAAAGCGCCTCGGTATCCCAAGGAAGTCGTTCAATCCGCAATGGTCGCGACCGTGGCCACCAAGCCACTGCAGATCTCCAAAACAGACGCGGCACTGCTCGTCTCCGAGCGAGCCTTCACCACCGCTGAACGATCCCTCGCCCGAGCGATCGGCGTCGATGCCTCCGAAAATCTCAATTGCGCCTACGGCTACTACCTGGACGAATCGGCATGGGACGCCGTCGCCGACGAGATGTCCAACAAAGGCGTCTTCGATCTTTCGAGCGTCGGCATTTACGTCGGACGTGAGCGAGCCCGCAAGGCGCTGAAGCTCCGCTATCCCAACAGCGGTCGTGGTGCAAACTTCTTCACCATCCATCAACTGGTCCAGCCCGTCACCCACATTTCGGAGGATGGTCGCGTGGCTCGCATCCGTGTTCGCTTATTCCAGGGAGGCGGCTCCGCGAACGGGTCCTCCGCATCTTGGACCGGGGGCGTCTACGAAAACCGAGCCGTGTTCGAAGATGGCGAATGGAAGTTCTACGAGAAGGATCTGCAGCACACCTTCAACGCGACCTACAAAGATGGTTGGGGCAAAGCAGCCGCACCTCGCGCGGCTCCACCGGCCAATACCAAAGCCCCTGCGCCGACGACCACAGCCAAGGCCAAACAACCGACCGTGGCTGAGCAGTTCCCGCCGGACATGAAGGAACGCACCGAACAGTTCGCGTTCCCCCAGGTTTCTGAGCCGTCGTTTCATTATCTGAACCCGGTGTCGGGGCGGAAGCCGCCGATCCTGTTAGAAGCCCCGCCGATCCCTTAGCGCGAGGCGGCTGCTCTCTTCTCGTAAATCCTAGAAAGCAGAATTGGCTGGTTGATCGTGCGTGCCCAAGCCCACGAAACGCCGTAGTTCGAACACGAGTTGCAGGGTCGAAGAAATGCAGGAGATCACTAAAAATCCTGCAAACATTCGATTGACAGAATCGAGAGAGGGGCCGTGGGCGGGATTCCAATTCGGACCCGGCACCAGCAAATCGCCGGAACGGAGCAGGAAGGCGGCCCATGCCAATCCACCCAGATTCAAGGCGATGCGAAGGAACGGCCGCCACTCTGCTGCGGCGAAGCGCGTAAAGTTCAGCCACGATTGCGAAATCCACAACACAGCCAGCAGGAAGAAGGGCATCCGCATAGCGTAAAGGGCGGCTGATGGCACGAAAACGCCTTTTCCGCCCCAAAACCAGGGAGAGAATAGCGCCGTCAACGGGGTGCATAGGAAGATGAGCCACACGACTCCGCCGATCATCCGTAGCACCGGAGGCGGCGGTTTCACACGGGGCTGCCGGATAGGTGGTGGGACGGGAGGCAGAGACTCCGGCTTCCATCGCTCCGAAACTTTGAACTTGAACTCTATGTGCTCGCACACGGCGAATCCCAGAGTGATTACCCCGGCGATCACGAATTCCGCCAGCAGAATATTGCGGCTAAACTGCAGCAGGAACCCAACTGGATCGGGTTCTTGAATCACTTTAAACACAGCGATGATCGCTAATATCGTAAAGACAAGCCCCAAAACGGACCGCAGAGTGAACCAGTAGAACGGGAACAACTCCGGACCGATCAGCGCCGGTCTGGGTTCCTCGTGATATCGCTTGGCCACCAGCACCGGATGGCCGTGCTGCTTCAGAATAGTGCTCACTTCCGCTGTACTCAGATCCCGCCCCAGTTGCATGGCTTGATCATCCATCAGCGATTGCAGATTGGAGCGGATCTCCGCCGCGATGTCGCTCGCCTTCTCTGGCGGTAGCATCGTCTTCACGGAGTGAACATACCGGTCCAGCAATTCCTGATTGGTCAGTTCCCGCTTCATGCTTTTTTCCTTCCTGTTGCCGCCGGCGCTCCTGCGACCATCGGCCCTTCCACCAGCTTTTCAATTGAGCTGTTGATATTCCGCCACTCGTCCAGCAGCCATCCGAGTCCCGACTGGCCCTCCTTAGAAAGCTGGTAGAAACGCTTGTTGCGCTTGTCCTCGACGCGCCACTGACTGACCAGCAGCTTTTGGCTTTCCAACCGGCGCAACAGCGGATACAAAGTGTTTTCGTCGATATCGAGACCGCTCTCGGTCAGGGCCTTGCCCAGCGCGTATCCGTGATATTCGGAGCGGAGTTTGGCCAGGACGGCCAATACCAGGCAGCCGCGCCGTAATTCCAGGCGAAGATTTTCCAGGACGTCCAGGCTCATGGCAACGATCTCATCTCACACAGTGTATGACACACAGTATGCATCTGTCAAGAGTTTTTGGTTTGGTATCTAATCCGCAGCTTGTGCCGGGAACCCAGTGAAATCGTAGTTTAAGAAAGTTCTTGACTTCGTGTTGTTTGTACACGTACTATCGTGTTTAGATAACACTATGCCGGTCGCGACCTCATACACATACAAATATCCCCGCGGCGCCCTTACCGTGGATTGCGTCGTCTTCGGTCTGGACGACAGCGCATTGAAGGTGATGTTGATCCAGCGAGGTCCGCCTCCCTTCGAAGGGAAGTGGGCTCTGCCCGGCGGCTTCGTGCGCGTCGACGAGACTCTGGACCAGGCCGCTCGGCGAGAGCTTGAGGAGGAGACTGGCTTGCGCCAGGTATTCCTTGAGCAGCTCTACACCTTCAGCGCAGTCGATCGCGATCCCCGGGAGCGCGTGGTCTCCGTCGCGTACTACGCCTTGATCAACCTGGGCGAGCATCCTGTACAGGCCGCTTCCGATGCGCGAGAGGCCGCGTGGTTCGGAGTACATGATGTGCCGAGCCTGGCTTTCGACCATGGCGAGATCCTACAAACAGCGCTCGATCGCTTGCGTGGCAAGCTGCGCTATCAACCGATCGGATTTGAGCTACTGCCGAAGAAGTTCACGCTCTCACAGCTGCAGCATCTCTACGAACTGGTACTGGAGCGCGAGCTGGATAAGCGCAACTTTCGTAAGCGCGTGCTCAGCATGGATCTGCTGATTGAAACCGACGAAGTGCAGCAGGATGTGGCACACCGCGCGGCTCGGCTGTATCGCTTCGATGAGCGGAAGTACCGGCGTCTGACCAAGGCCGGCTTCCACTTCGAACTCTAGTCGGTCAAGCAAGAGGCAAGATGGCTCGTTCACCCTTAGACGACAACCTGCCAAAACCCAAGGGCTTCAAGACTCCCACAAGACAGGAGATCCTAGGGAGGCTGCAGGCGCTTCTGGAGTCTGGAAAGCTGACGCCCCTAATCGGCAGAACGTTTTCACTGGCCGAGTTCCCGGCAGCCATGCGGTCCATGATCGAGGATGCGGCGGTGGGGAGAATTGTCATCACGCCTTGAGTCAAGATGGCGCAATGATGAATTAGTACAGTCACGGTAGTTGTAGAAATCGACTCACAATAGGAGTATCGGGTATTGCTTTCCGTACCTTCATCCGAATGGCGATCTCATCTAAAGAGTGGCGGGGCCGCCTTGAAAAGTTCGGTCGAGAGCTTCACGGACCAGACGGATGGCCCCGGTATGATGCTTCATTACTAGACCTCGCCAAAGAAACGAAAGTAGTGGCTTCGTGGCAAGACTTCCAACGTTGGATTGAAGGACTCAAAGGAAAGTGGTGTTTTCGTGGTCATGCGGAAGAGGCGTGGTTTCTATCGTCTTCGTTGGACAGGGAGATCAGGCGATTTAGACGGTACAAAAATGGCGGCGGAAATAACTTGTTTAACTTTCGCCAGAACGAAGATAAACTTCTCATTGACTTTCAGCGAGGAGCACATCATTACTATGCTCCTGCTTACCTACCTGAACGAACCGATCAAACAATAGATTGGCTGGCACTAATGCAGCATCATGGGGCACCAACTAGGCTGCTCGATTGGACGATTTCGCCATATGTCGGATTGTGGATGGCATTGGAAGACGGACGTTTAGCGGCCGAATCGGACTCGTGCCTTTGGGCTATTGATCTTGAATGGCTTGAACAACGATCCGAAGAGATATTGAAAAAACACGATGCTGCGTACCCCGCCGACTCGGACTTCTACGCGAAATGCAACTACTTAAACGGACTACTCTTAAAGCAAGACAATCCACAAATCATCTTCCACGCTCAACCGTTTCAGGTGAATCAGCGGATGACGGCGCAACAAGGACTGTTCCTGTGCAACCTCTCTGACAACAATGTCTTCTCTGTAGCCCTTCGTGACACAATCTTGCGCAAAGACTTGAAGCCTCCCAAGCGACAGATGATCAGCAGGGTGATTATCAAGAGATCTCAACGCATCAAGTTCTTGGAAGAGTTGAGAATGATGAATATTCACTATGCATCTTTATTTCCCGGTTCAGACGGGTTCGCCAAGTCTCTTCGATCAGTTCTCGAAATACGCCTGGAGCACGAGCTTCGGAGAATCGAGAAAGAGCACGGTCCAGAGATGACGAAACTCCGCAAGGTGATGAAGAAGGCAGGCCTAATTGGCGGCTCGGAGCCTATTTCGAGTTCGTAACTCCTCGGTACAGCTACTTCGGCATGTGAGCTGCGCCGTTGCTTCCTTCGTTGCAGATGTATTCCTGAATCTCCTCTGTCTTTGGAGCCAGCGCCATCCTGCGGCGGATCTTCCAGGGTCGCGTGTATGCGCCTGGATCGTCTACCGTTACCTCTAAATCTAAATGCCCCAGGTCGGGCCGCGTGTAGCGTTCGATCACATGCAGCTGCTCGGTCTGCGGCGTCATTCGATAGTCCACCCAGCCTTTGTCGTTGAATCCCGTGGTATCCACCACTAACGTCTGCCTTGAACCCTGGCCTTCCCAATGTCCAATCGAATGCCCCATCCAACTGGGTTCAAACGTGTCCTTCGCCGGATGCTTGCGACCATCCATGAAAACCTGTCGAACGCCGGGAGGGCTGCCTTCATACAGGATCATGATCAGCCCCGGGGTTTGCACAAACTTCGACAACTCATTTTGATTCGCGCGCGCCACGCCGGATGGTAGACAGCGCACGCGAGGATCGCTGCCCGCTGTATGCGTCTTGGCAAACTCCGCCGACCACGGTTGAAACGGAATCACCTCCGGTTCCAGATCCGCACTCGCATACCAAAGCCCGGTCAAGTCGGGAACCCGCCCCGCCATCGGTGTTGGACCCGTGGGTGCCACCCGCTCATCCCCCAAATGCAGAAACGTCAGTTCCCCAGGCTTCCCCTCATTGCCGCTGATGGTCAGTACGAAGTCCACGATCTGCTGCTCGCCGGATTTCAATGCGATGTCCCGCTTAGTAAATGCCCCATGCCCGACCATCGTCGCAAACAAATCGTAGGTGCCCGTCGGCAGCTTCAGCGAATACTTCCCTTGCGCATTCGACGACGCTTCAAACGATTTCTCAGGGGCTGATTTCCCCGAACCCGCTTTCGCTGCACTTGCCGTGCGAACCCGCACAATCACGCGCGCCACTGGACCATTCGCATTCGAGATGGTTCCCGACAACACCGCCACTTGTGCCGCCTGTGCCCAACCCACAGCGGACATCGTGATCCACAAAAGCAAAATTCGAACGCCGAGCCATGACATACGTTAGAGTTTATCCCACGCGTACGGCTGGCTTCGCCGCTTGCTCATGCGTCCCCGCCGTACAACAGGCCTCCCCTATACGATATGGATGCGACATAATAGACCGTCATGACGTCTGGGAGTTGGAAATCTGTCAGCTTAGAGATGCGAACCAAGAACCCAATGGAGAAGACAATGCTGAAATCGATTTCGCGGGCAGTTCCAGCGGCTATATTTGTCGCGTTGCTCGGATCCATCACGCTCATCACGGGTCAGGCCCAAACCGGAGCGCCGAGCGCCAACAAAGCGGCCGTTACCGGTACCGGATCGTTCACCTCATTTGTCGAAAACATGGATCGTTCGCTGGCGTTCTACCATGACGCGTTCGGCATGGATGTTCCGGCGCTGCCGGAATCCGGTCAG
>JBDTUY010000124.1:0-10736 GCA_040007495.1 Acidobacteriota bacterium | reverse complement strand
TCATCCACCATTGCTTGCCGGCGCTAACGAAGGCAAAAAAAACGGCGGCGGCCAAATAGACTGTGATCATTGCCAGCCAAGAGAGGAAGAAAAACGCTGCGGACGAGTGCCAATCCAACAAAGCTGCCAAGCTCGAAAACCCTAACAGTGAGATGTTCGCGGCGACGAAGCCCGCAGGGATCAGGTGACGCCACGACGCAGGAAGACGGTGCTTCCGAACCACAGCGACTTTCCAAAATCCATACTGAAAGTATTGGCGGAAAAGAGGTCCGATAGCGGCACGCGGCGAGTACCAGGAACGGATCGCCGAAGACTGCCAAATCTTCCCCCCCGCCCGAGTAAGCCTCAAATTGAATTCGTCGTCCTGATTACGAACCAGGGCTTCATCGAATAAGCCGATCTTGTCAAACGTCTCACGATGCCAGCATCCGTACGGCACGGTATCTACATAGCCTTCGTAGTCGCCATCGTGAAAGCGGGCGCCTCCGCATGCAAAGCGGGAATGATACGCCGTCGCAATTACTTTGCCCCAGAAGGTCTGCGCCTGTGTACGAGCGGGACCACCTACGTTGTCGGCTCCCGTGGATTCCAGCGTTTCGACGCATCGTTGAATGTAGTCGGGCGCATAATTCGTGTGCGCGTCCATTCGCAGAATCACCTTGCCGCGTGCTGCTTTGATAGCCGCATTCAGCCCAGTGGAAACGATCCGGCCTGGATTAGGAAGCACCGTGAGCCGTGGAAAACCGGGCTGAAAATGCGTCAAAGCTTCTCGCGTGCCGTCATCGCTCATGCCATCGGCAATCAGGACTTCCACGGTCTTGCCAGCAACCTTTACACACTCCCGCAAAGACTCGAGTAGCGCTCCAATGTGCGCCGCCTCGTTGCGGCAGGCAATGATTACGGATATGTCGATACGCTCTTCAGACATGACAGCTAGTGAAAATCAAACGGAGCCCGTCATCTAAAAGACGGCCTGACCGTCAGTTGCCGGAGGTCGCTCCGGCTTTACGAATCACGTGCAGATGGTGCGTGCGCAGAAAAGGAACGTTTTCCAGCAAGGCGGCAGCGCTCCAGGAGTAAGGAACCACGGCCCTCGCGAGCGGAGGAGCCAGAGTTACCCGCTTGGTCTGAACTCTACAATTTGGGAAAAGCGACCGGATCTCCTCCAAGCCGATCCCGCGCACCTGTGAGTTGCTGGGATTGTTGAGCCGCAAGTCGTACCACAAGATTGCACCATCTGCTTTCAAAACCCTCAGCATTTCACTGGCAGCCTTGGCCTTCAAATTCGGGTCCAAAATAGAACTGAAGAGCGTGAATTGCGTTACGAGATCGAAGGATTCATCTGCCCACGGTAGCTGCGCGGCACTACCTCTATGCAGATCGGCTTCGCCCAATTGCTGCTTGGCCTGCCCAAGGCGATGCTCGTCCAGATCGATACCCGCCATCCCGCTAACCGGGGCACCCCACTGCGCGAACTCCAGTAACCATACACCGGAACCACACCCGATATCAGCGACGCGGCGTCCATTCAGCGGAAATAGGGCGTTCGAGTCTAGCGCCGCAATGATCGCGCGCGTCAGCTGGCATTGAATGTAGAGATTTACAGGGCGATTCCACCAATAATAATCCTTCGGTATCTCCCGGCTCCGCCGCAAATACTCGCTCCGAATGCGTTCCAGTTCCGCATCTTCCAGCGAACTCGTTTCGTGAGAAGGAGGTGTCATGGCTTAACGCAGGGTACGGCCGCCTCCTTACTTTTACTCAGATCGAGCAGACGGCGGTTTTGCTTTCTACGGCCAATATCCACGTAGATGGCATACATATCTTCGCTCAGACCCTTGAGCCCAAATTGCGACTCAGCCGAGGCCCGTCCGGCCTTGCCCATCTGCACCCTCAGCTCGGCCGAGTTCGCCAGATCGACCATTCGACGCGCCAATGCCTCCGTATCTTCAAACGGAACCACAAATCCAGTCACGCCCGAAGTGACCGTCGTCGCGGCATCGCCTGCAGGAGTTGTAATAACCGGCAATCGTCCGGCCATGGCCTCTAAAATCACGTTAGCGGAACCCTCAGAGTCCGATGTCAGCGCCAGCATGTCGGATTGAGCCAGCAGGTTGGGGATGTCGTCGCGGGAGCCCAAAAACTCCACATGTTCGGCGATCCCCAGATTGAGAGCCAACGTTTCCATCGCTTGCCGTTCGGGTCCGTCACCCGCCACAATCGCACGCAACGTGCAATTATTTCGCGCAATTGCCAATGCTTGCAAAAAACGGTCTAATCTTTTTTCACGAATCAGACGACCTATAAAGAGTGCAACAGGTACGTGCCTATTCAGGCGAGGCGCACCAAAAAAATCTAAATCCACGCGGTTAGCCAGATAGTACAAACGGTCCGGGGTCAGCACATTCGCGTGCGTGACTTGGCCGTGAAGCATTTTTGAGTTAACAACCAACCCATCCGGGACCCGAAGCAGCCACTTGGCCCATCGGCCGTTCTCCCGGGCGCTTAATTTCAGATCGCACCGCAGAGATCCCGCACTTATAGCACCCAACGCCAACGCGGGTAAAGCCGCGTAAAGGTTCGCGAAGGAGTGCATGGATTGGACCACGTGAGGCTGGAACGGTCGCAATGCCTTGACGATCTCCACCACGCGCGCCGGGGGATTCCCGTGGCGGCCTACCCAAATTGCTTCGATACCATTCTTTCGGAGTTCGGCCTCATTCGCTTCGCCGCGGGTGAGACAGCAGACTTGGACCAAGCAGCCCGCTTCCTGTAGCGACCGGACCATATACAGCAACTGCCGCTCGGTACCCCCTTGGCCAAGCGTACCGGCGATGAACGCGACTCGCAATGCCGCCTCCGGCTTGCTTGACCTGGACTCAAAATGCACTGGGTTGTATCCCGATCAAGACGAAGCGGTGGGAGTTAGCGGCTGCCCCTCTTGCGGTAGCGTGCTCCCCATGCCGTAGTTCAATAAAACCGTTGCTCCACAAGCCAGATACCACAAACCCTTGCCCTGAAACTCAGACCCCAACAGCGACACCGCTATCGTCGCAGTCACTATGATTCCCAGACTCGTGAACCCGCGCTTGTTGCCTCGTTGCCCAGAAAACAAGAAAGAGAACACATACCAGCCGAGCGTAATCGCGCCGAGAACTCCGTTTTCCACCAGAGTTTTGACCCATCCGGAATGCGCCTGTTTCTCGATGCCTGCAAAGGCCATCTCGTCCGCGTCGGCCTGCCCGTAGGCTGTGGGGAATCCTCCAGTACCGACCCCAAGCGGATGCTGAAGGAAAATGCCCCAGCCCACGATCGCGACATCGGAGCGTCCACTCGTCCGGCTCTTTAACGACACCTGCGAATCAAAAATCTTGAGAAAGCGTTTGACCGCATAGTCCTGAAGGCTGGGAAACATTGAGATAGTCAGGATCGCAAGAATCGGAATGGTTCCGATAAAGGCCAACCGCCGGGAGAAACCATGAGTGGAAGCTATGAGATACAGCAGAATCATCATCCCGACGATAATCGCCCCCCTACTGCCGCTCAGGAATACCGAAAGCAGCGTCATCAGTGCCAGCACCCCCAGCTTGGTCTGTTCCTTCCTAGTGGCAGAGGGGTAGGCAAGGCAAATCGAGAATAGACCGGTTAATGGGAAGTAGGAGAAGGCATTGGGGTTCATAAAACGGCCTTCCGCATCGTCGGTCAACCACGGCATCTTATCGATCTGTAGAAAGAACACCAGCCCCCCGACGCCCGCCAGAACTCCATTGATTAATGCCGTGTTGTAAAGGATACGCGGATCGGAGCGGGCGCGAAGGAAGTACACCAACATGCCGAAAATCGCCACTACGTTCAAAACATGCTGCAGCCCCGCAGCAACGTCCGGGGTAACTGCCACTCCAAGAATGATCATCAGAGACAACGCCTGCAAGGCGCGGGACTGCAGATCCTTTAGCTTCTCGAAGTACGTGAACCCAACCGCGATGGCAAGAATTAAAACATAATTAAACGTGTTGTACCGGAAGACCCCGCCACTCAGCAGGGAGCGCGCGGGAGCGTCCAGCGTGCTGAGCATGCCGATGCCCACCAATCCCATCGTAGGATTCCGAAGTCCTACCAGTGCCGCAACCAGGCCAACAACAGTCAAGATCGAGAGCGAAAGATAATAATCGAAGATAAAACTGATCAACCAGACGACCACAATCGCCGCGAGCAATGGATTCACCCATTTGCTGCTCGGACTCGAAATCCGCTGCACCGCTGGAAGCGCGCTGAGTGGGCTGCTGATCGCACTCATGAAGAAGCTCCCAATAAGATTGCAGCCAACAATGGTTGATGCGGAATCATTGACTTCTACTCAATTGTATAGCTAGCGCGGTGTTACCTGGCGGTGGATCGATGGCCGCCGGTCTGCTGGCAGCAGGCAAACCACCTGTCGAAACTTTCCGTTTGCACTGCGCTCAATGCGGTCCACCGCCACCATCCGCACTGTGAAATCGCCCAAATACTGCCGGATCCGATGTGTTAACTCGATCTCGGTTTGCGAACTGAATCCATCCGCTGGAACGTACTTGACCTGCACGGCGTCGAGTTCCTCTTGTACAAATTGGAGCTCTCTAATAGGGAGCGTCCCCTTCAGAATAGGATCCAAGCGTCCGAAACTGCGTCCATCCGAAGCGTAAATCAGGTCGTCCGTTCGGCCTTCCAAAGCTTTAAGCATAGGAAGACTTCGGCCACACGCGCATTCTGTTCCGGTGGGTGCCAGAGCGCCCCGATCTCGCACCCGGTAGCGGACCAGCGGCATATCGGCATTGATCAAACCTGTACAAACTAAATCGCCAATTTCACGGGCGGCCAGCTTACGCTCGCCGTCCAGCACCTCTACCAACCCGACGGAGGGCCACAAGTGAAGGCTTCCGTGCTCGCACTCACCCGCTGCCACTGCCATTTCGGCCATTCCGTACGTCTCCCGGACCGGACAACGAAAGGCAGCTTCCATCACCTCCCTTTGATAGTCATGCAGCGGTTCGGCGTTGGTGATCACAACCTTCAGTTCTGGAGCCTTTATTTTCTGCGCCAGCATCCCTTGCGCAATGGAATAGAGCGAGGATGTATATCCCCACAGGTACTTGACCCGATAGTCTTGCAGTGCCGCAACGTACGCAGCGGTCGATTGCGGTGAAATATGGTAACTGGATAGGTACAACTGGCGCATGCCAGCGTTCCATACCCAATAGGGCGGACGGCGTTGTTGCACCGGAGCCACCAATTTCCCACCCAGAATCGCCCAGCGATCCTGCCCCGTAACTCCGTACCATCGCCGAGACCTGGCTTCCACCAAGGCGTACCATTCAATCAACGCCTTTTTGCTCTGCCACAACTGGAGCGGAGTTCCGGTGGTGCCGCTGGTCTGAATCAGGAAGAGCTTGTCCTTGCATTCATCCGCAACAAAGGCACGCGGCGTCTTACGCAGCACACTTTTCTCCAGGATTGGCCAGTTTTCCAGGTAGTCCCAAGACGTTTGATTGCCGTTTCTTCTCTGCTCCGCCCAGTAGTTCCGATAGTAGGGCACGTGCAATCTGGCGTGCCGCAACAGATCGGCCGTTCGCTGTTGCTGCCAATCCGCCCACTCGGCCTGAGTCCACTGTTCCTGCTCGATGGCCTGGCGCACCAGGCGCTCTGTCTCGCGGCTGTATCGTAATCCACGCAGGTAATATCCATGCGCGGACGCCGCGACGGATCGCAACGAGGGAGGCAGCTTGTGGTAGATGCTGAGTAACATTCGGTCAGTCTCTCAGGGTCAGTATGTGAGCTTGCCCTGACTGAAGGAACACCGCCACTGTTTCGCGCACAGCATGGCGATCGCGTCGGCCCACTTCTCCGTGGTCCGGGTTTCCGCGTATTCCCTGCACCGCCGCCGAAGCGCCGGCCAATCACGCGGAGTTAATAGAACGTCGCGAATGGTTGCAGCAAGCGCTTCCGGATCGCCGGGCGGTACGATCCATCCTCGAACGTTATCGCCTCCTACCACTGCTTCGGCCGCTCCCACTCTAGTCGCTACCAGGGGCAATCCGTGCGACATTTCATCCAGCCACGCCTTCGACAGCCCTTCGGTGAACGACGGCTGCACGGCAAAATCGCTGGCACTCAAATATTGGTTCAACTGCTTCCGATTCACTTGCCCTTCAAAAGATACCTGGCCCCGGCAATCCAGCGCGTCGACCAGACGCTCCAGCTCGGACCTTTGCGGTCCATCCCCCAAAAAGGTCACGTGCAGTTGGGTAACATTGTCTTTGTTCAAGATCGCGAGGGCCCGGATGAGAACATCCGCACCTTTTTCCGATGACAAACGGCCCGCAAAGACGATACGCGCCGGGGTATTCAGTCCGCGGTCGAACTGCGGTTGAATTCCGCGCATTTCCGAAGTACTGAGAGCCGTGGTGAACATCCATTCCATATTTACCGCTGGCTTCCCGACATCTTCACCGGTGGCCAGCATCACATTCTTCCCCCCAGCCAGCCAGCGCATAAGGTTGCGGGTCACGTTGTTCATCGTAGTTGTCACCGAGGTGGACTTCCACGACCCGCCATAGCGGGCAATCACAGGCTTCCGAAATACCACCGCGACCAGCATGCCCAGCAGCGGTAGGTCCCCGGGCAGAGGCACATGAATCACATCGGCACGCCGCACATGCTTCGCCATTACGTAGAGGTAATAGGGAAGCATAAAGAGCACGTCCAACTTGCGCCTCAGCCCCTCTCCGCGTGGTTCTCGTAGGGCGAAAACTTGGGCGTCGGCAGGCAAAGGCAGTGCGCCGGCCCTCGGTTGAGAACGTACGATCACCAGTTCGCTGGTCTGGAAGATTGAAGACATCGCCGCCATCTGTAAAGGAAATCCACCGTAGGAAGCCCATATCCCATCGGATTGTTGCCAGCATTCCTTGGAAGATATAATGCACAACCTCATAACGGAGCGAGCCTCCTGGCAGTTCCGTCCGCTGATGCCGCGCGAGTCTTGGTTTCCCAGGCCGACCGCTGAATCATGCACTGGTTCCCGAATGAGGGTGACGCGTTAGACATTTTGGACCATGCGGACTAGGCGAGTTTCACCAGCAGACATTGACTTCCGATCAGACGGACCAGCGGCTCCGGCTTGTCCGCCAGGAATTGATCGAAAGCCATCCGGACTCCGGTCTGCGATCCGTAGTCGTGTGACATAAGGATGCCGCCCGGCGACATGCGCGGGTAGAAAAACTCCAGCGCCCCCTGCGTGCTCTCATACAGGTCGACGTCCAGATTTACGAATGAAAAGCGCTTATCCGCGACAGGGCCAGCGGTGCCGGGAAACAGCCCTTTGTAGAACGACACGTTCTGATAAGCACTCAGGTATTGTTGGACGCTCTCAAGATCGCAGGAATATTCTCCCGCAATAAAACTCGGATCGAGATTTCCCGGTTGGGGCAAGCCTGCATAAGTGTCAAACAGGTGTAGATGGCGGTCTGGCGATCGCGTTTCACAAATAAGTTTTGCTGAAGCGCCCTGATAGACCCCCACCTCGGCGAGGTCGCCCGCGATCTTCGCTGCGCTCTGTACGGCGTTAATAAGATAGTAAGCCTCGTCCAAGCGGATCAGTAGACGCCGTTCTTTCTTGACAGCCTCAATCAGATCCAACTGCGGTCGCGCCTCAGGTTCAAAGGAGGCATATAGAAGCTGCGAGAACAGACGCTTCCCCAGCTTTCGGGTCACTCGGTTCGCTTGACTCAAGATTGCGTGCATGGGCGTTGCTCTCATCTCTCTCCCGGCATGTGGAGTGTCGCCACGACATAGACCATCGGTCCGGAGCCGATGAGTCTGGAAAAGATGCTGCCCGCTTCCTGAACCGCCGTCCACAGCGCGCCTTTCAACTCCCCGGCGAAAAGACGCGAAAACCACTTCCCGATGCTGTAGGGAGCCAAATGAAAGCTCCCCGCCTCCTCCACCGTAAAGCCGGCCATTTCGCATAGTCGCGACAAAGAAGCGGGCGTAAAAAGAAACAAGTGGACGTGCGGTGCTAGTTCCTGCGTCCAGCGGCGTCCTAGCAGCCGGAAGTTCCCCGACTTCATGTTGGGTGTCATAAGCACCAGCGAGGCCCCGTTGCGCAATTTCTTGCGGATGGCCACCAATTGCTCCACCGGATCTGGGACGTGTTCAATCACGTTGTCCAGGATGGCAAGGTCCAGGTTGTTATCCGGCTCACCGCTGTCTTGCAAAGGAACATCGAAAAATGTGACTTCGGGATGCGATTTACGGGCCCGCGCAATGCGGCCCTTGGACATATCGATGCCGATGACGCGTCGCCACCCGCTGGCCTTCAGTTCGGCGCACAGAGTCCCATCTCCGCAGCCTATGTCCACGGCCGCCTCGCCAACGCGAGTCAGAGCGGGATGCTTGTCAACCACCCGCCAGTATCGCGATGTGCGACCGACTGCGGTGGCTGCGGGAACAGCCTGAACTTTCCCTTGATAATAGCCGGTGTAAAAATCCGCCAGCTCCTCTGCAGCGCTGACAGCTGGAGGATCGATGCGGAAGCATCCGCACTCGCTGCACCGCAGCAAGCCGAAATCCTTCGTGCGAAAATATTCCGCCCACTGTCCCTGGCGGCACCAGCACGGCAATTCCTGTCCCAGACCGGTCGCCGCAATCGGATCTAAAGTTTCCACATTCATATTTAATGCACCAAAGACGAGGCAATGAAAGGCATCAGTAGTTTGGCCAACTCTTTGTGCCCATTCGCATTCAGGTGACTATCGAAACTGCCGTAGAGTTCCTGGCCTTGATCTTCCACCTTCCGCATCTCCTCCAAAGGATCCAATACGGTGAGGTTCGCCTGTCGCAGCCGCGTATTCATCAGCTTGTTCGGCTGCTCAAGATCGACTGATTTCGGGTCGATCTTAAATGCCCGGCGATAGGTTTCAAACGTGTCTTTGTCAACCTGATAAGGAGTAGGAACCAGAACGAAGATTACGGGAACCTTGTGCGAAGCAAATTCCTCAGCAATCGAGCGGCAAATCGTGGTCGTCACATCCCAGCGGGACGAGCTTTGATCGGTCAGTAGGAAGACCGGTGGAAAGTAGCTCGCCGTGAGTCCCAGCCAGGACAACGGTATATCCATCTGCTTCTTCACAAGTTGAAATAAGTGTGATCGGGTTTCCAGCGTGTCGTTAATCGGATATAAGATCGCGTCAATCCATTCCTTTGAAGTGAGCTTCTTGGGCATCCGGAAGGAGTGCAGCTGAGAAGGCTGCCGTGGCGGATAGGACGTGGCGATTTTCGTAACGAAGTCATTCCCGATGTAGATCATGACAATACCCAAGTCGTAGGAATTTCCGGCGAACGCTCGCTTGGCTTCCAATAGATACTGGTTCGGATCCCACCCGCCAACGCCCGTATTGTCCACGATGACCGACTTATGGGTTGCGTTCGCGATGTCGGTCTGGAGCAACTCGGAAACCACCGCTTCCGTGCGGACGCCGGTTGCTTCCAGAAACGAGTCTCCTAGCATGAGCACGCGCACGTCCGCTTTTGGGTGAACGGTCTTCGGGTCGATGCGATAGCCCCGAGCGTCCGTGTTGAATCGAATCAAGCCCTCGCCCGAATTCAAGGTGGTATCCACGTTCTCTCGATGACGCCAGCCGAATAAGTTGTCGGCTCGGTACATTTCCGGACGCGGAACGATGAGTTGCTGCGGCCGGAACATCCGCACCGCAAACTCACCCAGCAGCGCGCCAACGATCAAAGTTACGGCCAGCACCAGCAAGTTACCGAGTATGGCGCGTCGCCGGGTCGCTGGCTTTCGGACCGGGGTGGTATTGGTTGGAGTCATATTTCTGTTCTACAGCTTGACAAGGGATACCGTATCGATTTCACGATGACCAACTAGCCGCGAGACAGTTCGGTAAGCTGGCGCGGTAAGACGCACTGGATCCTGCCCGCTTTCCGCCAATCGGCCACCAATCGCAGAAGTTCGCGAAGATGATGGATCGATTGAGGCCCGTCTTCTAGAATGGAATGAGGATGACCATACACGACCCATAAGCCGCCGGAATCAAGATTCTCTTCCAGCAGAAGCCGCGTCTGCGACGAAAATCCGCCGGGCGTGTTGAGTCTGGCACACTGGATGCCGTGGATATCTTGCAATTCGGACGGCTGGTCGATCCGTCGCCCCACCACCCACTCTTTGGTCCGCTGCAGCAAGGATCGATGCGCCACGCGGCAAAAGCGATACCCCG
Source organism: Acidobacteriota bacterium (assembly GCA_040007495.1). Classification (GTDB taxonomy): domain Bacteria; phylum Acidobacteriota; class Terriglobia; order Bryobacterales; family Bryobacteraceae; genus Palsa-187. The sequence goes on along the minus strand of JBDTUY010000124.1, from coordinate 468 downwards.
TTTCCGCCAACGCCTGGCATAGAATGCCCAAATCTGTTCTAAACCCTTTCACCTCTTGCCGCTCCGACCGGCTAAAGGACCAGCCTGCCGGGTAATCGTAAGGCTGGTTGAAAGGCGGAACAAACGACGTCACCTCGGCTCCGATGCAATCCTCCAGCGCATGCCTACTGGAACGCAATGTCTCCAACAATTCAGGACGGGTCAATTTCGGCAACCATTCGTGCCGGAAGGAATGACTACCCACCTCGTGCCCAGCCGCATGAATTCGGGCAACCTGCTCTCGATCGTGATACGGCCTTTCGCCGGGGAGAGCTGCCGACCCGACCACTGCAAAGCAGGCCGGGACATTGTATTCCGCATGCACTTCCAGCAGAACCTCAGTATTTTCAAACTCCAAGTGACCGTAACTTCTAGGCCCCTTGCCACTGCGGGACCGGTCGGCCCCCCACTGCGTATCGTAGTCCCAAA
>JBDTUY010000123.1:0-10785 GCA_040007495.1 Acidobacteriota bacterium | reverse complement strand
CACAAGTTCTGCTCTGCCCTCTACGGTGAGCACTACGGCGCGATGCGTTTTCTTCATCTTGTGGAGAAACGCGTCTGGGTTGCGCTGGAAGTCGATAAGGGGGAGAACTTCTTGAGTGAGATTAGCCATTGGATTCTCCACATTTTTGAGGCATCTCTAATGATGCTAGCAGGTGCTCAGATAGCAATTTCTGCCCCAGCTGGTTGTGTCTGATAGGTGTGCTACTCGGGCAGCCCGAAGCTGTACAGCACGTTCCCGGCGGATATTGAGACGAACTGCTTGCCATCCACTGAGTAACTCATCGGGGAAGCCGACATGGAGGCTCCGGTCTGGTAGTGCCATAGTGACTTGCCGGTCCTGGCGTCTAACGCGATCAGGTTGCCTTCGGCGGTTGCGGCGAAGACTACGTTGCCCGCGGTGGAGAGCACGCCTGCGGTGAACGATGTTCGGCTGACGGGGAACTCCCACACGATCTTGCCCGTCTCTGGATCGATGGCCTTGATCGCTCCGATTTGCGGCTCGCCGAAACTCGCGGAGCCGCCGCCTTTGTATTGCTTGCCCGCTTCAAACTTTTCGGGTGCGAGCGTATAGCGTTGCGCGAAGTCGAGTGTTTGTACGTAGTAATAGCCTGTGATCGGACTGTACGAAGGCGCTTGAAAATTTGTACCGCCTATGACCGACGGGGCCACGATTGCGCCTTCGGTGGACGCCTTGGACGACTCCAGCACCTTGGGGCGGCCCTTTGCGTCGAAGCCCTCATTCCAGTTCTGTTTTACGAAGTTGGTCGCCTGCAGGAACTCGCCTGTAGCACGATCCAGTACATAAAACATTCCGTTGCGGTCGGCGTGCAGTAGCAGCTTGCGGGGCTTTCCGTGCCACATGCGGTCGACGAGAACCATGTCTTCCGTCGAATCCCAATCGTGCGAATCGCCGGGAGTAAATTGGTAGTGCCACTTGAGCTTTCCGGTATTCGGGTCCATCGCGAGGACTGAGCACGAGTACAGGTCATCGCCTTCGCGTACTTTCCAATCCCAATCCGGACCCGGATTGCCGGTGGCCCAATACAGCGTATCGGATTCGGGATCGTAGCTGCCGGTCAACCAAGTGGCCGCGCCGCCGTGTTCCCAACTATCGCTCTTCCACGTCTGATGGCCTGGCTCGCCTGGGCCGGGAACTGTATAGAAGCGCCACAGGCGCGCACCGGTCTTGGGGTCATAAGCGTCGATGAAGCCTCGGATACCGTATTCGCCTCCGCCCATGCCGGTGATGATCATGCCGTCGATGGCTAAGGGAGGGGAGGTCAGGCTATAGCCCTGCATGGTATCGGAAATCTGCTTTTCCCACAGCAATTGGCCTGTTCTGGCATCGAGTGCGATTAGCGCCGCATCGAGAGTTCCGAGGAAAACGCGATTGCCCAGCACCGCCACGCCTCGGCTGAAGCGATTCGCCTCAGCCGGATTTACGACCTTTTGCTGACGGGTGTAGCGCCACAACCCCAGCCCCGTCTTGGCATCCAACGCCCGCACTTCCCCCGGCATCCCGGACGTGTACATGATGCCATCGACCACAATCGGCGTGGATTCCAGAATGGAGTTGCCGGGGATCTGCACGGACCACTTCGCTTGCAGTTGTCCGACATTCGAGGCGTTGATGCTGGTCAGCGGCGAATAGTGATGCCCCTGATAATCACCCCAGAAGGTCAGCCAATTCTGCGGTTCAGCGGCAGAATTCTTGACGCGATCGTAGCCAAGACCGCCGGGGATGTCGACCTGGATGGTTTTCGTATAGTCCCGGCTAGTCAGCGTTTTTAGATACGCGATCAAATTCGTCAGATCGGTTTCGGGGAGCCGAACGGCCGGCATAAGCGATTCATCGCGTGTTTCGATCGACGCGAGTGTGTTTTTATCCAAGCGGTGCCGCGTGCCGCTAGCATCCATCAGCAGGAGATGAAAGGCGTCGTCGGAAAGGTGACGGCCGCGGATCTCCTTTACTCCGGGTATCTTGCTTTTGGCGACCACCACGGTCGGCTGCTGCGTGGGGACGCCCGGATAAATATTTACCGATGGATTCAGCAACTTCCCACGAAGCGCAGCCATAGGAAGGCGGCCCACAGCCGACAGCTCCGGGCCAACCACGCCGCCGCGTGAATTAATGTAGTGGCACGTTGAGCAATTCGCGCTGCCGAAAAATAGCGCTTCTCCGGCTGCTGCATTGCCCGGCACAGTTTCAGGAGTCGCAGGACCAATCGCAGCGGTCAGGCTGCGAAGATATGTCACCAACTGCCACGTCTGGTCAGTTGCCAGAGTAGAAAACGATGGCATGCCAGCGGCGGAGACTCCGACGCGGATGGTCTGGAACAGGTCGCTATCCGCCGCTCCATGGGTGAAGGTGCGGCCCATTAGAGCGGGTGCTCGGCCACCTTGAGCGCCTTGCCCGTGGCAGGTCTCGCAGGTTTGGGAGAAACGCTGTTTGCCTGCCGCCACTGCGGCGGCGTTACCCGCCAAAGGATTGCGTGTCTGGTCCGTGAGTTGCTGCGCTCCTAGCAGTCCGGCGACGAGCGCGATTGATCCGGCCAGCAGCGACATCGCGATCGCGTTGCGGCGGGATAAAAAGGAGAGGGTTTTGCGGGTGAGTGTTTTGGCAGGGTTCATAAGGCTGGTGGTAAGAGTAGACCATTTGATGAGATCACTAAGTAGGACCCAGTGCAACTCATCGAGTCGGCTTCCGGCGCAAAGTTTTTGCGAAAGTGGCCGATAAGCTCCCAGTGCAGCGTAACCGGCCCCCGCGATACAAGCCTCGGGAATCTATCCCTGTCACAGTGCTCGCATTGCTGCAGGCTCCCACGGAAGGGACGATTGCGAACGTGTCCACCCGAGGGTTGGCATTGCGTCTACACGAACCGATTCCCACCGAATCCTGGGTGCAGGTGTCAGTGAAGGACACTACGCTGGTGGGACAAGTCCAATATTGCGGGGCGGCGGGGCACGGTCATATGATCGGGGTAGAGATCCAGCATTCCCTCAAACGTTTGGAACAACTTCGTAAGCTAAACAAGCTGATTGCGGAAGAGACCGATGCACTGGAGCGTTACGTCGATTCGTTCGTCTTGCGGAAATAGCCTATTTCCCGATACAAAACGTAGAAAAGATGCGGTTCAGAATATCGTCCGCTGTGGTTGCCCCAGTGATAGCGTCGATGGGGTTCAGCGCGGCGTAGAGGTCCAGCAAGAGCATCTCATGCGGGATGCCGAGCTCTGCTGCATGGCGAGCGTGGGTCAGGGCTTCCTGCGATTCGCGAAGTAGTTGCTCGTGACGCAGGCTGGTGATGAATCCGCCATCCGATTCCATTGCATTCGGCGGTGCGACAGCGGAGATGATGGCGCGTCGCAGGGCTTCGATTCCTGCGCCGGTTAGGGCGGAGACGTCCTGTGCATTTGCGCGCGGCGTATGCGGAAGATCAGACTTGTTCGTCACGATCAGATGCTTGCCTTGCGATTGTGCGCGCTCCAATAGGGTCCGATCCTCGGCCGATTCGGGCTGGGTGGCGTCGAGAACAATGACCGTCAGGTCCGCGTCGGCCATCGCTTGATAGCTACGCTCGATACCCAACGATTCGACCATATCCTGACCTTCGCGAATCCCGGCTGTATCCAATAAACGAACCGGAATGCCTCCAATAGCCGCTGCTTCTGACACAACATCTCGCGTAGTTCCGGGGATGTCGGTGACGATGGCGCGATCTTGTTCCAGCAGGCGATTGAACAGACTGCTCTTGCCCACATTGGGTCGGCCTACGATCGCCAGCGTGAATCCGTCATGCACGAGTTTGCCGTACGCGAAGCTTGCCGCAAGATTCGCGACGGCGGTGGTCACTGGATCGAGCCGACGAAGGATGTCTGCAGAGGGTGCGACGCTGATGTCGTCTTCGGCGAAGTCGATTCCGGCTTCGAGCAGCGCTATTAGTTCTAATAGCTGGTTCTTCATCGGCTGTAGCTTGCGCGATACGCTGCCTTCGGATTGCTGCGCAGCGATGCGGGCTTGGTACAGAGTTGTGGAATTGATTAGGTCGCGTATCGCTTCAGATTGCGGAAGATCGATGCGGCCATTGAGATATGCCCGGAGCGTAAATTCGCCAGGTTCCGCGAGACGAGCACCGGCTCGGCAGGCTTGATCGAGCGCGTGGCGCAAGATAACGGGTGAGCCGTGACAGGACAGCTCGACTACATCTTCGGCGGTGAAGGAGCGTGGCGCGGCGAAGTAGCTGACGACGATCTGGTCGATCAGGTTGCCTTGGGCGTCAGGCAGAGTCGCGATGCTGGAGGACCACGGTCGCCAAGTGTGATCGGAGGAAAAGGTCGCGATGCGTTCCGCGATAGCGCGGGCTTCGGGACCGGAGATGCGGACGACGCCAATGCCTCCGCGACCGGGGGGGGTGGAAATCGCGGCGATGGTGTCACCCGTGCGCATGGAGAGATCGCTTAAAACAAATTAGCCGCAGATAAACGCTGATGAACGCAGATTTTAGACGAGACGTAGTTTACTTGGCGAGCTAAAAGGGATCGAGAGTGACAACAAGAACAAAGTTTTATCTGCGTTTATCGGCGTTCATCTGCGGCTAATACTTACCGTCTCGGGCCGCGATCTCTTGGGCCGCCGCGTCCGCCGCCTGGGCCACTTCGGCGCTCGCCACCACGTCCACCACCGGGGCCACTTCGACCGAAGCGGCTGCGCGGGGCATCGTCTTCGGGGCGCGGACGGGGCGGGCGAATCGGTTCGGGGAGCGTCGTCATGTCCGCGGGCACGATCACTACCTGGCGAATGAAACCTTCGCCGACGCTTTCACTTCGCACTTCTTTTTCATCACGCAGAGCCAGGTGCAGCAGGCGGCGCTCGCGGCTATTCATCGGGCTAAAGTGGAACGGCTGATGATTCTTCCGAACGATCTCGGCGGCGGCCTGGGCCGACATCCGCAGTTCCTGAATACGGAGGATGCGATGATCGTTGGCGTCGAAGCACAGGCGTGCGTGCTCGTCGGACGTCATGCCGATGGCCTCCATGGTCAACTGCTCCATGGCTAACAACAGCTCGGCTTTGTTGGCTAATAACAGCTCGACGTCGGGGCCACTGAAGCGGACCAGGAAGTCGGGATTTTCGAAATCCGGATGCGGCACCTCGCCGCTGGAAATGGCGTACTTCAGATCGAACCCGGCGCGGGTGATCGTCATGTCCAGGAATTGGCGGACACGGGCTTCGCCATTGGCTTTTGTATATTTAGAATCGTTCACTCGTTCGATCACCTTGCCCAAGGTTTTTGCGGCTGATAATGTTGTGGCCCGTCGGCCTGTAAGAAGCTACTTCTTCTTTTTCGAACTCACAGGTATTACGGTTACTGCCGCCGGTGTTGGCATCGCGCGGTTCATCACAAACTGCTGTCCGATGCTAACCAGGTTACTGGTTAAATAGTATAGTACGAGGCCAGCGGATGCGTAGTAGAAAATGTAGCCGAACATTAGAGGCATAAACAGCATCATCTTCTGCTGCGTGGGGTCGACGCCCGGAGCCGGCGTCATCTTCTGCGTCAGGAACTGCGATGCCACCAGGATGACGGGTAGGGCACGGATCGCCAGGGTTTCGGGTTGAGAGATGTCGGCCACCCAGAGCCATTCCGCGCCGCGCATTTCAATGGCGATGCTGAGTACTTTGTACAGCGCGAAAAAAACAGGGATTTGAACCAGCATAGGCAAACAGCCGCCCACTGGATTTACGCCGTTTTTGCTATGCAGCTCCATCATTTCCGCCTGTTGTTCGGACTTGCGGGGGTCCGTCAGCGCCATGTTCTTGTACTTGGCATTCAGGGCGTCCAACTGCGGCTTCAGGGCCTGCATCTTTTTGCCCGACTTCATGCTGGTCAGCCGAAGCGGGAACAAGATGGTGTTGATGATGATGGTGGCTACGATGATGGCCCAACCGTAGTTGTGCGTCAGGTGCGCGGTCACCCAGGTCAACGCCCGGAACAGCGGTTGCGCGATGAAGAAGAACCAGCCCCAGTCAATCAATTTTCCCAGACGCGGGTCGACGGGTTCCAGAACGTCGTCGTCTTTTGGACCCACGTACAGCGCCAGCACGTTCGTTCCGCTGCCGCCGACAGCGACGCCAACACGTAGTTCTTCCTTCTGGTCGGCCTTCGGTACGTTGTCGGAATACGGCGTAATATCGAGCGTTCCGCCCTGATCGCCTGCCTGTCCAGCGGCCAGCGTTGGAAGCATAACTGCGGCGAAATACTTGTCCTCGATTCCCGCGAATGCTACCTGCCCGGTAGGCGGATGGTCAGTCACATTTGTTCGTAGTCGTGACCTGTACCAGGGGAAATTCGCCGAGGTGTCGTAGTACACCAGGTGGCCGTCGGCAACCGGATTGACCACGGTTGAATCGCCAAAACCACCGCGCCAGACCAGCGAATGCGGGACTGCCACGCCGTTCTCAATCACCTGGGAGCTAACTTTCGCCAGGTACGTGTCCTGCGCGAAGTCGAAGGTCTTCGTGGCAGCGGTACGACCGTCGGAGTAATCGAAGGTCACGCTCAGCCCGTTCTGGGTCACACGGAACAGGCTGTTGTTCAGATCGCTTTTAGGTTTCGTCTTGAAGGCCAAAGACATCGGCGCAGGCAACGCGAGATTGCCCTTCAGGGCGGCTGCCCGGACGTTCACCAGATCTAATGGTTCGTGCTTTGCGTCCTTGAATTTCTTCAGAACCCAGCTCTTGACTACGGCTCCGCGATTGGAGAAGACGACGTGGTGCAGGTTGGTGTCGATGGTGACGGTCTCTTCCTGCGCGGCGCTCACGGCACTGGCAGCAGGAGTGTCAGTTGGCAACTCCGGAGTATTGGGAGCGGTGTTCGGGATATTGGCAGGCGCACCCGGCTTGTCGCCCTTGTCGGTTTCGACTGTGGCTGTGGTGGGAGGGGGCGTGGGCGGCGGCGGAAGCAGGTATTGACTGACCGCCAATACCAGACCCATCATTACAAACGCGATCAGGAGCCGCACTTCCATGGACAGTTTATCCAGCATATTTTTTAACAAGCCCGGAACGTTATCGAACGGGGTCAAATCCCCCTTGATGAAATGGATGGCATCGCGCCAGACGGCCCAGGCCCATCCAGACGCCTCGCAAGACGCCGTGTTTTACGATGGCTTCCTGCATGTATTCGGAACAGGTTGGGTGGTATCGGCAGGTGGAGGGCAGCAACGGTGAGATCCACCGCTTATACAGGCGCAGGCAGGCGACGGCGATTCTTATTTGCATCGCGCCATCACCTTTCGGAGTGCCACTTCGATTTCAGAGAATGTCGCATTGAGAACGGCGCGTCGGGGGTTGAGAACAACGTCCCAATCGCCTGCGTTTCCAAAGTTCGGACGCTGGAGACGGAACGCTTCCCGCAAGCGGCGCTTGATTCGATTGCGTGCGACGGCCTTGCCGACAGCCTTGGGGACGGTGAGTCCCAGACGCACTCCGGTAAGAATGGGATGAGAGAAACTTGAACGGACCGGGGTGCCGACGTCGTCTGGCTGGGGCGAAACACCCTTGAGTGATGCAGCGGGCGCTGCGACCCGCTTGAGGCAAAAGGCAGCGAATAAGGGGCCAGACACACGGACGCCGTTGTCATAGACTTTGCGAAACTCCGCCGAGCGTAGGATGCGGGCCGACTTGGGGAACGGAAGCACGAAAAATCGGGCACGGAAATGCGATCACAGGATCGAGACAGGCGCGTTTGCTGATCGCCCGTCATTGATGACTAAATCCTTTTGCCTTTGCCAACCCTAGCTTAAAATCTTGCGTTTACGCGAGCCGGATGGCTCTTTCATCGCTGACAGTCAGCTTGTGACGGCCGCGAGCTCTGCGGCGGGCCAGGACAGCCCGGCCATTCTTTGTCGACATACGGACACGAAAGCCGTGAGTCTTAGCGCGTTTGCGATTATTCGGTTGAAAAGTACGTTTCGGCATAGTTGCGTCCGGTGGGCTGCATCCGTAGGCTGCGCAAAGCTTGAAGCAAAACGCACACCTCGGTCCACCCAAGTAGACCCTCTTAGTTAGTCGAAATTAAGTATAGCAGACGGCCCGACCCTTCGGCAGCCGCCAAGTATTACGCCTGTTTTAGAGTACGGAGTTGGGCTGGGGGAAGTTCCCAGGTCGCTATTTTGCGAACCACGTCCTTTACAAGCCGGCCAGGACCTCGAAGTCGACGTTTCCGCCGGACAGGACGAACCCGACGCGCTTAACATCCTGGGGTAACTTGCCTGCCAATGCCGTGGCGACCGATGCTGCGCCGCTTGGTTCCACCAGAATCTTCATCCGCAGCAGCAGCCACTTGACAGCCGCGCGGATTTCGTCGTCGGAGACCAGGACTACGCGTTCTACGTTCTGCTGAATGAAGCTGAAGGTCAGAGGGCTGGTGACGGGGACGCGCAGACCGTCGGCGATGGTATCCGGTGGACTGATTTCGACACGTTTGCCTGCTGCCAATGAAAGGAAGGCGTCATTGGCGGTCTCCGGCTCCACGCCGATCACGCGGATGTTCGGCGACAGATGCTTCGCGGCGATGGAGCAGCCCGACATCAGACCGCCGCCGCCGATCGGCACGACGATGGCGTCCAGGTCGGGGACTTCTTCGATCAGTTCCAAGGCGGTCGTACCCTGGCCGGCGATGATCCACGGATGGTCGAAGGGCGGAACCAAGGTCGCGCCGGTTTCGGTGGAGATGCGCGAACCAATGGCCGCCCGATCCTCCGTGAGGCGGTCGTACAAGACGATGGTCGCGCCGTAAGCTCGCGTGGCTTCTAGTTTCGATTTCGGGGCGTCGGTCGGCATCACGATGGTCGCGGAAACTCCGAGTTTGCGGGCCGCGATCGCAACGGCCTGCGCGTGATTGCCGCTCGAATAGGCGACGACGCCTCGCGGCAGATCGTCCTTAGGAATCGAGCGCAGGAAATTTGCCGCGCCGCGGATCTTGAAGGCTCCCCCGGTTTGGAAGTTTTCGCACTTGAAGAAGGCGCTGATGCCGGTGGTCGCGTCAAAGGTGTGGGACCGCAGGACGGGGGTTTCTTTGGCGATGCCTTGGATACGAATGCTGGCTTGGCGAACGTCTTCAAACGTTACGGTCATCGAATCTCCTTCTCAATTTCTCAATGGCTCGATCACGATTTTGGAAGGCGGGATCCAATCCCGCAGCCGGTTCACAACCGGCCATGCAGGGAATGTAGCAAGCCGGGAACGGTTCCCGGCGCGGGTTCGGAACTGTTCGGAACCCGCCTTCCAACTATGAGACTAGTAACCTGCCTGTCGGTCTACGATGTTCAACAGAGGCTCTTCTGCGCGGAAGCGACGCAGATTGTCTAGGAAACATTCGACACCCAGATGCACGAAATCCGGTGTGTGGTCGGCCGTATGCGGCGATAGCAGCAAATTCGGCAAGCCCCAGAAGGCGTGGTCAGCAGGCAGAGGCTCCAGTGCGAACACATCCAGCGCTGCGCCGCGAATTTTGTTGGTTTTGAGCGCGTCCGCCAGGGCCGATTCATCGATGACTGCGCCGCGACCGACGTTGATAATCACTGCCGTCGGCTTCATGGCCGCGACCTGGGCGGGGCCGACCATGCCTCGGGTTTCGTCGGTGAGTGGCGCGGCCACTTGGACGTAGTCGCTGGCTGACATGAGGCGGTTGATCTCTTTGATCGATACGTTCTCATCGATAAACGGATCGGCCTCCGACAGCTCCGGCCTGCGGCGCAGAGCCAGCACGCGCATCCCGAATGCTTTCGCGCGCTCCGCAGTAGCCCTGCCGATGGCCCCATATCCAATGACGCCCAGCGTTTTCCCGGCGAGTTCCGTGGTGGTGAATACTTCCCAGGTTCGGGCTTCCTGCTGCCGAATCATGCGGCGCATGTCGTAGGAAAAGTGCAGCATCGCACCGATGGTCCATTCGGCTAGCGAGACGCGAAACACGCCTCGACCGTTGGTCAACGGCAGAGTGCTCGCGCGCAGTTCGGGTGACCAGACGGCGTCCAGCCCCGCCCACATCGAATGAATCCAGCGTGCGCGGGTCAGCAGGGGAACAACCACGCTGAGCAATCGAGGCGTGGTCATCCCGTTTAGCAGCGCGTCGGCTTTGGGCGCGGAGTCTTTCGCGTGATCTTCGTCATTCGTCACGATCACGGTGACTCCGGCGTCAAGAGAATCAAACAGCTTCAACCACGAGGCTTTCGGGTCGGCGAGTACTAACAGTGTCAGGGCCATATCCAGTTTTCAGTGTAATGGGTGCCCCGGCTCGCCCGGAACGTGGCACACTGGAAGCGTGCCTCCAACTTGTACATGTGGCGCACGGCTTCCCGAGGACGCACGCTTCTGTCATAAGTGCGGCAAGCCGCAGCGGGATGCGCCTACGATGGTCGACGATGCTCCGGTTGTGGTCCTCCCGGAACCGGAAAGCCGCCCGTCAATTTCACCGGAACAGCTGGCAGCGGCAAGCAACGCCCCGCCGGTTCCGCAGCCCATCAGCCTTAGCAACGGGTCCGCCGTGCGTGCGGCCTTGCCGGCCGGAATCTCTGCCCTCCTGTTTTCCGCTGTGCTGGCGCCGTTCGCGCTGCCTCTGCTGATCGCAGGTGGTATCTTCACGGTGTTTCTGTATCGGCGGCGAACCGGTCAGGTACTTTCGATTCTGAACGGAGCCCGTCTCGGCTGGTTGACCGGACTGTTTCTGTTTCTGATCCTGCTGGTTGCGTTGACGGCGATCGTT
>JBDTUY010000122.1:0-10795 GCA_040007495.1 Acidobacteriota bacterium | reverse complement strand
TGGTCTGGCAACTTACCTGGAGACCTCGCTTGATCGTGCGGCTGCTGTTCGTTTGAATCCTGGTCGGTCGACGCTGCACCGCATGAATCGCACCGAATACGGCAACTCGGTTCGAGATCTGCTGGGAGTTGAGATGGACATGGGTCCGTTGCTGCCGCCCGATGATGAAAGCTACGGGTTCGATAATAATGCGGACGTGTTGGGCGTTTCTCCCGCCTTGCTGGAGCAGTACGTAGGTGCGTCGGCAAAGATCGCGCGTCTTGCGGTGGGTGATCCAACGATTGGCCCGGTGGCTACAACCTATAAGGCCAAGGCGGATCTATCGCAGGCGAATCGCATGGAAGGGATGCCGCTTGGAACCCGTGGCGGCGTTGCTGCGAGACATACCTTCCCGCTGGATGGCGAATATACGTTCCGGATTCTGCTGGCTCGCAATACAGTGGACGTGATTCGTGGTTTGGAAGAAGAGCATGAGATCGAAGTTCTGATCGACAACGCCCGCGTATTCTCGACCAAAATCGGCGGCAAGGTAGACACCGACAAGGAGAGTTTGAATCCAACGAACATGATGGCGGAGATGGCCGCGCGCCTCACCGTGAAGTTGCCGGTGAAAGCTGGCCCGAGATTGGTCGCAGTCACGTTCGTAAAGAAAAACGCAGCTGAGGAAGACTACATACTGCAGCCATTCCTGCGCACTACGCTTGATCCGGTGAACGAAGCCGGGCTGCCTCACGTGGAGAATTTCGTGGTTGCCGGCCCGTACAACGCGTCTGGCGCTGGCGATACGCCCAGCCGCGAGAAGATCTTCTCCTGCCGTCCAACGTCCTCCAGTCAAGAGGTCGGGTGTGCTCGCGAGATTCTGATGCGTTTGGCACGGCAGGCATTCCGCCGTCCGGCGACGGAGCGCGATCTGGAACCGCTGCTCAGCTTCTATCAGGCAAGCCGCAATCGGGGCGGGAATTTCGATCAGGGTATCGAGAGTTCTATTCGACTGATTTTGTCCGATCCTCAGTTCATCTTCCGGTTTGAGCCGCATCCTGCAACGGTTGCGGAAGGAACCGCATATCGGGTAACCGATCTTGAACTCGCCTCACGCCTCGCGTTCTTTTTGTGGAGCAGTTTGCCGGACGAGACGCTGCTGAACCTGGCAGCGCAGAACAAGCTTCGGGACAACGCGGTGCTGGAGCAGCAGGTGCGTCGCATGTTGGCCGATTCGCGCTCCGACGCACTGGTCAAGAATTTTGGCGAACAATGGCTCTACGTTCGGAACATGAAGAACACGTTCCCCGATCCCCAGGAGTTCCCGAATTTTGATGAGAATCTGCGCAAGGATTTGGAAAAAGAAACGCAGCTTTTCTTGGGTAGCATTTTCCGCGAGGATCACAATGTGCTGGACCTGCTGAACGCGGATTACACGTATGTGAATGAGCGGGTGGCTCGGCACTATGGAATTCCGAACGTGTACGGGACCCGTTTCCGTCGTGTTCAACTGACCGACGATGCACGTCGTGGCCTGTTGGGGCAGGGCAGCATTCTGTCGGTAACCTCGCACACTACGCGGACTTCGCCGGTGCTGCGCGGAAAGTGGATTTTGTCGAATTTGCTGGGGATTCCGCCATCGCCGCCGCCTCCGAACATTCCCGCGTTGAAGGAGAACAATGAAGGCGGTAAAGCGACTTCGGTGCGGGAGCGCATGGTGCAGCATCGTGCGAATCCGGCTTGTGCGTCGTGCCATAACGTGATGGACCCGCTGGGTTTCGCGCTGGAGAATTTTGACGCTACGGGCCGCTGGCGCACGCAGGATTCCGGTGCTCCGATCGATACGTCGGGTGTGCTGCTGGATGGCACCAAGGTGGACGGGCCTGTCGCTCTGCGCAAGAACCTGCTGTCGCATCCCGATAATTTCGTGACGACGTTTACTGAAAAGTTGATGACTTATAGCCTGGGCCGTGGTCTGGATGCCAATGATATGCCGGCTGTCCGGGGTGTGGTGCGAAATGCGAAGGCCAATGATTATCGCTTTTCTTCCGTAGTGCTGGGAATCGTGAAGAGCGTTCCCTTTGAAATGAAGATCAAGCCGCCGGCCCAGGTAGGCCAAGTTGCGGTGGGCGTGAATCCGTAAGGATCGGTTAGACGGTTTATTTGTGCAGATTGAGCTGTAGGCAGGAAAACTAGGAGCGACCATGACATTCATTAGCAAGAAACATCTTTCACGCCGGACCGTGCTGCGTGGCGCTGGAACCATGCTGGCTCTGCCATTGTTGGACTCGATGATTCCCGCGCTGACGGCGCAAAGCAAGACCGCTGCGTTGGCCAAGCAGCGTCTGGGTTTCATCTACATTCCGCATGGTGCCGTGATGAGTGAATGGACGCCCAAAGAAGTTGGCAGTAAATTCGACCTGTCGCCGGTTCTGAAGCCTCTGGCCGCCTATCAGGACCGCCTTACGGTGCTGACCAACCTGTGCCATCATCAAGCCGATTCGCTGGGCGACGGCGGAGCGGACCATGCTCGTGCGAGTGCGACGTTCTTGAATGGCGTTCATCCCAAGCGCACTGAAGGCGAGGATGTTCGGGCGGCGACGACGGTCGATCAGATCGCGGTGGAGAAGATCGGTCAGGAGACGCGCTATCCGTCGCTCGAAATGGCGACTGAGGATATGACGGCTCTGGTGGGTGCCTGCGATGCGGGTTATAGCTGCGCGTACATGAATACGATTTCCTGGCGGACGCCGACCACGCCTCTGCCCATGGAGATCAATCCTCGCGTAATTTTCGAGCGCCTGTTTGGTGATGGCGGCACGGCGGATCAACGCGCCGCGCGCATGCAGGAAGACCGCAGCATTCTGGATCAGATCACGCGGCAGGTTCCGGGGTTGCAGAAGGACCTGGGAACTCGCGACAAAGTCAGGATGAATGAATACCTGGAGAACATCCGGGAAATCGAGCGTCGCTTGCAGATTGCAGAGAAGCAGGGCGGATTCCAGATGCCGGTGCCGGATGCGCCGGTCGGCGTGCCCGACAGTTACGACGAGCACGTGAGGCTGATATTCGACTTGATGGCGTTGGCGTATCAGGGTGACGTGACGCGCGTGTTCAGCTTCATGATGGCTCGCGAGGTTAGCCAGCGCAGCTATCCGCAGGTCGGAGTGCCGGAGCCGCATCACGCGACGTCGCATCATCAGGATCAACCGGAGAAGCTCGCGAAACTGGTCAAGATTCAAACCTACTACACGACGCTACTCGCGCATTTCCTGGGCAAGTTGAAGGCGACGCCCGAGGGTGACAGCAATTTGCTGGACAACTCCACGATCCTGTTCGGCAGCGCGCTCAGCAACAGCAACCTGCATAACCACTCGCCTCTTCCGGTCCTGTTGGCGGGGCGCGCGACGGGCAAGATCAAGGGCGGACAGCATCTGAAGTACGCAGAGAATACGCCGATGGCGAACCTGTTGGTCAACATCATGCAGAACGTCGACGTGGAGCAGAAGTCCATCGGCGATAGCACCGGCCCCTTGTCAGATCTGTAAAGCATGATGGATCTGTAAGGCGGCTGTGCAATTACGTTCTGAAAAATGCGGGAGAAGAACCACATGCGATCGATTCTGAGCTTGACGGCACTGGCCACTGTTCTGGTTTTGGCTCCGGCACTGACGCGTCCGGCGCAGGCGGCGACCAATGGCAGTTCGTCTGCGATGGCGGATGCGGCGGCACGCGAAGATTGGAAAACCGTCCGGCAGATGTTGGCGCAGAAGGCCGACGTGAACGCTCCGCAGGTGGATGGCGCGACTGCGTTGCATTGGGCCGCGCATTATGACGACCTAGCAGCTGTCAAGGATCTGCTTGCCGCCGGTGCCAATGCGAAGACGGCCAATCGCTACGGTGTTACTCCGTTGACCGAGGCGTGTGTAAACGGCGACGAGGATGTAATTGCCTTGTTGTTGAAGGCAGGCGCCGATCCCAATGCTCCGCAAGGCGAGGGCGAAACTCCTCTGATGACCGCTTCGAAAACCGGAAATCCGGCTGCCATAAAGCTGTTGCTGGACAGCGGCGCACAGATCAACACGACCGAGCCATGGCGCGGACAGACCGCTTTGATGTGGGCGGCGGCTGAAGGACATGCCGATGCCGTAAAACTGCTGATCGCCAAGGGTGCGACGGTGGATGCAAAGTCCAAAGTATTCGACTTCACTGGGCTGAAACCGAAGCCGGGCAGTGTAGGCATGAATTTTCCCCGTGGCGGCTTTACGCCACTATTGTTTGCTGCTCGGGATGGGCAGACGGAAGTATTGAAGATCTTGATCGCCGCTGGAGCCGACGTCAATTTGCCGGACCCGGATGGCACCAGTGCGTTGCTAATGGCGGTCATCAATTTTCACTTCGATATCGCGGGTTACTTGCTGGAACATGGCGCGGATGCGAATGCATCCGATAGTCGCGGTCGCGCACCCCTGTACGCGATTGTCGATATGCGCGATATGGACGTGACGAATCGCCCGTCACCCAAAGTAGATGACGTTCTAAATCCTGTCTCGCTGGCCAAGCTTTTGTTGGAGCACAAGGCTGCGCCTGACGCGCTACTGCTGAAAGCGATTACGGCTCGGGCGGTGTTGGATGGGTCGGACGCCGTGATGGGTCCGGGTTCCACCCCGTTTCTGCGGGCAGCTCACAGCTCCGACATGGAGATGATGAAGCTACTGCTGGCTCATGGTGCCAATCCCAAGCTCACCACCAAGAGCGGCGTAAACGCTCTGATGCTGGCGGCGGGCAACGGCTGGCGAGACGGTCGAACCCGCGGCACGGAAGAGGAATCGGTCGCCGCGATTAAGTTCCTGATGGGCCTAGGCCTGGACATAAAAGCTGCCGCCAGCAATGGCGACACGGCCCTACACGGCGCGGCCGGACGCGGCGCGGACCTCGTGGCGCAAGCTTTAGTAGACCTGGGTGCCGAGATCAACGTCCAAGACAAAACCGGTCGTACGCCGCACGATGTGGCGAATGCGGTTGGCGCATCTTTGGCCGGCGTTCGTTCTCCGCATGAAAGCACCGTCGCGCTACTGGCGAAGCTGGGCGGCGTCCCGGGGCAGACCAAGGCTCAGGCTGCTGCGGCTCCTCCTCCGCCGCCAGCGGACGCGGTAAACACCTTCAAGGTTCTACGCATCCCGGCAGAGCCCAAGCCGACCTCTAGCAATCAATAGACTGTTCGCACGAACGTCGTCCATACCTGGCTGCAGGTTTTAGGGGGCACTATGTTTGAACGCTACGACGAGCTAGCTCGCAAGGCCATTTTCTTTGCGAGGTATGAGTGTTCACAGGTGGGCGGAGTGCAAATCACTCCGGAACACTTGCTGCTTGGCGTCCTACGGGAGGACAGTGGTCTGCGGGAGCTCTTATCCCCAGACATGGCCAATGCCGTTCGTGCTGAAATTCTTCAACTTGCTGGTGAATCGACGACTAATCTGCCAATCGGGGTTGATCTGCCTCTATCTCATGAGACCAAACGCGTCCTCGCTTTTGCAGCCGAGGAAGCTGAGCGCCTCAAACATAAGTCCATCAGGACGGTGCATGAGCTGTTGGGGTTGCTGAAAGAACCGTCGCCTGCCTGCGAGATTCTCGGGCGTCACGGGGTCACGCTGGAGCGAGTCCGGGAGTTTGCACTCGCGAATCTGAGGCCTGGCGGCGACGACGACAAAGCGCGACGGGACAGCTTGCACGCGCTACTGGATCGTCTTCCGGCGGAAGCCTTAGAAGTCGTGGACATGTTGCTTGGGCAGATGGGGGCCATGGAAAAAGGTCGGCTTGGGGTTGTCGGCGGGAGCATGGGTGGTCACCGCTATCGACTCGACTACGGCGACTGGGTCTCGTCCGGTCGCCGCATGCCCCAGATGCCACAAGGGACTTCTGAATCGCGCACGGAATTGAAGCGCTCCTTCGATGGCCGCGACGTGAGCCTGATCGAATCGGTGCGGCTGTCTGAAGATCGTAAGACGTTGTTCTACAGTGTGGATCTCAAGGGGCCGACAAAAGAGCATCATTGGTCGGTTGATCTGGATCTTTCATAGGGTAGACCGTGTGCGATGGCCGTATCTCGGCTGCTACACTACGGTTTCGACATGCTAGCCACCAAGAAGTGTCTCACCATCGCCGCAGCCAAGCGCATTGCTGCGGCTGCGCTTGCCGAATGCGTCAAGAACGATTGGAAAATGTTCATTTCCATCATCGACGATGGCGGCAATTTGATGTACCTGGAACGCGTGGATGGCGCACAGTTGGGTAGTCAGCAAGTATCGGTTGAAAAGGGGCGCAGCGCTCTGCTGTTCAAGCGACCGACCAAGGCTTTGGAAGAAGCCGTGGCTGGTGGTCGCACTGTGATCATGAAGATCTCCAATGCGATTCCGGTTGAAGGCGGATTGCCGCTGTATCTCGACGGAGAGATCATCGGCGCGATCGGGATCAGCGGAGGCACGTCGCCGCAAGACGGCCTAGTCGCACAAGCGGGCGCGGATGAGCTGGCCAGGATCGTCGACGGCCAATAGCGGCTTGCGTTTGACGACGACAGTGCGTTTGAGGACTACACTGAAGTCATGAAGTTCCTGCTTGGCCTCGGACTGTTGACGATCGCCATCTGTGCGCCTTCAACGGCGTTTGCGCCACACAAGACGCTGAAGGATTCGCTCGCGGTTAGCGCTCAGAATAAGTTCGACAGTATCAAGCACGACAAGGCCAAGCGCGGATCGGCCATTCTGCTCTCCGGCGCGGAACTCAACGCTTGGGTCAAAGCGGAACTTGCCGAAGAGGCGCAACTCGGTATTCATGATACGAAGGTTGTGCTGGGGCAGGGAACCTTTGAGATCTCTGCGATTGTCGACTTTCGCAAGATTGCGGAATCCGGCGGCAAGGAGATCAACGCCATGTTCGCCAAGTTGCTTGAGGGAGAGCGTCCACTGAAGATTGCTGGGACATTGGAAGCGACTGGCGGTCACGCGACTCTTCACCTGACAAATGTCGAAATTTCTGGCATTCCCCTGTCTGGGCTGGTGCTGGATCTGGTGGTGAAGGTAGTGGTGGGAACGCTGGCGCCGGACGCGAAGGTAAACGAACCGTTCGATCTTGAGCACAATATGGATCGCATTGAGATCACTGCGTCAAACGCTCGCGTGACGATCAAAAAGTAGCCGTTTGAAAAAGCGGTGGGCGCTTGTATTTGGGCTTGCGTTTCGAGCCCGGATGCGGGAATCTCTAACTTATGCAGAATGCACTCACCCGTCTCCGAACCGGCCTTGTTTGCGCCGTCGCCGGGGTCATCGCTGTAGCGACGATTGCCGCCATCCGGCTGCATGCGCAACCGGCGGCTGCGCCCGTAGCGAGAGCCTATACTCCGGTCACGCAGGCAATGTTGGAGAACCCAAGCCCGAACGACTGGCTGATGTTCAGCCGCACCTATGACGCCCAGCGCTATAGCCCGCTGAACCAGATTACCGTCGGCAATGTGTCGAAGCTAGAACAAGTTTGGACCAAGGATCTAGGCAAAGGTCAGATCGAGACCGTGCCGCTGGTGCACGATGGCGTGATGTACGTGATCCTGCCTGGCTCTGGCGTTCAGGCCATGGACGCGACCACGGGCGATGTGATCTGGGAATACAAGCGGGCAGGTGCTGGGGGACGCGCCAAGGCCTTGGCTATCTTCGAAGACGTGATCGTATGGACCGCGCCCGACAGCAACGTCGTCGGGATCGACGCCAAGACCGGTAAGATGCGGTGGGAAACCAAGACCGACACGCGAAGCCACACTTCAGGCGCCATCGTCGCGAATGGATTAGTGATCTCCGGCGGGGCGTGCTCAGGCAACCGAAACAACTGCTACATAGCGGCGCACGACGCGAAAACCGGCGCAGAGAAGTGGCGTTTCTACACAGTCCCCGCCGCTGGTGAACCCGGAGCGGACAGCTGGAACGGAGCCGACCTCACCAAGGTTCAAGTCTCCACCTGGGGGCTCCCCGGTGCCTACGATGTAGGCCGCAAGACACTCTATTGGGGTATCGCGAATCCCATGCCGGACAACCGTTCAGCGAGGCATAACGGTAATGCCGACGGCGCATTCCGCACGACTCCGTCGGATCTTTACAGCGATTCGACCGTCGCTTTGGATGTCAACACCGGCAGGTTGAAATGGTACTATCAGCATCTTCCGGGCGACGATTGGGATCTGGATCAGACCAACGAACGCACGTTGGTGCACGTGAAGTTGAATCCGAATCCTAAGTCCGTCAAGTGGATCAACCCCGCAATCAAGCCGGGGGAAGAAAGGGATGTTTCGGTCATGATCGCCGAGGGCGGTGGCGTTTCCTTGCTGGATCGCCAAACCGGGCAGTTCCTGTGGGCGACGCCGTTCCCGTTCGATACTCCAAATTTTGCGATCGCCGATATCGATCCAAAGACCGGGAAGGCAACGATCAACTACGACATCGTATTCAAGGGACCGGGCGAAACCCACACGGTCTGCTTCTGGAACACGCGCAGCTATTGGCCGACCGCATACTCTCCGCAGACCAATTCGCTGTACACTTCCTACGTCGACAATTGCAGAGAGCAAACCAGCGCAGCCGCAGGTGGCCGTGGCGGTAGTTGGAAAGTGGTGCAACGTCCAGGCGGCAAGCCGAGTGAGCTATCCGGTCTGGCGAAGATCAATTTGTCGACTGGTGACATCGTGCGCTTCGATGTGGGACAGGCTCCGGGCCAAGGCGCGATGCTCGCGACTGCTGGCGGCGTCGTATTCCACGGCGACATTTCGCGCCACTTCAAGGCGTTCGATGCTGAGACCGGCAAGCAACTGTTTGACACGGTCGTCGGCGGAAACGTTTCGGTGAGCACGATCACATATTCGGTGAAGGGCAAGCAGTACATCGCTGTGATGTCGGGCGACAATCCGAAATACGCTGAGTTGGCCGCTCAGGTACCGCCAGATGCGAAGTTGCCAGCCGGTCCGACCGCGATCTACATATTCGCGCTACCGTAGTAGATCGTGGACGAAACCGAGCAATTGAATCAAGATGAAGGACGAGCGGGGCCTGTGGATAGCATCCCGAGCGCCGCTCATTTGTTTGATGACGACGAGCGCCTGCCGTATCGCGCGACCATCCACGCGGCTGCCTACGATGGCATCGGCAAGCTACCGGTTTCGGTTTTATTGGAAAACGTCCGCAGTCTGTATAACGTCGGGTCGTTCTTTAGGACTGGGGATGCGGCAGGGATAGAAGCTCTGCACTTGTGCGGCTATACCGGTTATCCGCCGATGAAAGCCCTGACGAAGACCGCCTTGGGTGCCGAGGAAACGGTCAAGTGGGATCACACGAAGGACGCGCTAAGCCGTGTGCAGGAACTGCGTTCGCGCGGCTACGAAATCGCGGCGATTGAGACGAGCATGCGTAGTGTCGATCTATTTGAATGGCACCCACGATTCCCGGTGTGCGTGCTGTTCGGTCATGAAGTGGACGGGCTGACCGAGCCGCTGCGTGAGATCGCGGATACGCATGTTCGCATTCCGATGCTGGGCCGCAAGCATTCGCTAAACGTCGCGACATCGGGCGGGGTCGTGATGTATGAATTGCTTCGGAAGTATGTTGCGGCTAGGAAGTAGACCGGGGGCGGGACCCTTGTCCCGCAGGCAGCCCCTTGGCTGGCGTTTTGTTTGATGTGGAGGCAAGGGCCTCCACGCGGGACTGGGGTCCCGCCCCCCTATTCTGCCTCAAACGCGAGCAGTACGTTGCCGCCTGCGCCGCTTCGCACACCAAGATAGCCTGACGGCACGTAGAGCGTGCGACCTGCTACTACAGGTCCTGCTGCACCCATCGACCCACCTTTGGCTGTGACCTTGTTTACTGTGTCGAAATCGTGAGCGGTGTTGTACTCCCAGATGACTTTGCCTGTTGCGGAGGAAAGCGCTCGCAGAACGCCGTCCCAGCCGCCAGAGAACACGACGCCGGGGATCGCGGTCAGCGGACCATCCTGGCCTGGATGCGACTCCATTCCAGCGACTGGCTTCAGTTCCGTAAACCACTTCTTCTCGCCGTTACGGATCGAGACCGCGCCGATGCCGCCCGGGCCTAGACCGAAGTAGGCCGTGTCGCTGTCGGATGCGCCGCCCCACACGATCTTGCCGCCGAACTCGGTCGTGTTGGCCACCAGCGGCGATCGCCAGAGCACTTTGCCGCTATTGTCGGGATCATGCGCCCATACGTTGCCGCTTTTCTGACCGGCAATCAAAATGTCGTGGCCATCGGGCAGCGTCTTCAGCATCGGAGGCGAGCCGAAATCCTGATCTGGTCCGCAATGTTCGGGCTTCTTCGCTCCCATGCATGCGGCGAGCCAGACGTCGTTTTCCGTATCCTGCACGGACCAGAGAATCTTACCGGTCGCGAGGTCCAGAGCCGTGATGGCGTCTGTGTATTTGGATGCCGGATCGCTGTAAGCGTCGCCTGTGCCGACGTAGAGCGCCTTGCGTTTGGCATCGATGGTCGGCGTGTTCCAGACTGCAGCCCCGGAGGGCGCGAATCGCATGGTCCCGTTGGCAGTGGTGCCGACTGCTTTCGGCTCGTCAGGGATCACGTAGGTCTTCCACAGTTGCTTGCCAGTTGCTGCGTCCAGCGCGACGACGCTGCCGCGGAACGTACAACACGCGTAGGTCGCGCCGCCGCCTGAACCTTCCTCTCCAGAAGATATCGGGACGTAGAGATGGCCCTCAAATAACTGAGGCGCTGCCGTAATCCGGGCGGTCGCGTGATCATCGGCGCGGACCTTC
>JBDTUY010000121.1:0-10804 GCA_040007495.1 Acidobacteriota bacterium | reverse complement strand
CTTAGTTGTCCGACGGCTTTGTCACTTTGTCGACCACCATCACGTCGGCGGGGGCTTGCACTCCCTCCAACTTCAGGCCGAGTTGTTCCTGGAACGCCTGGAAGATGCTCGGCTTGCCGTTGTCCGTCAGCTTTCCCACCGGACCAAATGACGCGAACTGTGTTTCATCCGGCATCCAATCGAGCGTGAAATCGTAGCGTCCCTCAATGCCCGTTTTATCGATCACAGGCCGGTCGAGCACCGCCGTCTGCATCGATTGCGCTAAGTCAGACATGGTTGCGTTGCGCGCGGGAAGCAGGCCGCCCCTTGGGTAGAGAAGCGACGGCAGATCGCCCGCCGTGGTGGACTTCGTGAGCTTGTGCGGCTTGCCCGCTGGCAGCGTGATGGCGTACACCGCAAGCTGGCGCTTCTCCACATGGAACTTGAGTTGGAAGCGATCCACCAACACTTCCTGAAACAACTTCTTCATCTGGGCAAGGTTCGGCTGCCCTGGAGTATCCGGCTTAATGGTGATGTCGAATTTTTCATCAGAGGCCCAAGGGGGCAGGCCCGACACCTGCCGCTCATGCACGTCGTAGGCAAAGGTGAAGACGTTGATGACCGAGGTATTGATGGCCATAACCAGATCGCCGCGGAAGGTGTAGAGACGTCCGCGAGCCTCAGGTGCGGAGGGCTTCACTGTGGCGACTTCCAGGTGAACGGTCTTGTTGGCGGCGATTTGGACGGGCGGAGGCGGAGGCTCAGGAATGGCCCACGCGGTGGCGGGAGTGGATCGAACCAGAGTGAGCGACATCGGGTTTCCATTCTGAACTACATTGCCGGTGATGGAGGTTCCGTCGGCCGCCATCCTGCCTTCATAAGTCGCGCCGAGCGCGGGAATCGCGAACTTGACCACGGAATTCTGAAGCGAGATCTGAGCCACGGGGATCGGATTCGGTGCCTGATCGATGCTGTACAAGACCGCCGTGAGATTTCCACCGTTGCGGTCTACCTTGAGAACTGTGCGCAATTGCTGCGCGCCTGCCATCAAAGGACCCTGCCAGTTCCCTACGATATCCGGGGTTTGGGCGCTTACCAACCCTAGGGTCGCCAGACACAAAAGTATTGCTTTCATTGAGTTTCTCCGTAGTCGCTTGTTGGGCGTCTTCGAGTAAAGACGAGAATTGGCCCACATTTGTTCCGGTTGGATGCCGGGAATCGCGACGAACGTACTCAGGGTACCAGGACTTCGGGTACGTGATGCGACGCGAGAAATGGGCCGGTACTGGCTAGGCTGCTCCATTTACGCATCTCGGACCATTGCTTACAGTAGCTACACGATGGTTGCACTGGTTGCACATCGGGGACGAATCAGTAGCCGAAAGGGCTAAAACGGGGTGAACCAAGTGTTGCTGCAATATTCTTATCTACAAGTTCTGGATTTCATGACCACGATTGCGTTCCTGCTGCATGGCGTGAAAGAAGGCAACCCTTTGGTGCGCGCGGCTCTGCATGCGGGACCGAATCCGTTGGGCGGATTGTTGTTCGTGAAGTTGCTGGCGGTGGGGCTGGGAGTCTACTGCTGGAAAACGGGTAAGATGAAGCTGTTGGGTCGGATGAATATTCTGTTTGCGGTGGTGGTGGCCTGGAATTTGGGTGCTTTGATCTTAGGGTCGGCGTAAGATAATTGGCCGCAGATGGACGCTGATGAACCCCGATAAGACGGCACCAACGTCATCTACAGCCAGGTCGCCCGGCGGTTCACTTGCTGGCTACTAAATATTGAATGGAATCCAGCAGCCATTCGCGGTTGGCTTTTACATCGGTATTGAGGCGTCCGATCAATTCCTCGCGCTGTGCAAACAGGCGATAGCCTTCCTTGGGTCGCAGGTAGCCTTTGGCATGCGGCTCCTTTGCGAATAGGGCATCCTCGCCGATCTCCTCCGCCATCTGCTGATAACGCTTACGATTGTCGAGCAGCCCCTTGACGATGAAGGGCATGAGTGTGGAATAGTCCGCCTGCATGCTTTCAGTCGCTTGAAGATAGGTATCCTTGTCGACCTTGCCCCAAGTAACAGCTTCTGATGGAGGACAGGATGACAGCGAGCCATCGGTGACCGGCGCGGTGACGATCTGGACATCGAAGTTGTAGCCGCGAACGTCGGGTAAACCGAGCACCTGACCCAAGGCAGGTTCGGGCTGCAGGTTATAGTTCTTGGGGACGCCGCCACCGAGGATCAAGGTCCCGAGCGCTTTCACATCGTTATCAAACAGGCCCCAACGATGATAGGCGCAAGCCTCGTAGACTTCAGCGTGGAGATCGAGATCGAACTTGTAGGAGTCGATCAAGCCAGCCTTGTGCATGGCCCATAGCTTCATCGAGTTCAGGAACACGCTGCCATCGGCCGGCGCGCCGACGAATACAGGGATCGCCAATTTGTGGCAGGTGGCGAGTAGGCCGGGCTGGACTTCAACGGCTTTTTCCTGCGCCGCATAGAATGCGCCCAAGCGGTAACGTAATTCAGTGCCCGTCATCTGGTGCTGGAATTCGGGACGCTGCAGCATCGCGGATAGGAATCTATCTTGGTCAAGCAAGACATCTTCATCAAACGCCATGTCGGTAACGCGAATGGTACGCTCATCGCGGAGAGCGCCGTCGTCGCCCCAGATCGGGACCTCGAATACGGGACCGTGTTTATGCTCAGTCAAACTACGATGGCCGTCGTGATAGCAGACGGCATCGGTGGTCGACAGGTAGGCAACCCAACCGGCTTCGAGCAGAGGAATCAGCCACGCCTGATGCTGGCCGGAGACTGTTACGGGTCCAGCGATGGAGACGGTGAGCGGGCAACCGGCGCCGATCGCGCGATCGAGAATCGTATAGACGCGGCGCAGAAACGCACCGCCAAAGGCTGGGAAGCAGTGACGGATTAATTGGTCGACTGTCTCACACTCGTCGACTCGTTTAACGACAACTTGGGGACCGCGCGCAGGATCATGCATGTATGTTCCATTTTACTGCGCGCGTCTTACTGTGGGATGAAGTGAGGTTGAAGGGCTAGTCGCTGAGCTCGGCTTTGATTGCTGCGGCGATAGAGTTCGCGAAGTGCTCCACGCGGTCCAACTTCGGGCCCTCGACCATGACGCGAGCCAAAGGTTCGGTGCCAGAGAAGCGTACGAGCACGCGACCGGCGTCGCCAAATTCGGTTTGTGTGAGTGCGATTTCTTCGTTGACCGTTTTCAAGTCTTCCAACGGGCGTCGGGTCTTCACCTTCACGTTGACCAGCAACTGGGGATAGATTTCGAGATCTTTGGTGAGCGCATCCAGATCCTGGCCGGATTCACGCATGACTTCACACACACGGAGAGCGGTCAACAGACCATCGCCGGTGGTGGCGAGTTCGCGCAAGATGATGTGTCCGCTCTGTTCCCCGCCGAGCAGCGCCTGACGCTTGATCATTTCTTCCAGAACGTACTTGTCGCCAACCGAAGTCCGGACCATGCCAATCCCGCGAGCAGCAAGGGCCCGCTCCAGTCCGAGGTTCGACATGACGGTCGCTATGACTTCGGTCAACCCCCGATGCTGCTTCAGCCAGGTACCGATGATCAGCAGTACGCCGTCGCCATCTATCGTTTTACCAGTGTGCGAAACGAACATGGAACGGTCGGCGTCACCATCGAAGGCAACACCTAGATTCGCGCCTGTCTCCATAACTTTCTTGCGTAGGGATTCCAGATGTTGCGAGCCGCAATTCAGGTTGATGTTCTTGCCATCCGGCTGATTGTTGATCAAGATAACGGTGGCACCGAGGCGCTCAAACAACGTGGGGGCAAGATAGGTCGCCGCTCCGTGGCCGGGATCGATCACGATCGAGAGTCCCTTTAGGCCGCCTGGAAGTGTTTCCGCCAGGTGCTCAATGTAGGCTTCGTCCAGACTCTTATCGACCTCAACGGTGGCGGGCGTCGCAACGGCGCCAGATTCGGCCCATTCAAAGATATACTTCTCGAGGATCTGTTCCTGTTCATCAGGAAGCTTGAAACCGGAATGGTCGAAGATCTTGATGCCGTTATCGTGAAATGGATTGTGCGACGCGGATATCATGACGCCAGCAGCGAAGTGGCCAGTCCGCGCGATGTGCGCCAGACCAGGGGTTGTTATGAGACCGGCGCTGAGTGCTCGAACGCCGCCTTGTGCAAGACCACCGGCAACCTGCTCCGCGATCCAGGGTCCGGATTCTCGCGTGTCCATTCCGATGACGACTTCGGGATCCAGATGATTGGTCCCGATCCAACGGGCCAACGCAAGTCCTAACGCGAATGTGGTCGGCTTGTCTAAAGGATAATCTCCGGCACGACCGCGCACACCGTCCGTTCCAAACAACTGTCGCATACCCAATGAATTGCATCCCTCCGCACCTTCATCATCGGCATTTACCGCAGAAGGCCTTAGCTTTCAGGGTATCGCAGCGCCAGAGGTATAGAGGTAAGTTGATAATTGAGAGTTATGGCCGGAAGCGAATGGCTCGGCGTGGGGATGCGGGCATGGGAACGGGGTAGCCAATTAGGCAGAATTGATCCAAAGCAAACAAAACGACGCTCTCAAAACCCTTGCCACTAGCGATTCGAGCCTCCTTTAACCAAGATGCGGTCGAATCGCCCAGCCCAACCAGATGGCTCCTCTGAGCGGCGGGAAAGCCCAGTACAGCCCCCAGATCAATACCTTCTTCACTGGCATCGAGTCGCTTGGTGAACGTAAAGCCTAGGCCTTCCGTCTTCAGACAAGTTAGAGTTGCCGGTGTCCAGGAGCTTGCGGGAAAATTCACAGCCTTGTTGAAGGACGATTGATTTACATCAAAAGGATACAGAACTTCAAACCGCGCAGTGGGATGAGAAGTCAGCACGTAGGCGATGATGTTGTCCGTATATGCGCCCAGCAAGGATGCCAGAAAGTTGGCTTCGTCGGGGAAATCTGCGGGGTCCGCTGTATTGTCCAGAAAGACGTGCATGGGGCGACCATACGTGGCTTCAAACTGCGTGGTGGTGTAGTCGTCGTAATAGGGCATGCCCGAATACGGGGGCCGGTCGGGAGGGTCCGTACCGTCGTTCGGGAAATACCACCACTGCACTTCGCCCATCTGCAGATATGGCTGAATCCCGGCATCCGACATCACTGCCGCACAGTCCGCGTGCACCTGACGCCAGAATGCCGTACTGGTTGGCGAAAAATTGGTTTGGAGAGAAGGCGTCGGCAGTAGGATCGGGTCACCATCGGGCCCGCGCTGGGCTATGCCGGCGTCTACCGAAGTGTCACCATCCTTCAATTCGGTGCTGAAGGCCGCGACAGCGTCTATACCGTAGCCGTTCAGCGCCGTGAAGAAGCTCCGGGTCCAGTCTCGCATTGCCCGGTTGAGGCGGGGGGTCGCGGCGAGGTCCGTTAGCCATACACCATCTTCGCCTGCAACCACCGAGGAAGTTGCAGTCAAATCGGGGCTGTCCGGAGCATACATCGAGAAAGTGTCAAGCCCGCTTAAGAGCCCTAACTTGCGAGACTGGATGTTCAACGTCGCACAGAAGCGGTAGCCCAGATTCCGGTGTACCCGCGATTGAACTCCTGCGCAAATGAGAGTGCGATGGTCTCAGGAGTATCGCCGACATGAAGTCTACGGGACGCTAAAGTATCTACCGAAGTTGGGCCGTTGATGGTGAGCATTGTGCCCGGAGTCACGGTCCCGCTGAAGGTCATTGATGCTGTGGCGAAGTGATTTCCGGGGTTGTAGAGCTCATAGAACAGAAGGGCACCGACGTAGTGGTTTTGCCGACCCCGAAATCCGAGGGAGTAGATAAACCAAGCAGTACGTTCCGGAGCAAGCGCCAACGAATGGTCGGTATCCCAGTCCGTGGCCAAGGTCAGGACCGGAATCTCGGGAAAGGTCGGCAGGTCAGTCGTCGGAACCGCAAGTTCAACAAAGTCGAGGTAGAAATCCTCACAATCAACCTCACCGTGCGTGACACTGAGCGTGTGATCACCAGCGGGGTATGTACCCACGGGCCAACGGATCAGGACGTCTTCTTGTGTAACCTTCAGATTCAGGTCACGCAGAGAGGTGCCATCCACCTGAATGTGGAGAAGTGCGCCCGCATTGGTATAGCGGGTGCCCAGGTAGAGCGTATGTGTTCCAGTTGCTGTGTAACTCACGGCAACAGCGTCTCCGGCGTGTTTCGTAAAGTGGATAAATCCCCCGGAATAGTTCCCCCGTCCGACCTCCCAGCAAGATCCGGAATAACTCATCGCGACGTCTGTATCTTCGATCCGTCGAGACCCCGGTCCGGCCACCGAATAAGTGCGGTTGGTGCCGGTTACCGTCCAGTTAGAGACCACCACTTGGAACTCGCTCCGGGCGAACTCGGCTGGTTGGAGATCCGCGGAATAGGTCCATCGAATCTTTCGGATCATGTCGGTGGGGATGGAGAACAACAGGGGATCGTGCGTATCCTCATCCCTATAAAAATCGCCGGTGGACGGGTTCTTGGTGAAGCCCTCCAAACTGGTGAAGTCGAGAGTGACTCGCCACTTCGTGGGTGATATTCCGTTAGCGAACGTCTGACCGGTTGAATCCCAAACAGCCGGACCCGTCGAGTATGAATACAGCGAAAAACGATTCCCGTTATCGCCCGTGGTACTAAGTCCGATGTCCACTCCTGAGGTGTAGTAAACGCGAATTGTCGCTCCATCGGGTACTGCTTTGAGGTCGGGCGAGAATCCGGAATTCATTCCGCCTGCGATCGCCGCTACTGCAATCTCAAGTGTTTCGCCAGGCTGAATCTCGTAGGTATAGTCTACGCGATTGTAGGCCAGACCAACAGTTTGGTACGGATCCGCCGCACCCGAAAGAGTGAATTCTGCATAGGCAGAGGCGTACTCGCCCTCGATGGGCTCTACATGACTGACGCGCTCCCGGTTCAATGCTACAAAGAAGATCGTTTCGACAAGAGGATCGCTAGAACTTTCGGGAATAGTCCCCGCCCAGATACGAACGTAAGGCCAATCGACTGTAGAGAACAAATCCGAATCCATCGAAATACAATTGCTGCGCGTCTCTTCGTACGTGAGAACCAGACCGCTAAGATCGCCGTCCGGCAGGCAGCGAAACGCCGGGTGTTCGTAGACGCTGTCCCGATTCCACTCAATCACGGCCCAGTCGAATTGCTGACGCCAAGTGCCTGACAAGGTGAAGCCTTCCGGCGACGTCGCACTCAACGCGGCAATCGCGGATGGATGGAAAAAGAAACATTGCAGATCGCGGTCTGGACGGAGTTTTTCGATGGAGTCTGGCATGGTGTGAAGGCGGCGGTTCGAGATCTGTATTTAGAAACGAATGGTAACGGTGAGATCCCGGCCCGGAAGGGTGTTCGCAACTCCCGGGACAGCCGTAATGTCGAGGATCAATTGCACTCCCTCGGCGAGAGGTGCGAGGCCGAAACCATCAACTGATGGAGTAGATACGGTCGCATGTTCGGGGATCGTGAGGGTGCAATACACGGTTGCATCCTGACGGATGGAGAGCTCGATCGGTCCGCCAACGGGAGCCTCGGCTACTTGAGCAAATATGTCCCGAACGGAGTGATTTGCATCCACCGAGATTGCAGGTGCGGCAGCAGTCTGCACCGCGAGGTAACCCTCTATATCAATCGAAAACTGGCCGCCGGAGAGCGTGCGGATGCCTTGGTCGGTAGTGGCGGTGTACGCCGCTTGGGTTAGTAGCCCATCCCCAAACTGATTGGTCATGAATAACTCCGACGCGCCGACCCGAACATCCGGAAGGAACATAGCCTGACTGTAACTTCCGCTAGCCGGACTCCCAAAGAATCCACGCGGAAACGGTAGCACCCGGATTGTTCGTTTCAGGTGGTAGATAACGCTCCCTGCAAGGTGCATCGCCGCTGTGCTGCCGTGCGATCCGCGTATCACTTCGTATTGCGTGCCGCCGCTGAGCGGATCCACGACTTCCAAGATCTCAGCGCCAATCTGCAAGAGTATCCCGGTAATGGCCGGCCCAGCAGAACTTAGATCCAGGATCGTAGCCGCCGAGTCCACATCGGCGTTGAGAGAAAATG
Organism: Acidobacteriota bacterium; assembly: GCA_040007495.1. Taxonomy (GTDB): domain Bacteria; phylum Acidobacteriota; class Terriglobia; order Bryobacterales; family Bryobacteraceae; genus Palsa-187. Next base: position 2,710 of record JBDTUY010000121.1, on the reverse strand, counting down.
TCGATGGGCTCAACAATTCATCCCAATAAAACAGGACAAGCGTACCGGCATCGATCGTCCGCGTATTGGTAAAGCTGGTGAAGCCAAGTGATGATAACGAAATCGAACCGTTACCCACAGGAGCAAGACCATATACGGGAGGCGGAGGAATTCCGCTATCTATGCCGGTTAATGTCGTCCCGATCTCCCAGCGAGTTAGCGGATTGAGTTCGTATGTACTCTCCTGCTTCAAGACGTTGGCCGAACGTCCGGAGATCTGCACGGTCGCTCCAGGCCGAGGCGGAGCGGCGAGTTTTACGGGACCCAATATCGATTCCCCGCCGGCGTTCCATGTGTTCTCATTAACGACAAAGAAACTGGTTGCATCTGGCTCGATCAACCATGCGGGAGTCACAGTAAAAGTCGTCGTAGTGTTGGAAACGACCACCCGTTCTTGTCGCGCACCGGTACCTCGCGTAATGGTGACAAGTGCGCCTTGGAACTCATTGACCAACATGGCGAGAATAGAGCTTCCAATAGTCGTCTCCGAATGAAAGGTCGCGCTCACCTCCGGCTGTAGTTCAAGACGCCAATAGAAGACGGCGTGATCGTAATTTCCGTCCGGAGGACTCTTCAGTTCGGAGGTCAGACCAGTATCGGTGAAGGTCGAAGAAACGGCTTGGTTATCAGAGACCAATGAAAACTGTGTCGGATTCAATCCCCGATAGACATTCATCCCGACGGCGTCCGCCGAAAAGCTAAGACCAGTCAGCGTCACCGTATTAGTATTCGTTGCGGTCGGTATCTTGGCTTTCACGGAGAACGACAAATCGGTTTCCCCACCCGCGGCATCGCGAGCACTCACGGCGTAATACCAGTTCACTCCGCCCTGAAGGCTACCGCCTGTGGAACTAATCGTTGGATTCAAACTCACTAACGGAATGCTGGATGCGATCGCGCTAGGTGTTGCCGGTGGAGTAAAGCTTACGTTCAGTTCTACAGACAGCCCACCGTCAGACGTAGGCACCGCTTCTTCAACAATCCCGAATTGTTCGTTGCCGTTCGAATCCAAAACGGTCCCTTTTAAAGGACGAGGGATTCCGATCTCTGATCGCCCACGGCGGCGTCCTCCATGAGCGTCCGCTCCTTCACTTGTATACCAGGCGTCGTTATGCCACTGAGCGGTAATCAGTACGCTTGCGTAATTGGTGGCTGGAACCAGTCGCACGATTCGCAGCGCCTGACGGTCTAGACCTTCCTTTAAGTAGGTAAGTGTGATGATGTCACCCGGCTTGAGTTCCACTCCTCTAACGGTGGTCTCAAGGTCGATGAATGTGCTCCCAGCGATCGATTTCGCCAACTGCAACTCCAGCATGCGGGTGGCCTGATCATAATTCGGAATCCCGAGGGCTTGAAAACCGCCGCTGACTTCCTGATTCGTCAGAAGGGCATCGTCCACATCGACCAACGAAAGACTGTCCTGTTGGTACTCGTTGAATTGATCCTGGAACTCAACCGTGACGCGGTTCGGCGCATCGCCGGGTCCCCTGGAATACAAACGAATCGATGGCTCACCGCTAGACTTCCTTAGTATCCCGGAAAATGTTGCCGAACCGTCGCTAAACTCATACGCGGGCCATCCACCATTTAGCTCGTCGGTGCTATTGCTGCCCGCTGGCTTCTCAGCCTGCTGCAGGGCGATGGTATTCTCCACCCGGAGCTTTAAGAGACCGTCGGCCCCATAAATAAGCTGTAACGCAGATCCGGCCCGAATCCCTCGAACGACCGCACCGGCACTGGTCCGATTCCGAATCACGGTGTTGCATTGGAACCGCGGAACGACGATTGAGTTCCCATACAAGTCGGTCGTCGAGATCAATTCATCGCAATAGGCTGCCGTCGTCGCAAAAGACTTCGTATCAATCTCAGAAACGAGCCATCCACTGCGCCTAAGAGCGTCAAGCAAAACCCAGGCTGGATTATTAGCGTAGGTTTCGCCGAGCGAAGCACCCGCCACATCGAATCGCTCCAGCTTTACGCCGCGCGCGAGCACCTTAATCCGTGGAACGGTTTGGCCGCTCGCGATGCGATTCGGTACCACCACACTGGCCACTGCCATACTTCCGTAAGGATCGCCAAGCGGATTGCCGCTGCCATCGCGAAAATCCGGATTAAAGGCTCCCGATCGGCTGCCCGGCGTAACCACGCTGTACCATCCGGTGGCCGTCATATCCGCGCCTGCCACGCCCTCAGGGATTTCGATGTCGTTGACGACAACCTTTACGGCTTCGTCCATCTCGCCCATCCCCAGCAGTACTTCCATGACCGTCAAGTTTCCGTCATTGCGGGAGAATACGAGCGGAGGCTCATACCACGCCGTGCCATAAACGATTGGCACAACATCGTTATAACGAGCCAGGTTGTCAACCACCGGAGAAAGACGATAACCTGCTTCACCAGCGCCGCGCACTTGGATCTGCGGTGGCACGAACTCCACTCCGCCAAAATTTCCGATCGTGAACATGCCCCTGGCTGAACAACTTGTCCGCGTATAGTCGCACGAAGTAAAGGGCACACTGCCATCCAATGTCCCTTGCCCCCCCGTTAGATCCGCCGAATATCCACACCGATAAAGGGCGGAATACTTTCCCTTTGCGCCTCCGTCAAGCGCTTCCTGTCTTTGTGCAACCGTGGAGGGAAACGACCATGGGCATCGCCGTTGGATCCTGAC
>JBDTUY010000120.1:0-10817 GCA_040007495.1 Acidobacteriota bacterium | reverse complement strand
CGTGCTGGAAAAGCAAGTGAAGCGCATGCTGGCCGATCCCAAGTCCGAAGCGTTGACTACGAATTTCACCGGGCAATGGCTGAGCGTCCGCTCGCTGAAAGCGAGCGAGCCGGTGGTCGATTTATTCCCCGATTTTGACGATAATCTGCGCAACGCGTTCCAGCGCGAAGTGGAGTTGTTCTTCGGTAGCATCGCGCAGGAAGACCATAGCGTACTGGATCTTCTGACCGCCAACTACACTTATGTAAATGAGCGGCTGGCGAAGCAGTACGGCATTCCGAACATTTATGGACCGCAGTTCCGCCGCGTGGAATTTCCCGCGGAGTTGGACGTCCGCCGTGGCCTGCTGGGAAAAGGCGCGCTGCTGACGGTGACTTCGCAGGCTGCGCGAACCTCACCTGTGGCTCGCGGCAAGTGGTATCTGCAGACGTTCCTGGGAGTCAGCCCGCCGGACCCGCCGCCCGACGTTCCGGCGATCAAGGAAGCCGCAGTGGATAAGACAGGCAATACGAAACCGCCCACGATGCGCCAGCAGATGGAACTGCATCATACGAATCCATCGTGCGCGACGTGCCACAAGATCTTCGAGCCGATGGGCTTGGCGCTGGAAAACTTTGACGCGGTGGGCAAATGGAGAACGTTCGACGGGGATAACCCGATCGACGCAACGGGCGTGATGGTGGATGGAACTCCGCTGACCGGCGTGGTCAGCCTGCGAAATTCGCTGGTGGCCCACTCCGATCAGTTCGTGCGCGTGGTGACGGAAAAGCTGTTGACCTATTCGCTGGGACGCGGCGTGGAGTATCAGGACATGCCTACGCTACGGTCCATCGTGCGGGAAGCAGCGCCTAGCAAGTACAAGTTCTCCGCGTTGGTTATGGCGATTGTGAAGAGTGCTCCGTTCCAGTCAAACATGAAGCTGGAGAGCAGCACCGATCAACAGAGAGCTTCGCGGTAGTTATTAATTAGGCGGAGGCTCGCTTACGCGGTGACCCTGCGCTTCGGTTTGGCAGGTTTGATTTTTAGCCGGTTGATTTATAGAAGGAGAAGCAATCATGGCCTTTATCACCAAGAAACATCTTTCACGCAGAACGGTTCTGCGTGGCGCTGGTACGGCCCTCGCGCTGCCGTTTTTGGAAGCGATGGTACCGGCCGGAACCGCGCTCGCGCAGACTGTAGCAACTCCAAAGCCGCGCTTCGTCGGGTGCTTCGTGCCGCATGGCGCGGCTCCCGGTTATTGGATTCCCGATACGGTCGGCAAGCTGGGACCCACGCTGCCGTTCAACTATAAATTCCTGGAACCGTTCCGCGATCAGACCGTTTTGTTGAGCGGTTTGCATTCGCGTTCGGCGGAACCGCCTCCGGGTGCGACCGGCGCGGATCATTGGGTGGCTGCCGCGTTCCTGTGCGCGGATAAGCCCAAGAAGACGGCCGGAGCCGACATCCGCGCGGGCACGACGATCGATCAAATGATCGCGCAGAAGATCGGCCGCGAGAATCTGATGCCCAGCATGCAGCTGGCGGTGGAAGATCCGGGCGCGAACTCCAGCAACTGCGGCGAAGGCTATAGCTGCACTTACACCAACACCATTTCCTGGGCCTCGCCCACCCAGCCGCTGCCCATGGAACTCAATCCCCAGGTCATCTTCGAACGCATGTTCGGCGATGGTGGCACCGTAGAGGAACGCGCGGCCCGGCGCAAACGCGACGGCAGCATTCTCGATTCCCTCACCGGCAGCCTTTCGCGCCTGAAGGTCGAATCGAGCTCCGCCGACCGCGCCAAGCTCGACAACTACACCGACAACGTTCGTGAAATCGAACGGCGGCTTGAGATTGCGATGAAGGCCTCCACGCTGGCTCCCACGGACATGTCGGTTCCGGTGGGCGTGCCGCAGACCTTCGACGAACATATCAAGCTGCAATTCGACCTGCTCGCATTGGCATTCCAGGCCGATATTACTCGGGTCGGCACATTGCTGTTCGCGCGCGATCTGACGGGCCGCACCTATCCGGCGAGCGAGTCCCCCAAGTCCGCATTCCACGGAGTCTCGCATCACGGCGAGGATCCAAAGAACATTGCGCTGCTGGCAGGGATCAATCAGTATCACGTCAAGATGCTGGCGCACCTGGTGGAGAAGCTACACACCACCAATGACGGCGACGGCACGCTGCTGGACCACTCCGCAATTCTCTACGGCAGCAACATGGGCAATTCCAACCAGCACGTCCACTATGACGTTCCTCATGTGCTGATAGGCGGATTGAACGGAAAGCTGAAGGGCGGACGTCATCTGATGTACCCAACCAAGACCGTGCCAACCGGCAATCTATTGCTAAGTGTTTTGGATATGTACGGGATTCATCAGGAAAGTATCGGCGACAGTACAGGCCACTTGGAAGATCTGTAGCTGTTGTGCGGAGTCAGGAGTCAGGAGTCAGAATTTGGCTCCCGACCATTCTCCTTAGGTAGCAACACCATCCCGTCTTTTGTGATTTAGGCATCAACGTTGAGGGAATTATGAAGCGCATCGTAACTGGCAGTGCCGTACTTATTCTTCTATCCGCAGCCTGTTTTGCAGCTGAAAAATCGGATGTTGCCGATGCAGCGATGCGCGGCGACAAGGCCGCGATCCGGACGCTCATCGCGCAGAAGGCCGATATCAACGCGGCACAGGCCGACGGTGCTACGGCATTGCACTGGGCCGTCTTCAAATCGGACAAAGAGCTGGTTGACTTGCTGCTCAAGAGCGGGGCGAACCCCAAGGCCGCCAACCGCGACGGCTCCACACCGTTGTGGCTGGCGTGCGTGAATGGCGATGGGGCGATCCTTAGCTCTTTACTCAACGCTGGAGCCGACGCCAACGAGACACTGCCGCTAGGCCGAACCCCTTTAATGGAAGCTTCCCGGACAGGGGGCGTCGAAGCGATCAAGGTGCTGCTGGATCATGGCGCGAAGCTTGAGGCGAAGGACAGCCTGCGCGGAACTACGGCCCTGATGTGGGCAGCGGATGAAGGCCATGCGCCTGCGATTCAATATCTGATTCAGAGGGGAGCGGACTTCAAAGCAACTTCTGCTCCCGGTGAACGTGGCAGAGGTCCGGCATTGGGCAAGGCCAATGACCCCAGGAGGCAGGTTGAGGCGCAAGGTAAGGCTTTGGCGGCCGGAACTCCGCTGGGCTTAGGTGAGGTTTCAGCGTTGCGTGGGGACGGGAATGGTCTTGGAACTGCGGCGGCAGGTGGTGGACGTGGAGGAGCTGGCCGTGGAGGAGCAGGCGGGGGACGCGGCGGTGGGGCAGGAGCTGCCGGTCGCGGGGCCGGCGCTGCAGCAGATGCCGCAGCCGGGGATGCGGATGGTGCCAATCCAGATGACGGAGGGGCCGTTCCGGCAGCGTTTGGGGGTGCGGCTGGTGCAGGCCGGGGAGGCCGGGGAGGCCGCGGCGGCGGTGCCGCGAAAGATGGCGGGGCTTTGACGCCGCTGGTGTACGCGGTGCTGGCCGACAGTCTGGATTCGGTCAAGGTTCTGCTGGGCGCGGGCGCGGACGTCAATCAGGTGACCGGCTACGGCTGGAGTCCGCTGCTGGTGGCAACCCAGAACCGTTACTACAAGCTAGGCGAGTATCTGATCGAGCATGGCGCGAATGTGAATCTGGCGAACAAAGGCCTGTGGACGCCGCTGTATCTGGCGACGGACAACCGCAATATCGAATCCGGTGACTATCCAGTCCGCAAGGGCGACATGGATCACCTGGAGTTCATTAAGGTGCTGCTGGACAAGGGCGCGGATGTAAATGCGCGTTTGAAGGACAGCACGGAGACCCGCACGGTATTCACCAATCAATGGCTGGACGAAGATGGGGCGACGGCGTTCCTGCGGGCGTCGCAATCCGGCGACGTGGTGCTGATGAAGCTGTTGCTGGCACATGGCGCGGACCCGAAGATTGCCACCAAGCTGAACGTGAACGCGCTGCAGGTGGCTGCGGGCATCGGCTGGGTGGAAGGCATCACGTATGAATGGTCCCCGAGCGCGACGCTTGAGGCCGTGAAGATGCTACTGGACCTCGGCCTCGATCCGAACGTGCAGGCCGATACTGGCCGCACCGCATTGCACGGAGCCGCGCACAAAGGGCGCTCGGATGTTGTCCAGATCCTGGCGGATCACGGTGCCAAGCTCGATGTCCGCGATTACGGCAACACGGACAATCGCGGCGGCAAGTTGGCGGTCCACACCTGGGAGCCGGTGGATTATGCCGATGGGCTGGTGCGCGTAGGTGTGCAGTCGGCCATTTCGCATCCGGATACGGGTCTGCTGTTGCGCAAGTTGATGATAGCGAAGGGCCTGCCGGCACCTCCGGTTGGCCGGACGCTGGAATCGATCTGTATCACGGAAGCCTGCGAATAGCGTGGCGTGAGCTTTCGGTCGTTCGGATCCGTGACCGGACAGCTTGCATAGAGGCTTTCAAGCCTCGCGACGGCTGTTCGTAGCGGAGCTAAAGCTCCTATGCAAGCTAAAGCTCACGCCACATCGGAAATTGGTTAATACTGCGGAGTTCCATTGGGACCCGGCCGCAGCTTTCCTTCATCGCGATTCTTGTTGTTTTCATCGCACGAATATTCCATCGGCTGCAGTCCCGGTGGCATGTGCGTGAACACTCGGCTGTACGTCCACGGCTTGCTGTAGAATTTCGGATCTTCGATCCATGATTCGTGTTCCAAATGATCGAAGTCGGGACGCCGCCAGCGCTCGATCACATGCAGCGCGTCACTATGCGGGTGAGCGTCGTCATCGATCCAACTCTTGAAATCCTTGAAGCCAACGATGTCGATGACCAACGTATCGCCCTCCCACTTCGCCGCGCCGTTGCCGAAGTAATACGGGTCCATTTCTTTTGGGTGGACGCCGCCATTGATCGGAATCGACCGCCAGGCCGTCATCAGTTCGTAAAGAAAGGCGACGCGCGCCGAGCTCTGGATAATCTCGAAAGGCACTCCACTGATGCTCGCGCGAGGGATACCTGCAAAGATGCACAGACCTTCCGGATTGATCGACTGCGTCAGGTTGTATTCATACGCCTGCTTTCCTTCCGGCGTGAATTGCGGTCCGCCTGTGCTCTGGAAGAAGTTGCGCATGAGCGGACCCTGCCAGAAGCCGGAAAGGTCGGGCTTGCCATCACTGGTGCGAGGAGTCTTTCGCGTTGAGGATGCCTTTGCCACGGTTGACTTAGAGGAGGTTGACTTGCCTGCTGTCGACTTAGCAGGAGACTGAGCCACAGTTAATCCGTGAGAAAAGATCGCGAGCGTTGCGATCATTACTGGCAATCGGAGAAGCGAAAGCATAGACAGAAGCTCCTCTTCCTATACTATGCGCCGGGACTCACGGCAGTTTTCCGGGTAACCGCGCGCCACCCAGGCGCATCCCTTATATAGTGGAAGTAAGCGGGAGCCGAACTATGCACATCCATTCACAGAACAACATTGGCGCTGGGTGGCGGAAGGTTTTGGCGGCAACTGGAATCATTGGGTTGGTGGCAGCCGGATGGATGGCAGCTCCGATCGCGCTGCGTGCCGCGGAACCGGCGGAACTATCCCAGGCGCAGATCGACGAGATCATCAAGAAGTTTGCCGCTCAGGAAGCTGAGTTTTCAAAAGCGCGTGAGAGCTACACGTATCGCCAGACAGCTCGCGTGCAGGAGTTGGATAACGGCGGCAACATCACAGGACGATGGGAAACCGTTTCCGACATCGTGTTCGACAAAGGGCTGAAGCGAACCGAGCACGTGGTCCGCGCCCCGGTCGCGACGCTAAGCAAGATCCAACTGACGCCTGAAGATCTGCAGGATTTGAAAGATGTGCAGCCGTTCGTGCTTACCACCTCGCAACTGCCCTTCTATTTCATTCGCTATCTGGGCAAGGAAACGCTGGACGAGATCGATTGCTACGCGTTCGCTGTGAAGCCGAAGGTGCTAACCTCCGGCAAGCGATATTTCTCGGGCATTGTGTGGGTGGATGACCGGGACCTGATGATCGTTAAGAGCTACGGACGCGCCGTCGGCATCGCGAAGAATCAGGCCTTCCCCAAGTTCGAGACCTTCCGGCAGCCGATTGACGGCAAGTACTGGTTCCCCACCTATACCATCGCCGAAGACACGCTGCATTTTAAGGATTCCGACCAGCGCATTCGCCAAGTGGTCCGCTATGAGGATTACAAGCAGTTCAAGGCAGAATCGTCCATCATCTTTGGGGACGAGATCGACGACAAGCCCGCGACACCGGCCCCGGCGAGTCCCGCTAAGCCGACGGGCAAATAGGCAGGGTCCGGGACCTTCGCCTATAAAGCACCTTAGTTGCAGGCATATGGGATAACCCTAAATAATTTTCCGGGCGATGCCGATAAGCCTTAGAGATGCTTGCCGCAATGGATCCTCGACGATCGGACGGCGCTGGACTACGCGACTCTGTTCGTATCGCCGATCCAGCCGCGAATCCCGCCCCAGCCAGCGATTTGAGCCAGATAAAGGGGGCGTTTCTCGCAAGCCTGAATCATGAGGTCCGCACGCCTTTGAGCGGCATTTTGGGGATGCTGGATCTGCTGTCCGAGACGCCTCTGGACCAAGACCAATTGGAATACCTGAGCGCGGCTCGGCTATGTGCCGATTCCCTTGCAGAACTGCTGAATGCGACGCTCGAATTCACGGCGCTCGAAGGCGGGCAATGCTCGCTCGATGAAAGCGAGTTCTGTGTACGTGAGGCATTGCAGGCTGCCGTCGAGCAACAACACTCCAAGGCCCAACTCAAGAACCTGCAACTGTCGATCGAAATCGACCCCGAGCTACCGGAGACGATGGTGGGCGATGCGCAGCGCATACGCGAAGTGGCCGCCAGATTGATCGGCAATGCGGTTAAGTTTACTACTGCGGGCTCAGTTCGTGTGAACGTCTCGTTCACAACCCGGCCGAGCCCCGCAGATGCACTTGGTCTAACGGACGCAAACCGGAGCCAATCCGAGGTACTGATCGTCTCGGTAGTCGACACCGGAATTGGTATCCATCCGAACGAAATCGAGAGAATATTTGAATCGTTCCGCCAAGCCGAAGATGGGCTCTCGCGGACCTATCCAGGACTTGGACTGGGCCTGGCGCTGGCTAAGAAATTGACAACGGTCATGGGTGGCGAGATTTCAGTCCGGAGTGTACCCGGTCAGGGTTCTACCTTCACCGCAGAAATCCCGCTTCGCCGCCCGACGGATGTGCTGAGTCCGGAAGTGCTTGCCGATGCCGACCCGGTTAGCGCCAACCTTGACCCGCCGCTGATTCTTGCGGTGGAAGACAACCCCATCAATTTACGGGTTCTACAACAAGTTCTGGAGCGGCGTAGAGTACGGGTTGTATCCGCGTCATCCGGTCCGGAGGCGCTGGCCGCCGTTGACGCGCACCGCTTCGATGTCATCCTGATGGACCTGCAAATGCCCGGCATGGATGGGCTGCAAACTACAGTCGAAATGCGCAAATCACCGCGTTGCGCCAACGTTCCCATCATTGCACTGACGGCCAACTGCGCCGATCAGGTGCGCCAGCAGTGCACCGAGGCCGGGATGCAGGGATTCCTATCCAAGCCTCTCAACACCCAGGACCTGTGGCAGACCCTTGAGCAGTATCTGAAGCGGATACTGCCACGATAGCCCCGTCGCTCCCAGTCACATCTTGAACGGATTCTTCACGATCAAGGGCCCGAAGCGCTGATTGTGACTAAGGTCTTCGGTCCATAAGACAGAACAGCCCAACTCGAGCGCGCTGGTCAGAATAAGCGCGTCCCACCAGGCCACCTTGGACTCACGGTGCAGTCGTGCAGCATGGATCAAGTTTGGGTAGCTGGGGCGATGGATCGTGACGGCGCCAAAGTCTGCCAAAATGCCCTCTGCCGCGAGGCTTGACAGGCCGAGCTTTCGAGTGGCAGCCGAATAGAATTCGATGAGAACCTGGGTACTAATCGCCAGGGTGCCATCCATTAGCAGACGCCGGAGGAGGAGCGCTGCGCGAACCTGTCGATCATCTTCCAAAGCACTTTGGTCATGCGCGTAGACCAAGATGTTGGTATCGATGAATTCCAGTGTCAGCCTCGTTTTGGGACGGAAGTAGAAGGCTCCCGGTCATACAATTCATCGCGTGTCCAGGTAATCTTGCCGCCAGCGCTGCGGCCCGGAGGATTCTCCATCCGCGCGATCATTCGATCCACGGCGCGCTGACGTTCATCGGATTGCTCCATCCATTTTGTAATCGCTTGCGCCGCAATATGAGTCATGGACTGATTCTGCTCGGCCGCATACACGCGAAAACGCCGAAGTAGAGGCTCAGGGAGGCTGAGTGTGACGTTGCGATGGGGAGTGGGTTGTTCGGACTCGGCGGACGAAGGTGCACCAACGGCCCGCGTAGTTTTTCTGGCAGCCGAAGCAGCCTGTTTCTTGGTCGCCGCCTGTCTCACGTAAATCAGTGTATCACGTAAATGTGTGAAATCTTTTGTATAGAGAAGAGCACCAGACAAGAATGCCGTTCTACCAAGTCGCTCAATTTACCGCAACGACTCAGAAGCGCCAAGTCCCGCTCCATCAGACAAGGGCGGCTCGACTGTTGGCGTGTCCTGTGAGCAACAATGATTACTCTGATTGTCTGGAGCCTCTTCTATGATTGTTCGTCGCATACCTTAAGTAGACAAGGTGTTGTGCAACGTCTAAACTCGACTACAACTGCCCTTAGGCGGCGTTCTTAGACTGCACTGTAAGCCTAAACCCGAGGCTATCCAATAGGGTGCCCAAGCTCCGCAGGCTGGGATTGCCTCGCGTTGACAGCATCCGGTACAAGCTCTCGCGGTTAAGCTTGCTCCGTGCAGCAACCTTGGCAATGCCTCGCGCCTGCGCCACGCTTCGCAGGGCTTGCAGAAATACACTCGGGTCGGAGTCTTCCAGCGCTGCTTTCAAGTACGCTTCGGCTAGCTTGGGGTCCTTGAGAGACTCTGTTAGGTATTCGTCGTAGGACACCGTCTTAGGCATTTTTTCTACTCCTATATTCTTGCCAGTACATCTTTGCTGTGGCTACATCCTTCTTCTGCGTTGCTTTGTCTCCGCCAGTTAAGAGGATCACCGTTGTCGCCCCATCCTGCCCAAAATAAACCCGGTAACCTGGCCCAACATCGATCCGCAACTCCTGAACGCCATCGCCCACTGCCTTGCAGTCCCCGAGCAATCCCAACTTCACTCGCTCAAGTCTCGCGAAAACGACTGCCCTTGTTTGCAAATTCTTCAGGCCTTCGATCCATAAAATAAACGGACAGGAACCACCCGACGTTTCGTAGATTCTCAACGTTCGCGTACGCGGTGTCACTAATCCGAGTGTAGCTTATATGCTACAGGCGCAGTACAGGACTGGAGTGTTAGGTGGAGTGTTAGGTCGCTCACTCTCCTGGCACCCGCTATAATTCCCCAACGACCTTCTTATGCAACTCACCTTCATCGATTGGGCGGTTGTCGCGCTGTATTTTGCTTTCATGCTGGGGATCGGCTTCTACTACAAGTCCCGAGCATCAAAGAGCTTTGACGAATACTTCCTATCCGGGCGCAATGTGCCGTGGTGGCTGGCTGGTACCTCAATGGTGGCGGCTACGTTTGCCGCCGACACGCCCTTGGCCGTAGCCGGCTTGGTGGCAACCAATGGTATAGCGGGCAATTGGTTATGGTGGTGTTTCGTTGCCAGTGGCATGATGACGGTATTCTTCTATGCCCGTCTGTGGAGGCGTTCCGGAGTTTCAACCGATATCGAGTTCGCGGAGATTCGCTACTCGGGGCGGCCCGCTGCGTTTTTGCGCGGATTCCGTGCGCTCTATTTGGGGATTCTAATCAACTGCGTCGTGTTGGGTTGGGTGAACAAGGCGATGGTCGATATCCTCTCGCTGGTGCTGGGCGTGACCGAATTCCAAGCTTTGATGCTGGTGATCTGTCTGATCGCCGTAACGTCGTTCATCTCGGCGCTCTCGGGTTTATGGGGCGTGCTGGTGACCGATGTAGTGCAATTCGTCATCAAGCTCGGGATGGCGATTGCGCTGGCGTATTTTGCGGTTGAATCGGTGGGCGGGATTGACCCGATGCTTGCGAAGCTTGCGACGATTGATGCATTGAGAAACGCGAACGCAGCCCACGGATCAACCGGCTCCGTGCTGAACTTCATCCCCGATCTGAACTCCGCGTGGATGCCGCTGATCACGTTCTTCGTTTACATTTCACTCAACTGGTGGGCGACCTGGTACCCCGGAGCCGAACCGGGCGGCGGAGGCTACATCGCACAACGCATGTTGAGTGCGCGAGATGAGCGGCATTCCTTGCTGGCGACGCTGTGGTTTAACGTGGCCCATTATGCCATTCGACCTTGGCCGTGGATCCTGGTCGGGCTGTGTTCGCTGATCCTGTTTCCAGGGCTCGCGCGACCTGAGACCGGCTATGTTCGCGTGATGATTCAGGTACTTCCGCCATCGTTAAGGGGGTTGATGGTCGCTGGGTTCGCTGCGGCCTATATGTCGACCATTGCAACGCAGTTGAACTGGGGCGCTAGCTATCTGGTCAACGATTTCTATAGGCGGTTTCTGAAGCCTTCCGAGAGTCCTCAACATTATGTAACCGCATCTAAGGTTGCGACCCTGCTTCTGACGATCATTTCTGCAGTGGTGACGCTGTATTTAGACTCGATCGCGACCGCCTGGAAGTACCTGCTGGTTACAGGTGCCGGAACCGGCGGAGTGTTGCTGCTGCGCTGGTACTGGTGGCGGATCAATGCTTG
>JBDTUY010000119.1:0-10832 GCA_040007495.1 Acidobacteriota bacterium | reverse complement strand
TGCCTTCCCACCCAAACGGGTCATTTGTGCATTGGCCAGGATAGAATATATTATCCCCGCAATCGTTGAAAGGATTGTACTGACCACAATGCGCTGCGTCCACTTTTTGCTCCGAGGCAGCAAAAGCAAGCGCGAAAACAGGAATCGCCAACAATCTCTTTAATTCTGACTTCATCATATACCCACTCCTTCTCAATTTGCAAATTGTGTTAATATTGTTATCCTCGCGGACGGAACCTGTCCAGGAGCGAGGACCTACCTGGACAAGTTGACAACGTTCGGGAGGGCATCCCAATTGTTTTCATATCGGAAAATCCCTTTTGAAAAAGCGCGCGAGCAGAAGACCGGCAGAGATCAAGAGACTGTGTACTCTGACAGTCCAATATCACGCCGCGACCCTTATCCAACTCGCTTTCAGCGCGCTCAACAAAATGGCTTACTTCGTCAAAATACTTTGCTTTGGGATAAGAGGCCAACACGGACTTGGAGAAACCAACTATTGCGGCACCGCTGCCATTAGCTGCCGCCGAGAGATCCGCAGAGGTGGCATTCTCAAACCTAAAATCCTTGCCCCGTGTAAGGGCGGTCCATGCTAATTGTTTGGCCGATTCGGTTGTGCCCGCCCCGATCCAGATCGCCTTCACAACTCCCTTAGAAGACACTCGAATGAATGTTGGGGTATATCTTATGCCGATTTCGCTTGTGCGAGCACGGATAATTGACTTTCCTGCTGCTTGATAGCGCTCCGCCAGAGGTTCGCCCGCCAGGCCATCAGTGAAGAGATACAGTGTCTGAATGCCTAGCGGAGCACCAAACTCCTCAAGCGCCAACTGGAATGGTTTCGACTCCTCACAGTACGGGCAAAGTGCGTCTGTTGCAATGATGAAGAAATCATGACCGGCGTCGCGACCCTCATTAAACACAGATAGGCACATCTGATCACCTTCTGAAAGTTCTACATTCACCCCAGTTGATGCAGGCTGCAAGAGAATTGAGGTTCGCCACAAGATGAATAGCAGAGAAACAACAACGACCGATGTCAGTCTAATCAGCTTAGCCATTATTTCTCCTTCATCTCACTCAAAAGGCGGGAATGACTGGCGTTGGCTAGCCATTGGGTATCCGTCAGCGGCGGGAAGTCCCCTTTCGGCAGCGACCTGAAACTACCCACTCACTTACGTGCTTCTTCTATAGTTCGACAAACCGCTTAAGTCGCTTCACTAGGGTGATCTTATTTGGCCCTGTCACTGGACGCGAGAGCCTTCTCTTCTGCCATATACCGCGCTTCCGCTCTACCAGGCAACAGAGAGAGACAGAGAAGAGAATTCTGTAATCGCAGGAAGAGTCTGCACCGGTCGGCGGTGCGTGTCAATGGGTATTTATGAAAATCGTGAATAATTGTTTGCTGTGTTTTTAAAAACAGATGTTGTTTCAATACAACGCCCGAATCAACGCCACGTTGGACGGCCAGTGATCGGGATCGACCTGTTGCTGACGCACATGGCGTGGAAGTTGCGGTTGCACGCAGACAGGAACTGGCAACGCGATCTCTCCGTTTCTCATCCGGTCTATCTAGGCGGCCTGAACCATGCCTCAAGCTATTGGACCCCCAAAACACGGTATGCTGTTACATTCGCCGGTTAGGTCCCTCAGTCCTCACCCGCACTGAACGCAAGATGATCCTGAAACTCAATCACCTCAAGGTCAAAGCAGCCGCGACCACGCAGAACGTGGTTGACACCATCTATTCGTTGCTGGAGGAGGGTCTCCTTGACCAGGGCCAATTCGCGCGTCTGCAGATCGAACTGGATTGGATTCAGTACAAGCAAAACTTCCGTGAAGTCGCCATCGCCACCGAAAGTTTTGGGTTGCCGGGAGAGCCGACGCAGATCATGGATGTGCACATCGACACGCGTCAGGTGGTCACATCGACGCTGCGTGCAGACGTGTTGCGAGCCCTGCGCCGCGTCGATCCCAATGCCCCTGCTTGCAATGGCAGCGATCGCATCCCGATCGAAGACTTCTGTTCCATGCGCCGCAGCATCGTTTGGGACTTCAATGGTTTCTATTGGCGCAACCTCAATAGCTGGGAACAAGCAACGGGAAAGGGCTACGACGCGGCTCTGCCCGGCGGCGGCTCCGACGGTCACAACCCCAAAGCGATTGCTGACGACGTCGCTGAGTTCCTGGATCTGTTGACAGACTTGCGCGATAAGGATCAGCTGCCCGCCGAGATCCATGTGCTGGAGATTGGCGTTGGCTCCGGCTCGCGGTGCGCGCAGTGGTTGGATCAGTTTCAAGCGGCCGATCAGGAGCGCGGCACCGGTTTCTACCCCCAGATTCGCTTCCACATGGGCGATTATTCCAACGACACGCTGAACAAAGCTCGGCCTGCCGTCGCTCGTCATATTAAGCAATGCCGATTCATTCCGATGGATGCGGGCAACCCGATCAAGGCTCTACCGGAGTTGCGCTTCAAGGTGATGCAGGTCCACCTGACCAACGTCTACGACAATCTGCCGGATGAAGAAGTCGTGCGCCGCGACGGGAAGTTGTACTTCGTGCAAGTTCGCGCGTATGTTCCAAAGGTGGAAGCCGAACGCCTGTGCGCGAAGTTCGGTGCTCCATCCATGCCGTTTCGCGATCTTGTGCACCGTTTGCTGCAACACGGCTTCGAAGACTTCTGCGGCGTGGAACGCGGCGTGCCTTTTTGGCAGGAACTATGGGCTGCCGTCCGCTTAGAGGAGCGCCTGGTACAGTTGGAAGCTCTACCCGAGTTTCCATTTCCTGAAGGCTTGGATGCGGGGCGCCTGGAGGATATTCTGCAGAACGAACCCAACGATCTGCGGTTTCATTTAAGCTCCGGCGCGCTAGAGAGTTTCATCCGCACGCTGCCTCTGCTTCACCCTCGCGGCTATTTGCAGGTGTTCGATATTTTCGTCACCGATCTGGCGCATTACCGTACCGGCTATTTCGGGCCGGGCAAACTAGATGGCTCGCTACTGAATTGGGTCAACGGAGCGCTGCTCCAACAGGTGGCCCACCGCGAAGGCTACGACGTTAACTTCCGGCCGTTCAAATACCGAGCCGGAACCAGCACAAAGATCCTCTACACAACGCGCCGAGAATAGGCAAACTATCATGAACCTTCCCATTCTTCCTACAGCAATCGTCGGCAGCTATGCCATGCCTTCCTGGCTGGAACGTTTGAAATCCGATTACTTCGCGCGACGGATCAGCGGACGCGATCTGGACGAGATCTATGATGCCGCCGTGAAGGCCGCCATCAAGGACCAGGAAGCGGCCGGTATCGATATCATCACCGACGGCGAGTTGCGCCGCGATAACATGGTCGACTATTTCGTCGAGCGCTTTCCGGGTGTTCAGATCGACCGGACGTCGAAGAAGTTCTACTACGATTTTTACGACAGTGCTGTTACCGGAAAGCTACCCATGGCCTCGCTGGGCCTGGTCCCGGATTTCACGTTTCTGAAGACGTTCACGGACCGTGCCACCAAGTTCTGCGTCACTGGACCGCACTGCTTAACCAAGCGGATTCGCAATCAGTTCTACCCGTCGGATGAAGCGTTCGCCACCGATATTGCTCGTCTGATGAATCTGGAATTGAAGGCGCTGGTCAAGGCTGGCGCGACCATGATCCAAATCGACGAGCCTTATTATTCCGGCTTCCCGGAGGATCTGGCGTGGGGCGTTAACGTCATCAATACGCTGGTCGATGGCGTAAACGCCAACATTTCCGTGCATATCTGTTACGGCAATCGCTACGGCAAGCCTTCCTGGGAAGGGAGCTACCGCTATCTGTTCCCCACGATTCTCAACGCCAAAGTGCAGCAGCTCACGCTCGAATTTGCGCGTCGCGGCGGCGAAGATCTCGACTTGTTCAAGGAATTCGACGCGCCGTTCGACCTGGGCTTAGGCGTGATCGACGTCAAAAACACCGACATCGAATCTCCGGAACTAGTCGCCGAGCATATCCGCAAAGCTCTCGAAGTGGTGCCCGCCGAACGGATCAAGATCCTGACCGATTGCGGCTGCTTCCATCTGCCACGCGACATAGCATTCGCGAAGATGAAGGCGATGGTCGAGGGAGCACGCATCGTGCGTAAGGAATTAGGCCACTAGAAGAGTTCAGTGATCCTTGAGGGCAAAAGGAGCAATCGCATGATTTCAGGTGGCAACGCGACCATTTACGTTTCGAACATGGACCAAGCTGTCCGTTTTTATTCCGAAACGCTCGGCATGAAATTGACGAACCGGTTTGGGGACCATTGGGCCACAGTAGAGGCGGGCCGAGGATTGACCATCGGGTTGCACCCAGCCTCTCCTAACTACCCTCCGCCAGGTACCAAAGGCGCCGTCATGCTGGGTCTTGAAATCGACGAACCAATCGAGGCGGTGGTGGCGCGCCTAACGGAAAAGGGTGTTCACTTCACCGGTTCCGTGATCCAGGGGGAGTCCGGCTCCTTCGCAAACCTGACAGACCCGGACGGCAACGCAATCTATTTGTGGCAAGTGGACCGCTCCCTGATCCCGCTGGCAGTTTAGTCCCCGGTGGCAGTCGAGTAGAAGCTGCTCGCATGGCAGGTAGAATGGACGCATGCCCGTTGATGTGACAACGGAGATTGTGATCAACCGGCCTCAGGGGGCAGTCGCGGCTTACGCCTCCGATCCAGATCACGCTCCCGATTGGTACGTCAACATAAAGTCGGTAGAGTGGAAGACACCTCGGCCTCTGTCCGTCGGTTCCCAGATTGCGTTCGTCGCAAAGTTCCTCGGACGCCAGATGGCGTATACCTATCAGATCGTGGAACTTGTGGCTGGCGAACGGCTGGTGATGCGCACCTCGGAAGGCCTTTTCCCGATGGAGACGCAGTATCGGTGGGAACCGATGGGTCCCGATATAACAAGAATGGTGCTGCGCAATCACGGAAGCCCCTCCGGATTCTCCAGACTTGTAGCTCCATTCATTTCGCGGGCGATGGGCAACGCCAACCGGAAGGATCTTGCAAGATTGAAACAGATTCTGGAGGCGTAGTGTAGAAATCTGCGGTCCTTTGTGACCCAGATAACGAATTCACCTTAGCCAGCCGATGGATTGACTGTATGACTCCGCCCAACGGCTCCCGACTGCCCGTGCTCTCGCCCGGTCGCGTCTTTGTGCCCGCGGATCCGAATCGGCGTCTGGAATGCTTTCTCATCGACGTTTCCCCTAACGGGTTTGAACTGCATACGCAGTTCCCACTTCCTGTAGAGGAGCTGGTGGCGGCTGAAATAGAAGATCATCTGGTTCTGGCAGATGTTAAAACGTGCGAGCTCCGATCGGGGAAGTTCCAAATTGGTTTAGAGCGGCTGTACGCTGTGCCGTTGACCAGGTTGAACCACCAGTCAGCGGTGGATCCCGAGGCAAAGCTTCGTATCGTTCTCAGGGGGTTTTTGGAAGACGGATTCCCCGAAAGCCTTGTGGACGGTCCAGAGTCGCGAAGGGTGTTGGAGCAGGCACGTCTGGCGCTGGAGAAGCTGAGTCGACAGACTACGGCAACACCTCGCGCGGTTCCCAGAATTGAAGGCGGAGCAAGTTCTTCGCACCGACTGGCGTTGGTACGGGAGCTTCAAGCGTCGACTCCCAACCCAATTGTATCTGTTGATCAGACTGCTGATTTACAGGCGACACCAGCAGGTGTGGTGATCGGGGACGGCAAGACTTTACCATCATTACTTCTGTCGCCTGAAACGGCGCCACCTGAAACGGCTCCAATTGATCCGCTGGTTCCGGATGGCCTCGCGCTAGATGCTCCCGTC
Organism: Acidobacteriota bacterium; assembly: GCA_040007495.1. Taxonomy (GTDB): domain Bacteria; phylum Acidobacteriota; class Terriglobia; order Bryobacterales; family Bryobacteraceae; genus Palsa-187. Next base: position 5,012 of record JBDTUY010000119.1, on the reverse strand, counting down.
CCAATGGCGTCTGCTCCGCCAAATACCGAGCCTGAAGAACACCTGATCCGCCAATCCGAGCCTGAGCCAACACACGAGCCGATCCGTTTGAAGTTTTCCTACGCCCACAACGATAGCAGCAACAATCACGTGTCTAGGCACCTGGTGCCGACTCCAGGTTGGCTATACAACTTTGTACCGGCTCCGCTAACACCTCTCACCCCTGAATTGCGAGATCTGGCCAAGAACGCAATCGAAAGTCTTGACACACACTAGCACCGCAACTACTGCGGCATTAGAGTAACCCTCGCCACAACAATGCTCCGGACAAGCGCGAAGTCGCCCCAAGATTGCTGGATTCGTTATCATTAGCTGGGGTTGCGCCTCGCCCTAAACATTGATTTAGTGGGAGACAGCATCCTGGAGCCAACCTCAACCGCCCAAACTCGATCCGCTAACCCGTTTGGACGATTGCTGTTATTGGCTGCGCTCGCGATCGGGATTCAGGGGTATCATCTCGGGGCTGACGACGCCGCGATCTACGTACCGGGCATCAAACAGGCCGCCGACCCGACCCTGTATCCCTTCGGCGGAGAATTCTTCCAATCCCACGCGCACCTGACGCTATTTCCTTGGATCGTAGGCCTCTCCGCACGCCTGACCCACATTCCCGTCGACTGGGCGATCTTCGCCGCGTACGCGCTCGGAACATTTTTGTTGGCACTCGGTGGCTGGCGGCTCATGTGCGCTTGCTTTGAATCCGAGCGCGCGCGATGGGGAGGGGTTGTACTGTTGATGGGCGTGCTCGCCGTGCCGGTGGCGGGAACAGCCTTGCCGATCATGGACCCCTACGTGACCTCACGCACGCTGTCCACACCCATGACGATTCTCGCGATTGCGGCCTTCCTTTCCGGGCAACGAAAACAGGCATTGGGGTGGTGGATACTCACCGCGCTGATCCATCCCCAGATGAGCATGTATGTGGCGGTTTTCCTGGGCTTTCTTGTGCTTCGGGAGAATCGATTTGCATCACGCGTATGGGGCTCACACCCCACCGGCCTCTTGTTGTTTGCCGGGCTGCCATTTCTGTGGCCACTCCAACCGGCCCAAGGTCCGGCAGCCGACGTTTTACACGCGCACACTTACTTTTTTATATCGAAATGGGAGTGGTACGAGTGGGTCGGAATCGCTGCCCCTCTCGCGATCCTCTGGGCCTGGTCCAACGCAAGTCCTCGCGGGGCGACAGCTTCGTTTCGCGTGCTGACTCGAACCATGGTCCCCTTCGTGGCGCTCTTTACGGTGGGAGCCATAGTATTGGTACTCGATCCCCATCTGGAAAACTACACGCGGCTGCAACCGATGCGCGCCTTGCATTTGGTTTACGTAATCTTCTTCCTGCTATTGGGTGGCCTGCTCGGCGAATACGTCTTGGGCTGGCATCTGTGGCGTTGGCTCGCGTTGTTTATTCCCCTCGGTGTATCCATGTATCTATTGCAGGTGTCCACTTTTGAACACAGCGATCACGTGGAGTGGCCCACAGTATCGGCGGCAAATACAAATAGCTGGGTCTCAGCGTTCCTATGGGTCCGCGCCAATACGCCAAAAGATGCTGTGTTCGCACTGGACCCCGAGTATCTACTCCGCCCTGGTGAGGACCTGCACGGCTTTCGCGCTATCGCGGAGAGGAGCGTCCTGGCCGACGCACTAAAGGACAACGGAGCGGTGTCGCTATTCCCCAACTTGGCCGAACATTGGAAGGCGCAGGTGGACAGCACCCGGGGCTGGCGCAAATACCAGGCTGCCGATTTCAATCGTCTCTCGTATGACTTTCCGGTAACGTGGCTGGTTATAGAATCTCCTGTACCCTTTGGCGTCATTTGTCCGTATCAGAATAATGCGGTGTCAGTTTGCAAGATGCCCGTGGCCAGGTCCCATTGAATAATAGACATTCCTTACGAATCGCGCAGGTTGGAAACCCCTTAGTGGCCCGCAACGCCGGGAATAGGCTGGCCCATGATTAACGGAAAGCGCGTGGCCGCGGTCATGCCGGCCTACAATGCGGAACGCACCCTGGATGCAACCGTCCGCGAGCTTCCAGATGTGGTGGACGACCGCATCTTGGTGGACGACCACAGCTCCGATCAGACGGTCGCCGCGGCTCGCGATCTGAAATTAACCGTGATCGTTCATGAACGCAATCGCGGCTATGGTGCCAATCAGAAGACTTGTTACGCGCAGGCGCTCGCGACTGGCGCGGACGTGATCGTGATGATTCATCCCGATTATCAGTATTCGCCTAAACTGGTGACTGCCATGGCCAGCATGGTTGCCTGTGGCGTCTACGACATTGCTTTGGGTTCGCGCATTATCGGTGGGGGCGCGCTGAAGGGCGGCATGCCGCTCTACAAGTATGTGTCCAATCGCGCGTTGACGATGTTTCAGAATCTGCTGCTCGGAGGGCATCTATCGGAGTACCACACCGGGTTTCGAGCCTTCAGCCGTGAGTTGCTTGAGGCTCTGCCTCTCGATCAGAACTCCGACGATTTTCTGTTCGACAACCAGTTCCTTGCGCAAGCCATCTTGATGGGCGCGCGCATTGGTGAGGTTTCCTGCCCCACGCGCTACTTCCCGGAAGCGTCGTCTATCAATTTCCGGCGCAGTGCAATTTATGGCATGGGAGTTGTCGCAACCACTCTTCGCTATGCCTTGGTCCGCTTCGGTTGGAAGAGTCTGTCCCCATTCGGCGATCGAAAGCTACAGCTTACTCCAGATGAATCGCTGCCCTTGCAAGCCTCGCGCTCCGTCGGGACAAGTGAGTAAACCAGCAGTCTCTGTCTCCATCTAGTCTCCTATCCCAATGATTCGCACGTTAAGTCCTGAAGGGTGAGCCGAGAGGGTGCGTTGGGGATAACGAGCGATGCTGGCGTTGGGGAAGCTTGCGTGAGCCGCCTTGGCTTCGGTCCAAGGCGCAGAGTTGAGCGAGTTCAATCGTCGACGGCAGTGGACTTCTGACCCAGGAAATACGCCCCCAGGCCGCCCATCGAGTGACCCATGAGAAACGTGCGATCGGCATTCACTGTATATTCTTTGCTGACCAGCTGGACCACGTTCATCGTGTCCTTCTCGCTCAGGTCACGCTCACGCTGCGCCTCTTCCCGGGTTAACTCCGGCCCCTTGGCCTTCCCTTTTCCTCCCCCGGGAGGAATACTCAGGGGCGCTCCGTACCAACCGCCTAATGAGTAGCCAAGCGGCGCCACGAAGATGAAGCCATACTGTTCACAAAGCTCCAGAAGGTTTGTTAACCAACGCGAAGAAGTAGTCTTGATTGCCGTTGTAACCATGCAGGGCTACCACCACAGGCATCTTCTTGCCGGGCTTGTAACTCTTTGGGACGTAGAGATGATACGGCATCTCCTGCTTTGCATCGGTGAAGTAGTAATGACGCTGCCGATCGCCGATCGCGCCCTTGGTCTGCGGCTGCTTTTGCAATTCCTCAGTGGGCAGTGGCTTGCTGAAACCTCGGGGGCCATTTTGGGCCATCAAGGCGGTAGAAGTAGCCATCACGAGCAGGCTCGTCAATATCAGCCCTCGCACTTGCGAGCAAGTTGAAGACATCGGTCAAATTCGCATAGATCACCTCAACTTAAGATTCTGATTCTTCCCAATCCAACGACCGCGTGACGGCTTTCTTCCACTGGCTATAGAGCTTCTCGCGGGTGACGCTATCCATGTCGGGTGCCCAGGTGGAGCCGACCGACCAGTTGGACTTCAGGTCGGAGGTATTCGCGTAGAAGCCACATCCCAAACCAGCTGCGTAGGCGGCTCCCAGGGCTGTGGTCTCATGCGTGGCCGGGCTGACGACAGTGCGGTCGAGGATGTCCGCCTGGAACTGCATGAGGAGCTGGTTTGCGACCATGCCTCCATCCACCCGCAGCGTGAGCAGTTTGTTGCCGGAGTCCTTCTCCATGGCTTCGACTACGTCACGGGTTTGGAAAGCGGTCGCTTCCAGGACCGCGCGCGCCAGGTGCCCTTTGTTCGCATAACGCGTCAGGCCGGCCATCAACCCGCGGGCTCGTTCGTTCCAATAGGGCGCGAACATTCCAGAGAACGCCGGTACAAAGTAAACGCCCCCGTTGTCCGGTACGGTTCTAGCAAGCTCTTCGATTTGGGCGCTGGTTTGAATGATCCCCAGATTATCGCGCAACCACTGCACCAGCGCACCGGTAATGGCGATGCTGCCTTCAAGAGCATAGCGCGCCGGCTCTCCAGACAACTGATACGCGACCGTGGTTAGCAGCCCGTGGCGCGATTCCACCGGCCGCTCGCCTGTGTTCATCAGCAGGAAACATCCCGTGCCGTAGGTGTTCTTGACCTCGCCCGGCAGGAAACACGTTTGCCCGACCAGCGCAGCCTGTTGATCCCCAAGAATGCCGCACAGCGGGATTCCCGCCAGTGCGCCATGCCGAATCTCTCCGAAGGCGCCGCTGCTGGGGACAATCTTCGGCAGCAGCGTCTCCGGGATCTCGAATTCTCGAAGGATGTCGCGATCCCATGCAAGCATGCTGAGGTTCATCAACTGGGTGCGGCTCGCATTGGTAACGTCGGTGATGTGCAGTCCGCCTTGCGGCCCGCCGGTCAGGCGCCAGGCGAGAAATGTATCGATGGTGCCGAAGAGCAGTTCGCCGGACTCCGCCAGCTTGCGTACGCCCGGCACGTTGTTCAGAATCCATCGCAGCTTCAGTCCGCTGAAGTAGGGCGAAAGCGGAAGACCGGTCTGACTTCGGAAGCGGTCCGGTCCACCATGCTGGGAAAACTTCGCGACGTCGTCGGCCACGCGAAGATCCTGCCACACAATGGCGTTGTAGACGGGTTCGCCAGTGCTCCGGTTCCACACAACCGTGGTCTCGCGCTGATTCGCAATCCCGACCGCGGCCAGGTCCGAGGCGCGCAGTCCTTTTTGTGCGAGCGCTTCCGCGATGACTCCGGCCGTACTGCTCCAGATCTCGTTGGGATCATGCTCCACCCAGCCAGGG
>JBDTUY010000118.1:0-10838 GCA_040007495.1 Acidobacteriota bacterium | reverse complement strand
ATCAGCCGTTGCGGTATGGGTGCGATTAGCGAACTGGCTGCGGCCGGGAAGCCCTCTATCCTGATTCCTTTGCCGACTGCGGCGAATGACCATCAGCTCAAAAATGCTGAGGCAATGCAGCAAGCCGGTGGTGCCAAGGTAGTGCTGGATTCGGAGTGGACTGGACAGCGTTTTGTGGATGAAGTTACGAATCTGACAGCGAAGCCGGGAGTTCTGGCGGCGATGGCTAAAGCTGCGCGGGCGTTCGCGAAACGGGGTGCGGCCCAGAGGGCGGCGGATGTGATGGAATCTTTTCTCCCCACCGCTGCGGTTTGACACCGACCCCGAAAGCCGAAACAATAATTTAATAAAATGTTTTTTAAACCTCAACCCCTGCACTTCGTCGGAATCGGCGGAATCGGCATGAGTGGACTGGCCGAAGTGCTGCTTGCCTTGGGGTATCGCGTCACGGGTTCGGACTTGCGATTGAGTCCGGTGACGGAGCGTTTGACTACGCTGGGAGCCAAGATCACGGCAGGGCACGCGGCTGAAAACGTTGCCGGGGTGAACGCCGTGGTGGTCACCTCAGCCGCGAAGGCTGACAATCCGGAACTGATCGAGGCGCGTCGCCAAGGCATCCCGATCATTCCTCGCGGGGAATTACTGGCTGAGTTAATGCGCTTGAAGTTCGGGATCGCTATCGCCGGTAGTCATGGCAAGACGACAACCACTTCGATGGTCGCCGCGATTTTGACGCATGCTGGCCTGGACCCGACGGTGGTCGTCGGTGGGCTATCCGCGACCATGCGGGGTTCCAATGCTCGCGTGGGCAAAAGCGAGTATCTGGTGGTGGAGAGCGACGAAAGCGACGGCAGTTTTCTGAAGCTCGCTCCGATCCTGGCCGCGGTGACCAACATAGATCGCGAACATTTGGACCACTACGCCGACTTGGACGCCATCACAAGCGCCTTCATAGAGTTTGTGAATAAGGTTCCGTTTTACGGAGCGGCGATCCTGTGCCTGGACGATGTGAACGTGCAGAAGATCCTTCCGAGTGTGAAGCGCCGGGTGATCACCTACGGTGCCAGCGCGCAGGCCGATCTCCGCATCACGCAGTCTTCTGCTGGCCATCTGGCGAGCGAATTTCATCTGACCTGGCGCGAGCTTGGCGGACAGGAACAGGATCTTGGTTGCTTCAAGCTACACGTTCCCGGCATGCACAACATCAGCAACGCGACGGCGGCGGTGGCCATCGCGCTGGAATTGGATGTTCCCGTAGAAGCGATCCGTGCGGGTTTGAAGGAATTCTCTGGAGTCGACAGGCGCTTTCAGGTGAAGGGCAGTGAGCACGGCGTCACGGTGATCGACGACTATGGGCATCATCCAACCGAGATCAGCGCGACGTTAGCAGCGGCGCGAGCTTGCCGCTATCAGAAGGTTCATGTATTGTTCCAGCCTCATCGTTACACCAGGACGCAGGCTTTGATGGACGAGTTCGCTGGGGCGTTTCATCAGGCGGACACAGTGCATCTGCTCGACATCTATGCTGCCTCGGAGTCGCCGATTGATGGCGTGACATCGCAACAGTTGGGCGTGCGCATGACCGCATCCGGACACAAGGGCGTTCATTACGCCGGAACGATGGAAGCCGGGATCGCGTCTGTTGCCGCGGCGGCCAAGCCTGGTGACGCGATCGTGACGCTGGGCGCGGGCAGCGTTTCGCAAGCCGGTTCTCAGATATTGCAGTTGTTGAAAGGTGCGTCCCATGGCGCGTAAGTCATTGAATGGTTCAGAGGGCGACGGTCCAATGGACTCTCAGCCGGGTTTGCAGTCAGGCTCTTCGGCCAACGGCAACGCCTCCGGTTCGTCTTCGTCTACAGCTTCGTCTACATCTACGCAACAGGCTGGAAGCGGCGCGGGTGGAGCTAAAGCGTCGGTGCCGCGCAATCGCATCAAGACGGTTACTGCGAAGAGCTCGATTCGAGGGCCAAAGCGTTTCAAAATCTCAACGCCGCGCTTGGTGTTGACGGCGGTGGCAGGGATTGTGCTGCTGGCAGCAACGCTCTACGCGTTCAATACTACGGAGAGTTTCCTGATTCGGGACCCGCGTTTCACGGTGCAGGGCATTGCAGGGGTGACGGTTGGGGAGAGTGGAGACTCACAAAGGTCGAGCGTATTGATCACCGGTGCCAAGCACGCATCGCTCCGCGCAATCGAAGGGATCTTCACGCCGGATTTAGGTCGCAGCACCTACTTAATTCCATTGGCGCAACGTATGATGGCGCTGCGAACCGTGGATTGGGTTCGCGATGCTTCGGTGGCTCGCATCTGGCCGGATCGCCTGGTGGTGAAGGTCACGGAGCGTGAGCCGGTTGCGTTCCTGCCGCTGCCATCTTCGAGCGCAGGGATGATCGATGCGGAGGGTGTCATTCTTCCGCCCACTGCCGGTAACTTCGTGCTGCCGGCGCTGATCGGTCCCAAGCCGTCGGATGAGCCGGAGTATCGGCGCGCTGCCGTTGCCAGATTTCTTGCCATTTCCGCGGCCCTTGGTGACGACATGAAGAATATATCCGACGTTGATGTTTCCGATCCGGACAACGTGATCGTCTCTCAGGCTTACGAGGGCAAGCTACTGAAGCTGAAGCTGGGTGATCGCCATTTTGCAAAGCGCTATCGTGGGTTTGTCCAGTCGTATCCGGAAATTCGTGAGAAGGCGCCGGATTCCAGGGTCATGGATCTACGGGTAGAAACGCGTATTATTGCGGAATAATAGGCGGAATAAAGGTCTAAATAGTGGCAAGGGTATGTGAGTGAACCGTGACGCAAGTTGAAGGCGCGGAAGTTGTCAGTCGAGTATTCATGAAATCGGTTCCAGTAAAACTCGCGGTCGGGTTGGATGCGGGTAGTTCGCGCACACGGTGCGTTATCTGTGCGCTGGAAGAGCAAAACCTTCGCTATTTGGGACATGGCATGGCCACGTCTAGCGGTTGGGTGAAGGGCCGGATTACGGATCAGGAAGCGGCTGCGGATGCGATCAGAGTTGCCGTTCGTGAAGCGGAGCGTAGCGCCGGAGTGTCGGTTGAAGCCCTGACTGTTGGCGTGGGTGGCAGCTCGATTCGCGGCGCGCAGAGCCGGGGGTTGTATGAATTCGGTCGTCCCAGGGAAATCGCGCAGGACGACATGAGTTACGTCATGCGGATGGCCTCGGACGTGATGTTGGAACGCGACCGGCGTGTGCTGCATGCCTTGCCGCAGGACTTCACGCTGGACGGACGCGCGGGATTTCGGAAGCCCGTAAACAATGTTTGCTCGCGGCTGGAAGCCAACGCACACATTATCACGATGTCCCAACAGGAACACGATTCGGTAGTGAGCGCGGTGCATCTCTCGCACCTAGCGGTCGAAGAGACGGTATTCGAGCCAATGGCTGCCGCCTACGCGTGTGTCACGCAAGAAGAGCGCTCCCGTGGAGTAGCCGTGATCGATCTCGGCATGGAGTCCACCGGTATGGTGGTGTACGACGGCGAGCGGCTGGTGCTCGCCTCAAACGTCGCGATGACGGCCGATCACTTCACGCGCGGTATCGCGTACGATTTCAAGATCTCGTATGAAGATGCGGAGAGTTTGAAGCAGCAATATGGCTGCGCGATGTTGGGCTTGACGTCGGAGTCGACGTTGATTGAAATACCGTCGGCCGAAGGGCGTCCCTCGCGCGAGGCGCGCCGCAGTGAGTTGATCGAGGTGCTGCATATCCTGGCCGAGGATCTGTTTGAGCGCGTGCGTGGCGAGATTCAACGTGCGGGAATGGATCGTAGTCTACTGGAAGGCGTGATGCTGACGGGCGCGGGCGCGGAGCTTCCCGGCATGTGGGACATGGCCGAACGTAAGCTCGACTGTCCGGCGTGCCATGGAATGGCGAAGGGCATTGCCGATTGGCCTGCGGAGTTGAATTCGCCGGCATGGGCCACGGCAGCCGGGCTTGCGATGTATTCCGCGAAATTGAAGTTTCATGAACCCCCACCGCCGAGTGCAGGGGGCTTCTTGGGGCTACTGATGAAGTGATGGACAATTGAATGGAACGTTAACGTGCGGTCGCTGGCAAATCCGAACTGGCAATAGGAGAATAAACACATGGCACTGGACGCGTTGAGATTCGAAATTGAAGAGGAAGTGGCCCCGAAGACGCGCATCCGCGTTTTTGGCGTGGGGGGAGGCGGTTCCAACGCCGTCACTCGCATGCTGCATGAAGGTCTGGCCGGCGTCGATTTCGCGGTACTCAACACGGACCTGCAAGCCTTGGCCGCGTGTCCTGTGCCCCTGAAGTTGGCGATCGGTTCTAAGTTGACGGCGGGTTTGGGCGCGGGCTCCGATCCAAGCGTTGGCCGCAATGCCGCGCTCGAAGACACCGAGAAGATCATCGAGTTGCTGGAAGGCGCCGACATGGTCTTCGTGACGGCGGGCCTGGGCGGAGGCACGGGCACTGGGGCAGCGCCTGTGGTCGCGTCGCTGGCGAAAGAGTTAGGCGCTCTAACGGTTGCGGTCGTAACTAAACCGTTTGGATTTGAAGGCACCAAGCGTCGACGTCAGGCTGAGCAAGGATTGGCCGAGCTCGCGAGTGTCGTCGACACGGTGATCGCGATTCCCAATGACCGGTTGTTGGAGCAGGCTCCGGAGAACACCAGCGTTGCGGATGGATTCAGCTTGGCCGACGATGTTCTGCGGCAGGCCGTGCAAGGAATCAGCGATATCATCACCACGCCTGGTCTGATCAATCGCGACTTCTCCGACGTGCGTACGATCATGACCGGAATGGGTTACGCCATGATGGGCACAGCGACCGCGAGCGGGGAAAAGGCTGCGTTGGCGGCTGCGGAGAAGGCGATCGCATGCCCGTTGCTCGAAGCCGGTGGAGTCTCCGGCGCGCGCGGCATCCTGATCAATATCACGGCATCGCGCCAACTGAAGCTGCACGAAGTCAACCAGGCTTGCACGCTGATTCGCAATGCGGCTGAGAATGACGATGTCGAGATTAACTTCGGTGTCGTCATCGATGAGGCCATGGGCGAAGACGTGAAGGTGACCGTGATCGCGACTGGATTCCAACGGCAGAACCTGCCCGCAATCGAGCGCAAGGCGGCCTCGGTGAATGCAAACACTACAGCGAAGACGGTCGCGCCAGCCCCCGTACCTGAGCCTGTAGAACAAGCGATGGACCGGCATCCAGTGGTTCTGATAGAGTCGCTTCCCGAGACTTTCGACGAGCCTGAAGTAGAGGAATCGGCGTATGTAGAAATCGCCGAGGAAGAAGTCGAGCCGGTGCACGCACAAGTTCCGACCGAACTCTTGCAGCCTCAGGCGGAAGTATCACAGGCGCTAGCAGCTTCAGCTGCGCCCAATGGCAATTCGCAGGCGAATGGTCATTCAGAGGCGTTGTTTGACGATTTGGATATCCCGGCGATTCTCAAGCGTAGCAGGCGTTTCTTGCAGTAGCCTCACGGCAAAGCGGAGGTCTTAAAGTGCCACCGCCGTTAGTTAGGCGGTAACATCTAGTAATGATCCAACTGAGCCGACGCCAATTTGGCGGTCTGATGGCTGCGGCGGCGGCCCAGACAGGAAACCTGTTTGGCATTTCGTCAGACGCATCAAGAATCGACGACGTGTTGCGATCCGGCATGCAGAAGCGCGGCATCCCTTCGGTGGTCGCGTTGGCTTGCAACGCGGATCAAATTCTCTATTCCGGGGCATTCGGACCGCGCGACGGAGCCTCGAGCGTAGCGGTAGCGGCGGACTCCATCTTTCAAATCGCATCGATGACTAAGCCACTCACCGCAGTTGCCGCGATGCAGTTGGTTGAACAGGGCAAGGTCGCGTTGGACGAGCCTGTGGCGAAGTTCCTGCCGAAGTTGGCAAATCCTCAAGTGTTGGAAGGCTTTGATGTGGCAGGTAAACCGGTGCTGCGTCCCGCGAAGACTGCGATCACGTTGCGCCATTTGTTGACGCACACTTCCGGCATGGCGTATTCCCCTTGGCATGGGCAGATGTTCAAATACTCGCAGCAGTTTCCAATCCCGAACAGCGAGATTGCTCCGGTCGTGCCTTTGATGTTTGAACCCGGCACCAGTTGGCAGTATGGCGTCAGTGCGGATTGGACCGGTCGCCTGGTGGAGGCCATCAGCGGTCAAAATCTTGCGAAGTATTTCCAGGACAACATTCAGGACCCACTGGGCATGACGGACACCGCGTTCAACGTGGACCCCAAGAAGTTTGATCGTTTGGTGGGTCGCTACCAACGCAGTCCGGAGGGCAAGTTCGTGGCGGTACCCCGAACATTACCTGCGCCCGTTAGCGATTACAACGGAGGCGGAGGGCTGGCGTCAACGGGTCTCGACTACGTGAAGTTCATGCAGATGATCCTGCGCAGCGGCCTTGCTGGCGTGAATACGCAAATTCTCTCCGCTCGATCCATTGAGATGATGCTGAAGAATCAAATTGGCGATATTCAGGCTGGCAAGATGAAGAGTTTGTCGCCGAACCTCAGCGCCGATGTCGATACAAATCCTGGGCAGGTCGATCATTGGGGTCTGGGATTCCTGCGGCAAGGCAAGCCGCAGGATGGCATGCGTGCGACGGGTAGCGTTTCGTGGGCGGGGATCTACAACACATATTTCTGGATCGATCCAACCCGCCGGATTGCAGGCGTGATTCTGATGCAGTATCTGCCGTTCTTCGATTCCGCTGCGATCGGATTGCTGGGGGATTACGAACGGGCTGTGTACGCGAATGTATAGAGCTTCCGCATGACGACCCTTCGACACGACTGGACCATTGCCGAAATCGAGCGCGTCTACACAGCGCCGCTGCCTGACCTGGTGTTTCGCGCGCAGACTGAGCATCGGGCGCATCATGAGCCGAATCAGGTGCAAGGCTGCATGCTGCTCAGCATCAAGACAGGCGGTTGCCCTGAAGACTGCGGGTACTGTCCGCAGGCAGCACGTTACGACACCAATGTTGAGCATCAGCCGTTGATGCCCTTGGATGAAACACTGACTGCGGCACGAGCGGCGCGGGATCAAGGGGCGACGCGCTTCTGTATGGGTGCGGCTTGGCGAGATGTTCCTAAGGATGGTCGCTTTGAACGCGTGCTCGATATGGTGCGCGGAGTTCGCGAGTTGGGTATGGAAGCCTGCTGCACTCTCGGAATGTTGACGCAGGAACAGGCCGACGCATTGGGTCAGGCCGGCTTGACCGCCTATAACCACAACCTGGATACGTCGCCTGAATTCTACGGCGAGATTATCACCACTCGCGTTTATCAGGAACGCTTGGATACATTGGCGCGCGTGCGTCAGGCTGGGGTAACGGTGTGTTCGGGCGGGATCATCGGTCTGGGCGAATCTCGCCCCGCGCGTTACGGCTTGTTGCGTGAACTTGCGAATCTCGATCCGCATCCGGAAAGCGTTCCCATCAATATGTTGGTTCCCGTGGAGGGCACGCCGTTGGCTGGTCGGCCTCCCGAAGATCCTCTGGAACTGGTGCGGATGATCGCCACAGCGCGCATTCTGATGCCCAAGTCGATGGTGCGTTTGAGTGCAGGTCGAATGTCGCTGTCGGATGAAGCGCAGGCGCTGTGCTTCCTGGCTGGTGCCAATTCCGTGTTTCTCGGCGAGAAGCTGCTGACAACTCCCAATCCCGAAGCCGATACGGATCGTGCGTTGTTCGACAAGTTGGGCGTGACGCTGATGACTGCCGAGGTTCCGGCCAGTGTCGGACTCTAATGGACTCGTTGCAAGTCCGGCCGCGACGGAAGCTCTCCAGGCGCGTATTCGTGCGGCGCTTGCCGATATTGATCGAGCAGGATTGCGCCGCGTGCTGCGCCCTCCGGTAGGGATCGATCTTTCTTCCAATGACTACCTAGGCCTCGCGCAGCATCCCCGGTTGAAGCAGAGGATGATCGCGGCGGTGGAAGAACTCGGCTGTGGAAGCACCGGCTCTCGATTGCTGCGCGGCGAGCGCGATTGTTTTTCTGCCATCGAAAAGCGATTCGCAGAATTCAAAGGGACTGAGCGAGCGCTGTATTTTTCGAGCGGCTATCTCGCGAATCTCGCCGTGCTCACTACTTTTCCTCAGGCCGGGGACACGATCTATTCCGACGAACGAAATCACGCGAGCTTGATTGATGGTACTCGTCTGTCTAAAGCGCTGAGAGTGATTTATCCGCACTCTCAGACACCACAAGTGCAGGCGTCATCCGTCGGCGAGCAGCAGTTTATCGTCACGGAATCCGTGTTTAGTATGGATGGCGATGTTGCGCCGTTGAAGGCCCTGGCTGCGGTTGGAAGGCCCTTGATTGTGGACGAAGCCCATGCGGTCGGCATCTATGGACAGCGCGGCTCGGGCTTGATAGAAGAACTTGGGATCGGTAAGGATGTGTTCCTGTCGATCAATACTGCAGGCAAGGCTTTGGGTGTCGCCGGAGCCTTTGTTGCGGGTCCTGCTTGGGCGATTGAATATCTGATCCAGCGCGCGCGACCGTTTATTTTCTCTACTGCGCCTCCGCCTGCGGTCGCGGCTGCCTTGGATGCTGCGTTGGACGTAATTGCGGATGAGCCCGAGCGCCGTTCCAGTCTGCGGGCGATCTCTAAGCATCTGAGGGCATCTTTGAATAACGCTGGGATTTCTGTTCCTGACGGGGATTCTCCAATCATTCCAATCATGCTCGGCGACAATGATCGAGCAATACGGGTGGCTGAAGAGATGCAGCATCAGGGCTTCGATGTTCGTGCCATTCGACCGCCCACAGTTCCCGTGGGTACTTCGCGTCTGAGGGTGTCGGTGAATGTGCTTTTGTCCGAGGATATATTGGAACGCTTTGTCACGGTGCTTCAAAAAACGATATGCGCGGCTACTTCGTAACAGGCACCGACACTGGGGTAGGGAAGACGGTGCTCTCCGCTGCGCTCGCGATTCGTCTACAGGCGGGCTATTGGAAGCCGGTGCAGACCGGATCGGAATCTGACAGTTGGCAGGTAAAGCAACTTGCGTCGTGCCCGATCTTTGATGACGGCATCCGCCTGCCGGACCCTTTGTCGCCACATCTGGCGGCGCGCAATGCCAATACGCGAATCACCGTACTTGAGCTTCTCGCACTCGCAACGACACTCGATGCTCAGTCCCCGTGGATCATCGAGGGGGCCGGTGGCGCACTAGTGCCGTTGAACGAAACGCAGCTGCTGGTCGACTGGATGAAGGTGCTGCGCCTGCCAGTCATCATTGCATCGCGGTCCACGCTCGGGACAATCAACCACACGCTGCTTACCTTGGAAGCGCTTCGATCGCGATCGATAGAAATCGCAGGGGTTGTTATGATTGGTCCACCGAATGCCGACAATCGTCAGGCGATTGAGCATTTCGGTAACGTTCCAGTTCTAGCTGAAATGCCATTGTTCGATGCGCTTACGCCAGAAATCGTGCGTACTTGGGCGCTTGCGAACTTCCAGGATTTACAACCATGAGTTTGATCGATCGGGACCGCGCTGTTCTTTGGCATCCATACACGCAGATGCAGACGGCCCCTCGGCCTCTGCCCATAGTGCGTGGCGAAGGTGCGTTTCTATTTACGGAGGACGGGCGTAAGATCCTGGATGGAATCTCAAGTTGGTGGGTCAATATTCACGGCCATTCGCATCCCAAGTTGAACGAGGCTCTGATCCAGCAGGCGCGCAAACTTGAGCATGTGATTTTTGCAGGCGCTACGCATCGTCCTGCGATCGAGCTTGCGGAGGCACTGATGGAAGTGCTTCCCAAGGGCCTGGAGCGTGTGTTCTATTCCGATAACGGGAGCACGGCAGTGGAAGTCGCGCTCAAGATGGCTCTGCAGTATTGGCAGAACCTTGGCCAATCTCGCAACATCTTTCTGACACTGGAGAACGCGTATCACGGCGACACGGTCGGCGCTATGTCTGCCAGCGCCGATAGTCTGTTCACTCGTCCATTCGCACCGCTGTTGTTTGAAGTGCACCGCTTCAACGATCTGGAAACACTGGAGTCGCAACTTGGCGCGAATGCGGGCAACGTCGCTGGAGTTCTGATTGAGCCCATGTTGCAGGGCGCTGGCGGAATGATCATGTGGCCCGCTGCATTCGTGGCCGGCGTGCGGGAACGGTGCGACCGTTACGACACGTTGATGATCGCCGATGAAGTCTTAACTGGATTCGGGCGCACAGGTAAGATGTTCGCGTGTCAGCATGCTAATGTCAGCCCGGATATCATTTGCTTGTCGAAGGCTCTGACCGGCGGCTATCTTCCGTTGGGAGCGACGGTTGTCAGTGCTCCGATCTTTGATGCGTTTCTCAGTGACGATCGAAGCAAGACGTTCTTCCATGGCCACTCGTTCACGGCCAATCCTTTGGCTTGCGCGGTCGCGCTGCGGAGCGTGCAGATGTTCGCCGAGGAAGCAGTGCTGGAGCGTGTCGCTCGGCTTGAACAGCAGATGCGAGCCGGTCTTGAGCCGCTTCGCAGCCTCCCACAGGTCGCTGATGTCCGCGTGATGGGTGGGGTCGGAGTAGTAGAACTATGCACGGATCGTCCGGGCTACCTGGATGGCATCGGTCCGCGATTGACGGAACAATTCCTGCAACGTGGTCTGCTGTTGCGGCCTTTGGGAAATGTTGTGTACTTCATGCCGCCCTACGTAATCAATCAGACCGACACAGAGTGGGCACTGGAGCAGATCCATTACGTTGTCGCGCGAGCCAATGACTAAGGAACGCTCCGCGATAGACTGAGATCGTGGACGCGGAGCAATTTCATCGAATCGCAAAAACCGTGGCCGATCCGGCACGCTTGGCGGCGTTAGAGAT
>JBDTUY010000117.1:0-10879 GCA_040007495.1 Acidobacteriota bacterium | reverse complement strand
TGGGTAGGTCAACCAGAATCGGGTCGTTCACACCTTCCGTGCGATAGTACTCGCTCAGTTTTTGCCGCAGGCGCGCGACGTGCATGCGAACCGTCGATTCCTGGCGCGGATCATAGGTATCGGGTTTGGCGAATACATCCAGTCCAACCGTGTATTCTTTGATGCTTTCGCCTTCACCGGCCAGCGACTTTTCAGCCAGATAATTCAGCAGCGTCCGATGGACCTCGGATGTGCGAAATGCCTTGCTCTGAAGGATTCGCTGGACTTGGGCGGACGAAGCTTCCAGCTCTAATACCATGGGTGCAACTTCATCGTAACATGCGCTGTTACTGGGAGAAGATTGCGTGAAGCTGTCGTTTAGCGCGTATACGCTTTGCGCAACCGTTCCCTGTGGTCGCGGCTCAGTAAGTGGTTTTAGCTTGTTTAAGTGCCACGACCACAATAGAGCCGCTAGCGGCGTACGATCACTTCGCGCAGATGATCGCGCGTCAAGAAGAATTTCACGGAATGGAAGTTGTGAAATAGCTTCTCCAGACTCCGATTGTTGAACGGCTGGGCGGCTTTGCGTGGCCCTTTGGGGACCAGCTGCAGCGTGCGATGGTCGCCAATGCGGTAGGAATAGGTGGGTACTTCGGCCGACGTTTCATTGGAGCTGAACACCGCCAGCAGATAACTGCCCGGTCGCAGCACGGTGTGCAATCGGACGATCACGGATTCCAGCAAAGGCTGCGTCAAATACTGCAGACCGTCCCACACCAGCGCGCCGTCGAATTGCTGGTTCAGACATCCTGCGGTCGATTCCAAAAACCGTGCCACTCGCTTCGGATCGGACTGATTCTCGAAGAACGCGTCTCCGCTGCCGAAACATTCGTCCAACTGGTAGACGAAGTCGTCGGAATACAGACGGTGCTCCAGATTTGTCACGTAGCTGACCGTGCTTTGGTTTACACCGGCAAAATCCACAATGGATAGGCCCGTGCGTTCATCCAGCGACGCGCAGAATTGATCCAATCCGTGACTATTGCGGGTTTCCAATCTCCTCGATCACCGATCTCGCGTAAGGGCTTAGCTCAAAAATGGCGCTAGGAGCGGCTTTCGCCCGCGCCTGCAGCCTTCGGAGCCTCCTGCTGGGCAGGCTTGGCGTTGATCGGCTGGGCGGGCTTCGGAGCGACCACGGCCGGAGGACGCACGATATCGATGTTGCCCTTAAAGTAGGCTCCATCCTCAATCACGATCCGAGCCGTCTTGATATCGCCAATCAGACGAGCATCCTTACGGATGTCGATCTTGTCGGTGGTCTCAACGTCGCCTTGAATCGTGCCAAGCACAACCAACTCTCGGGCCTTCACGGTGGCGGAGACTTTGCCGTTGGGTCCGATCGTGAGCCGATGTTCCTGGAGTTCTACCGTGCCCTCCACCAGTCCGTCAATCGTCAGATCTTCGCGGCTGAAGATCTGGCCTTTGATCTCGACGGACTTGCCGATAATGGCAACCCCACCGCGCACAGGTTCATGGACCGGTTCCGGCATACGGCTGGGTGACGTTGACATGGGAATCCCTTCTTTCGCGGGCTCGACAGTACGGGGTATGAATCCCGAGACCGGTTTCGCGTCTGATTCTTCAGTTTTCTGGCGATTCCACATGGACATGGGGATGACGCCTCCTTGACGAGATAACGAACTGCAAGATATTTAAGATAACAGGGTTCGCGCCGCACGAGGGAAGAGGGCGCCGCCGGTTCCTTACATACTACTACGGAAGCAGATATTCAGATGCTGTCACGATAAGAATGTTTCGAGCAACAACGATTTAGCCGTTAGACATGCGCCAAACGGGTGGCTCGTGCAATTATCCTTCGACGGTGAGCTCGATCCGTTTCTTCTCGGAATCAATGGCGGCAATCTTAAACTTCTGGATCTGTCCGGGGCGCATCGTTTCGGGTTGCGCATCGCTACTGGTGCCGGCGCTGGGTCCACCGGATTTCCACTTTGCGGAAAGCAGCGCGGTCATGGAAGACAGGTCGGCCGATTTAGGGCCGCTTGACGGCGCGGAGGCTGCCTTGGCTTCCTTGCGCGGCTGTTGCGGGGCAGGCGCGTACGCCATGACGCCTTCGCCCAGTTCGACCTTGATTCGGCTGGATGACACGTCCACAATCCGGCCGGTAACCACATCGCCAATTTTGTTCTCAGCCAGGAACTCGTCCATCGAAGTGGGTTCGAGAGCCTTCATGCTGAGGCGCATGCGGCGGCGAGCCTTGTCTGCCTCCACCACGACCGCTTTGACAACCTGGCCAACCTTCAAAACTTCGCTGGGATGATTCAGGCGCTTTTCATTGGTGATGTCGCCAATGTGAATCATGCCTTCAATGCCGCCACCCAGATCGACGAACGCGCCGAACTGCGCGAGGCTTGTGATAGGCGCTTCCGCCGTGGCTCCGACGGGATACTTGGTCGCGGCTTCTTCCCACGGATCGCCCAACGCCTGCTTCAGCCCCAACGCGATTCGCTTGTCGGCAGGATTCACGCCAAGCACCACCACGTCCACCATTTCGTCCGGCTTCACGATATCGGAGGCCTTGACGTTACGTCGCGTCCACGACATTTCCGATACATGGATCAGGCCTTCCAGACCCGGCTCCAATTGAACGAATGCACCGAAATCGGCAACCCGCGTGACCTTACCATTCACGCGCGCGCCTTGGGTATATTTGGCAGCTGCTGCTTCCCACGGGTCCGGAGCTAACTGCTTCAAGCCGAGCGAAATTTTCCGCTTTTCGGCCTGAATCTTCAAAATCTTGACTTCCAACTGCTGGCCGGGCTTCACGACGTCGGACGGCTTCACGCCGCGCGCGTAGCTCATGTCGGCCACGTGCAGCAGGCCATCGATGCCGCCGATGTCGACAAACGCACCGAAATCGGTCAGCGAGCGCACAGTTCCCTGAACCACTGTGCCTTCCTGCAAACGTCCGAAGGCTTCTTGACGCGACTGCTTTTCCAGCTCTTCCAGAATGACGCGGCGATCTACCACCACATCTTCGCGTTCTTTATCCAGCTTGGTGATACGACATTCAATCTGCTGGCCGACCAATTTTTCCAGATCCGCAAGCTCGCGCACGCCGCTGCGGGACGCCGGCATAAAGGCACGCACTCCAACGTCGACGCGCAGGCCACCCTTGACTGCTTCCGTCACCCGACCGTTGATGGCGGTCTTGTTTTCAAAGGCCGCTTCCAGTCCCGACCAATCCTTCGGCATCTCAACCTTAATGGTTGAAAGCTGATAGTTCCCCTCGGTGTCGCGACCGCGAATAGACACGATCACCTTGATGCCAGGGGTTAGCGTAATCGCGGGGTCAACTGGCAACACACCGTCGTTCTTGCGCCCGATGTCGACAAAGACTCCGTCGGGTGTGACGGACACCACGGTTCCTTCAACGCGCTCACCGCCTGCATGATGCCCTCGTTCGAACTGCGAGAGGATGTCGCCAAAAGAATCGTCCATGGCCGCATCGGCACCCATGTCGGCGGATGCGTCGACAGGAGCGTCGTGCTGGATCAAATCGGTATCCACGGAAGTGGCGTCGGGGGAATCGGGAAAGTGAGCTTGAGTCATGCGAGAAAACCGGGCAAAACCGGACTTTTGTTATTGTGTCACATTCCGCAAGGGGCTTCTTAAAGGCAAGCGTTCGGGCATGCGCCGGTCGGCTCGCCAGCAGAATACTAAACCGACCAATGAGAGCAGACTGACGAGGGAGCCGATCCCAAGCCAACGCGAATGAAACTCGAACTTCACAGTGTGGGCACCAGCAGGCACGCGGACGGCTTGAAACGCTCCGTTCCATCGCTCTATGTCCGCAGGTGCTCCGCTGATTTGAGCAGACCAGCCGGGGTAGAACTCTTCGGTCAGCGTAAGCAGACCTTCTGAAGTCGATTCGACGTCAAACTCTCGAACCGACGGCTTCCAACTTAGGAGCTTGATTTTCCGGGCGGCATCCGCGCCTTCCCAACCGAATGCCGGCGTTGCAGACAAGTATTCAAAAACTCGAAGCCTCGGAGACTCATACGCACTGGTAGCCGCTGGCACAATCGCCCTGAATTTTGGGTTCTCTGCAAGGGATCGTGACAGGGCGGAAGCTTTATTCGCGATGGCGTAGCGGATCGCAAACGTCTGCAAAGCTCGATCGTTGGTCGGGTCCACATCGAAGGACCGGTCGGATTTGAACGGGCCGAGGGATTCGACGGTCCTCCTGAACTGCGATGTCAATAAGGGATCGAAGCCCTGCGGCGATGCCAGCCCCACAGTCCGCAATGCGGTGGGCAGAATGCTGGGATCGTCCAGCAGCACACGCGCCTCGGGATGATCCAACAGTTGCCGGTACACGTCGGGTCCGAGTTGATTCGGAATGTCCACAGAGTAATGCGGACCTGAACCCGGGGCGGCGTCGAAGCGTTTGCTGGTCCCGAAAGTTTTGTATTCGAAGAGGGCTAGCATCAGTATTAGAAGAGCGTGCGCCGAGGGCACTCGCGAGTGCCGGTACAGATACAACGCCAGCCCCATGACTGCGAGTACGACGGCTAGATTGAGAGAAGAGGACCAGCCTGACAGGAAATTCGCTCTAACGAAACCGTGAACTGTAACGGTAAAGGGCTTCGGGTACAAAGCGCCCCCAACCAATACCATCAGCGCAATCCGTTGCCACGGTCCGAGGCCCATCCAGTTCAAAGGGCGAGGCTCGCGGCGAAGAAAGTCGTCAAGCCCGTGTGCGGCTAATCCGCTGAGAGCGATCGTCACGCCGGCGAGAAAATACCAATCGCGGCAGAGCGACGATAGCAAATCCGAGTGTTGCACCACGGCCCACACCAATCCAAAAGGATTCGCGGCGATGAATAGGCACACGGCTCCCATGCAGAAGATCGGGACGATGCGACGCCACCGCCGGATGAGGCACAACCCGAGTATGCCCGCCGATCCGAGATAGAAATAGGATCGTCCGAAGTTGGTTCCAAGCGGTACGTTCATGCCGAAGTCGTAGAAGTTGGGGAGAAGCAGTTCGTGGAGTAACGCGAGCAGGTCGACGCCGCCTCCATACTTAGGCTCGGGGTCGAGCAGGCGGGTCGCTTCCCAGGTCGGAAGAAGTTGCACCATCGCGAGTAGGAGTGATCCACCGATCGCGAGCGCGGCTCCTATTGGGAGTTTCCACCACTTCGTTGGATGCTGCGCTGCTTCGGCATCGAGCTCCGCGCTCACGCACGGGGCTTTAAACGAGGCGTACGTTAGTACTGCGACTATGAATACGAACCAGGTGGGCGGATATCCGGCCAGTAAGCAAAGCGCGGATGCTAGCGCTAGCTTCCAGAGAGGACGCCAGCTATACCGCTGCGCGGCTTGGTCGATACTCATGAGTCCGAGAGGGAACCACGCGTAACCAGCGACCAGGCCGAAGTGCTGCAACTGGGTACACATGTAGCCGCCGTAGGCGAAGCTGATTGCACCCAGTGCGGCAGGCAATTCCATAAGCCCCCTGCCTCGCAGCCAGAGGTAGCAGAACATGAACGCGAGCCACACGTGCGCGAGCAGCAGATCTTGCACGGCCTGATACGACAGGTGTTGGCTGCCGAGGCTGGCGATGTACATCAGCCATGTCGGTGGATAGAAGATCGCGGCCTGTATGTTGGCGATCGGACTCATGCCGCCATACATCGATGGGTCCCATTGCGGGAGTTGGCCGTGTCGCAGGCTTTGAAATACGTACTCGAACAGAGGATGATGGAATCCCTCTAAATCGTAAGGGATGTGCACCTGCCGGAAGGGAGGGATGTATTCAATAAAGAACAGCAGAGTAAAGAAGAAGGAAACGAGCGCGACTCTGGAGGTCTTCAAGTTCTCCATACTACTGCACTAAGCCCAAAAAAACGAGAGCCGGACCACGCGACGGCCCGGCTCCCTTACAGCTATTCAGCGCAACTGACTTACGCGTCCGCCTCTAAGCAAATTGCCCCTGAAACTTGGATAAGATCGCATTGATCTCATCTTTCAGGTGCAGTTTACGCAGTTTCAGGCGATGCTCCACTTCCTCGTCGGCCAGCGTCAGCTTAGATTTCGCCTCCAACTGTTCCAACTGGTCGTGATAAAGCGCGTGTTCTTCCACCAACGAACGAAAATGCCCGTCAGTGGCAGTCAGGTGCGCCTTCAATTCTTCTTTACTTGACTCCGTTGTCTGCTCCATAGTTGACACCTCTTCCTTTCCCTTACTTACGTTCAATCAGACAGGAAGGCCTCGTCCAGCCGTACACGACCCTTTCTTTCAGACGGGAAAACGCGGCGACTGGATGGGTCGTTTGAAACATCTCTCACTACTACCGTTTTGGGGACGCACGCCTGCTCCAGAAACGTGTTCCAGCCGACGATTGAACCCAAATGCATCCAAAACATATCACGATTTGCGGAGCATGACAATGGCCGATTCGCGGGGGTTCGTATAGTACCGGTCCCGCCGTCCGATGCGCTCAAATCCCAGGCTTTCATAAAGCGCCTGGGCCGAAACATTCGACTCGCGAACCTCCAGAAACCAGCGATTCGCGGCTTGGTTGCTGCCTGGTCCAAGGTCGGCGGAGAAGACAGCTTTCAGCAGCGCGCGAGCGATACCCTGACGCCGCATGGCAGGGTCCGTTGCGACATTCAACAGTTCGCATTCGTCGGGTGCGTTGCGGCGCGTAACGGCGAATCCAGCCACCCGCCGTTCCACCAAAGCGACATGGCATGCGTAGCCGCATTGGGTATCCAGATACGTCGCAGGTTCCCATTGCGCGGCTTCCGGCGTAAGTTGCTGAATCGCCGCGATGGCAGGCAGATCCGACTGATACGCCGCACGCACAATCACAGCCGTTCTCTCCCGTTGCATACTCATGGTCCTTGAAGCTTAGGGCATTGTATCGCGCAAAGCCGATACGTCTCGAAGCCTAGGCTTGCGCCCGCTGGGGCTTCGAAAATTGCCCTGCAGCAGCCAGCATCGCCGAGCCAATCGCCAGCAAGAAAAGGTCCGTTGTCTCCGGCACTCGGCCCTCGATCCATTGCTGTGACCATTCGCAGAGAGCGAGCACCAGCATCGGGCAGCCTATGGAGATCGTCCAACCGAGGCGTTGGCCTCGCTTCGGGTTGCCGTGGGTCGGCGGTACTCGTCTTCGCAGCATCCAGACCACGGCGGTGTACATAAATAGCTTTCCGAATACAGTGGCGTATGTACCCGTCGCGTTCCTTTCCAAAAGAGTTGCGAAGGGCCTCCATTGAATCATTGTCCGGTGGTCCATGAACCGGAATGGTTGAAGTTCCTCCACCACCAGCCAGACCAATCCACCTACGGCCAATCCGCGACCGACCGCACTGTACCTTAGAAAATATCCGACTCCACAGCCCAGCGTTGCCCCAAGGATCGCCGCTAGAGAAAACTGATGATCCAGCAGGAAGACTTGCGCGGGTAGGAGCGCATACGCAAACGCCAGCCATCGCGCCGGCCCAAACAGCAGGGCGAGAATCGCGAAGCCAAAGCAGGCATCCGTAAACGTCAACCAATTCCAATTCGCCAAAGGATCGCTGAAGACATGCAGGAGTCTTGGAAGATTGAAGTTCGGAAAGAGAGGAAACGCTTTCCACAGAACCCATAGAAAGAGGAACAATCCCGGAACCGGCGCGAGCCGCCAGTGTTTCGTGTCAACGGTCGCGCGCAGCCGGGTGCCAAGCTTGGATCGAAACAAGAGAGCGACCAGGAACGCTCCGGCGCACGTACCTAACGCGTTCGCAGCCAAATCGTCCAGATTGCTGTAGCGGCTGGGTAGCCAGAACTGGGCGTATTCGATGGAAGCCGAGACAACGGCACCGATAAACACAGACGCGGGGAAAGCTTTCCACCTGCCGCCCAGGGCGACCAGCGCGGATGCACCCAGCGGGACGTAGAAGAGGATATTAACCAGAAAATCGAACACCATTCGGCGACCTTCGATCTGTATCCACCAAAACGGAGGAGTTCCCGAATGCTTGACGAAATCGAATGGGTACAAAGACAGGTAATAGATGCCACAGACGTAGAGGGCAAGAAATAGGGCCGCCAGCTTCGTAAGGTCGGCGGCATGCGATCCCGTCTGAATGGGGTCCCGGTTAACGGGCGGACGCACGTTCATCGGCCCCCGGAAGTATCCGCGAGGGTCTTCCGGGATGCCATGGGCGTGGATTTCATGCAGTTTAATCGTGGCACTTGTCGCGATTCCAGCGCAAGCGCATGAGGGATAAAAAGGGTCGCCCCCGCTCACGCCCGGAGCTTTAGTATTTGGTCAATATCAACGAAGAAGGGGCCGGAGTCAGGCTGCGAATCTCGCTCGCGCCGAAACCAGCGTCGCGGAACATCTTGTCCAGTTCAGCGAACGTGTACGCGTCGCCTGCTTCAGTTCCGCCAAGCATCTGCATCGCGAAGGCGGCGGCGAGCGGCGGAGTCACACGATCCTCGTTTGGCACGAATTCCACGGTCGCTACCATTCCACTCGGTTTCATCGCGGCGCGAATCTTTTTCAACAGCTTGACGTTGGTGGGAACATCGAAATGATGCAGGAAGTTCGGCACCAGCACCACGTCGTAGCCCGTCCCAAGATCCACGTCGAACGCGCTGCCTGCTATGGTTGAATACCGGTCCGCCACACCCATCTTCTGCGCATTTTCGCGCGCGACTTCCAGCACGTTGTCCCAATCCTGTCCGACGACCTGCGCCGCTGGATTATGCTTCGCAACAAAAATCCCGTACACTCCATGACCTGCTGCGATATCCAGAACTTTAACGGGTTGACCAGGCGTGGTTACCTGCGGGGCGATCATCTGTGCGGGCATCGACATCATCGGCGCCATGGAGCGCGCGAACTCCACCCACACCTCGGCATCGGGGGCGAGCGTGGCTGCGCTGAGCGCTCCTCCCTTGCGGACGATTGCCGCAACATCGCTGTAGTGCGCCAGCAGAGAGGGGTGGGTCAAGAACATGGCGGTCGACCCCATATAGGCTGGTGACGCCTTATCTAAGAACAGAGCGCTCTCCGGCGACAGTCCGTAGGCACCATCTTGTTTAGTCAAAAATCCTTGAATCGTCAGGTAATCGCACAGCACGCGAGTTCCCTTCTCCGATGCCTGGCATCGCTTGGCGATCTCCTCCGCCGATTTCGCGCCTGCCGCGATATGGGTAAACACATCAAGTTCGATTGCCCCTTTGAGCGCCATCGTCACCTGATAGGAGTTCATAGAACGAAGTACAAAGCCCAGATCGGGCTGAGAAGCGGTTGCCGGGTTGGTCATAGGAGCTATTCTAGCTCCGCGAAGCGTGAATTTCCTGGAGCAGCCTTGACGCCCGGGCAGTGACGGGCCCGCCTGCTACAATAAACGGAGGTTTGCCGTCCGGCTCAACCGCAAAATGCGGACTCGGCCTGCAAATCCCGCATTCTCAAACAACGAGTTACAAGTCTGGATAGCACTCATGGATAGCCAACATCGTAAAGATCTGAAGACCGATAAATTTGTCGAGGAAGTGAACCTTTCGGTTAGTTTCTTAGCTCATCATAAGAAACAGGCTACGCAATATGGAATGATTGCGCTGGCAGTGTTGGTGGTCGGACTGGGCTACTGGATGTACACCAGCCGACAGGCAACGGCCCGTGAAGTCGCACTGGCAGACGCGATGCATGTGGCAGACGCGACCGTTGGCACGACGCCGACCCCGCCAAGCATGAATTTCGCGACGGCGGATTTGAAGGAAGCAGCGGTTGTGGCTGCCTACACCAAGGTCGCGGACCAATACAAAAGCTCGCAGGAAGGCGCGATGGCGAACATGTTCCTGGCCGGGATGAAAGCCGGAAAAGGTCAACTGGATGATGCGGCGAAGCTATATCAAACCGTAATCGATTCGGCGCCTGCTGCATATGGGTCGTTGGCGAAGATGGCTCTGGCACAGGTGTATGAGGGTCAGAATAAGTCCGCCGATGCGGAAAAAATACTACGCAGCGTCATCGATTCCCCTACTGTGTTCGTCAGTAAAGAAGAAGCCACACTGGCATTGGGCAGACTGATGGTAACCAGCAATCCGACCGAAGCGCGCAAGATTCTGGAGCCATTGCGTGAGGCCCGCACGGCAATCAGCCGCGAAGCCATCGCCACCTTGGGCGAGCTTTCGCGATAAGACTTACCGGGGCCTACTCTCTCGCCCCGATTGCGTAGCCGGTCATTCCTGGTAAAGTCGTGGCAGAGGCGCCTCATGAATGCTTCCCCCCGCCAGAAGAGCGTAGTGCAAAAAGATCTGTCCGAGATTTGCGAAGCTCTTAGCGCTCCGCAGCCATCTCCCGCCGGTGTAGCTATGGCGGCGATGTCTGGAGCGATGGCCGTCAGCCTCCTGATCAAGGTCCTGCTGATTACCGGAAAAGGGTGCACTTTCGTGCAACCTGCACAGGATCTGGCCCTGGAACTACGCAACACGGCCGACCATGACGCACGGGCAGTAGAACGCTACATGCGGTTGCGCGATGCCGAATCGGCTCGGGCGTTGTTGGAAGTGCCTCTGCGTGCGATTCGCGCGTTGGCCCGCGGCGCTGAACTCTGCGCGCAAGTCGTGCCACAGGTCTCCGGCCTGATTGCCGCAGACGTGGACTCCGCCCTTGAGATTCTGACCGCTGCAGCGCGCGCGGCGATCCTATGCCTGTCGCGTAATCTGGAAAAGGCGCCCAATTCGACTGTCGCAGCCGAACTGAAGCGCCTCAACACTCGGGTACAGGCGGCCTCCCGTGCACTCGCAAGCCCGGAAACGACCGACCCTTCGATTTAGAAGCCGAACAACTTCACCGCATTTTCCTTCAAAATCAGC
>JBDTUY010000116.1:0-10879 GCA_040007495.1 Acidobacteriota bacterium | reverse complement strand
CTCCACGCCAGAAGCTGATAAAGGAAAGTGCGACGGTGGTGGCTACAACAACGCGGGGTGCCGCCGACGGCCGACTACCGTCTTGAGATGACATGCTTTCTCCTATTCTAGCTGCATTGGACTCGGCACGCGCTTGCCTCTAAGCGAACTATTCGATTTGAGGCGTTCAGACGCAATGGATCTGCATCGCGCATTGGTGGATTGTTGCGAGGAGAACTGCCGGTTCCTGGACGGAATGCTTCGAGAAACTTGGGTCGGGTTAGGTTCCCTGATACAAGCGTGCGGCTAGACCCTCTGGTAGACCAGCCGCTCGGATCTTCTTCGCGGCTTTGTCAATGTCGTACTGCACGCGACGGTACTCGACCGTCTTGGTTTCGGCAGTATAGATGGCGTAGGCTGCTCTTGGATCTTTATCGCGAGGCTGGCCCACCGAACCGGGGTTAATTAGATAGAAACAATCGCTCTCAATCTCGATAGCAAGCCTGCCCGTTGCTTCCGGCCCTGGAGCCGCGACCGGGATTCTCTGCGCGGTGTCCGGCGTCAGCAGGAAGCCGCCTTGCAGATGGGTGTGGCCGAAAAATGTAAGTTGACGGTCTAATTCGTCTAAGAGGGTGACTGCATCCACCAAACGGGAAACGTACTGATCCTCGTCGACCGGGGACCCGTGAACCAGATCAAACACCCGATCCTCTGGATCTGAGTCTGGATCGGCTGCATCGCCCTCATACCGGATGCTGAGAGGACCCGGCGTTAACTCTTCCAGATAGGTCCGATTGACGGTCAGCAATTGCTTACGCGTCCACATCGCCGCCGCCCGAGCCGCTGGATTGAAGTTCTCCAAGTCATCCAGACCGCAACAGGCGCGGTCGTGATTGCCGCGGATGACCTCGGTAATAGGCGCTTGTGCGAGCAGGCCGATGGTGCTTTTGCCGCGAGCCCAATCGACGATAGGATTCGGGTCCGCGCCGTAGCCAACCAAGTCTCCTAAGCAGAGAATATGGTCGTAATCCCCTTCGGCATCTTCCAGGACGCTGACCAACGCCTCTAAGTTGCTATGAATGTCGCTGAGAACAAGAAATGCCATTTACGATTTCCACAATCGTAGCAGAGCCACCTCAGGCGGTGCGCCCAGGCGGGCTGGCATGCCAATGGTCCCGATGCCGCGGGAGACGAAAATCGCTGAGTTGCGGTCCCGATACAGCCCGTCTACAAAGGGTGTAAAGAAGCGCGCAATGTTCAGCGTTGGCTCCAGAATTTCGATGCGAACCTGTCCTCCGTGCGTGTGGCCTGCAAGCGTCAAATCAAAGCCTTTTTTCGCCGCAACTGGAAAAACGTCGGGATTGTGGGATAGCAGCAAGTTGAATGCGGTCGGGTCCACCAGAGCTTCAGCGTCTTTCAAATAGGCACGATGCATCGGTTGATAGTCTACACCCGCAAGATTGAGAGTTGCACTCCCAAATCGTAAAACTTGCTTTTGACTGCGAAGGAACTGCATCCCCAGGTCGGCACCGCGTTGGGCGACGTATTTTTCACCTCTGACGTAGCGCTCATGATTTCCCATGCAGCCGAATGTGCCTGCCTCTGAGCGGAGCCGCGCCAATTGATCGAGACACGCATCCAAAGGATCGCCCGACTGGGTGATCAGATCGCCAGTGACCAATGCCAAACGAGCCTTCGTTTCATTGGCCATGTCGATGACGCGTGCCAATTGCTTCACGCTGAGAAATGGGCTCAGGTGAATGTCGGTTAGTTGAACCAGGCTGAGTCCGTTGAGGTCGTCCGGTAGCTGGGGAAGATGGATATCCATCTCGCGGATGCGGAAGGCGAATCTTTCGACAAAGACTCCGTACCCCGCCGCCGCTACGGGGGCAATCGCAATCGCACTGGCTGCCGTTTTCAGGAGCCGCCGACGATTGGGGTTGTGTGAAGTGCCAGGTTCCAGCCAGCGCTGCCACGCGAACAAGACTGCCACCAGTACGACGCTGACAAAACCCCACAGCATGACCAGGCCTTTGACCCAACCCGCGACCCAGGTGGGAAACAGCCCGGCGAAGGTTCGATTTAGCAGCAGACCTCCAAACGCCAGAATCGAGAAAGCGGCAACCACGACATAGTGAAAACGGTCGCCCGTATGGCCACGTTGCCTTAGCATCCAGAAACCGGCGATATGCGCCAGAATTACGATGCCAAACACCACCAGATCGATATTGATATCGAATTTCATTTCACAGCAGATGGGAACGAACCCGGAGCGCTTAGGCCGGAAGGAGGAAAAGCTATTTCCGGAAGGGGTTCCCTATCTCTATTATCATCGGTTGATCCCAACGACTTCTGTGGGCGATTCGCTGGCCAGATAAATCTAGCGTGCTCCAACCGCTTCGCTAGCGTGGAGGTAGCCAATACCCAGCCATTAGTTCGTGAGACCAGGCGGGTTGACGGATGGGATCATTCACGCGGAACTCCTCCATATAGGGTTTGATATCGAGCACGGGAGTTCCGTCGATAGCATCCAGTCCCTCGATCTTGATCGACAAGCCTTCGATGGCAATCAACTTACACGCGGTAACTCCCAGCCGGTTAGGCCGATTCTTGGCCCTTTGCGCGAAGATTCCGACCTTCGGCCAGTCCATCCTTCCACGCGGATGACGGGCTCCGTAATGAATTTGGTCCTCGGTGACCTGATCGAAGAGGAAGACGATTTCGAGGTGCGAGAACTGGTCCAATCCGTCGAGGCAGTCGGGGGCGAATCGCGTCGGGTCCAATTCAATTCGGGTCTGGACGCCGCCCCAGACGTCGTCGATCGGATCTTGTATGGTGCTGTGGACGGTGCCGATCGGTGTGAGTTGAATGGAAGCCAGCTTCATGTGTCCTCATTCCCGAGCTTACGTTACTTCGGGGGGAGTGATGGGTTTGGGATAATGAACCTTAGACAGTCGCCCGCGCGCACTCCATGCCCCAATCCCTCAAACAACTAAGCCAATTGCTGTCGGACCTGGCAAGCATCAACCCGATGAGCTGGCTGCTTTCGGGATTCGCCTTCGCGGCGGTTGTGCTTGCGGGATTGACTCTGCGGCGAATTTTCTTGTCGCGCATGCTGGCGTGGGGCCGGGGGAGCAGCGCGCGTTTGGATGGGATCTTCGGCGATGCGCTGCGCGGTCCGTGGACTCTATGGACCGCCATTCTTGGCTTGTACGCCGCCACGGAAGTGTCCGACCTACCGGTCAGGTTCACTCATGTTACAGACCGGCTGCTATTGGCACTATGGATCATTTCTCTCACCTGGGTTCTCGCGAGGCTGAGCGGAGGGCTGGTCCGAATCCACGGAGCGCGAGCGGACGGCACCGCTGGCTCCGGTACCCTGCCGCAGGTGTTAACCAGCGTTGTGGTCGGCATGTTGGGAGCGTTGACGCTGCTGAATATGTTCGGCATCGATGTTCGACCCTGGCTCGCCGCGTTGGGTGTCGGAGGCTTGGCCGTCGCACTGGCCTTGCAGGACACGCTGTCGAATTTCTTCGCGGGTTTCTATGTAAGCGTCGCGGGGCAGATTCGTGTGGGGGATTTCGTGCAACTGGAGGGCGGTCCCAAAGGTTATGTGTATGACATTGGCTGGCGTACCACGACGTTGCGCGAGTTGACGAATAACCTGGTGATCATCCCCAACAACAAGCTGTCGCAGTCGATCATCACGAACTATCATTTTCCTGATTCGCGCACGGTGCTGTCGATACCGGTTTCGGCCGCGAATGAGAACGATGCGGCTCAGGTTGAGAATACGCTGGTGGACATAGTAAAGAAGGCCGCAGCGGAGGTTCCCGGGATACTGCTTACGCCGCCGCCGAGGGCTCGTTTGCTGGGGTTCGGAGATTCGCTGCAGTTTACGCTGGCGGTGCAGATCGAGTCCTACGAGATGCAGTTCGACATCCAGGACGAGTTGCGCAAGCGAATCCTGCTGCGTTTCCGGCAGGATCGGATTATTATTCCGGCTCCGGTTCGGGCGGTAGCGATTCAGCAGCCGACACCCTTAGCTACGGAAGCGGCAGATAAGCAAGCTGATAAGTAGTTCCCGGCTGCGCGCGAAATGGGTCTAGTCGTCGGCCAGGGCCTTGTGCACGGCACCGCGCGGCTAGCGCCGTTCGATCCGGTCCAGCACTGCGCCCACGGCGGCTCCCACAAGACTCGCGGTGAGTGCGGCTCCGATGTGTCCCGCCCCAATGTGCAAGCGATCCAAGTACGGGCAATAAATTTCCAGGACGGCGACGCCGACCAGACCCGCCAGCAACCCCGTTGCCGCGCACTGCGCCACGCGATTAAGCCATAGGCCTCGCCGCAGAATCATCCAGAAGAGGGGAGCGGAGATGGCTGCACAGGTGATTCCAATCTCCCAACACCATAGAGCGATGGGAAAAAAGTTGGGGTTCCAGCGATAGCCGAATAACAGCAGGTCGGCTACGGCCAAAGCGATCAGCGGTGCGGCGACATAGCCTGCAAGCGGTTTGGTGTCGGAGGACCCCGGCATCATTCGAACCGCCAGAGTCTTCGCAAGCGTCCCAATCGCGACTGCGAGCAACGCGAGATCCACAAAAAGTTGAAGGTCGCTGCGCGCACGCCAACCGGCCACCCCCAGGTGCCAATTCGCAAGCGTCGCGATAAAGATACTGGACAGGATCAGGTTGGTCGCGATCCAGGCGACACCGGGCAACGGCGTGACTGCGGTTAACCCAGGAAGAATTTGAGCTTCGATGCTGCGCTGCAGCGCGTCTGGGAGCAAATCGTCGGGTGCGCTGTCGAGCGACTCTTGTAGCTGCGCGCAGCGAGGGCAGGTCGACAGATGCGCCTTCGCCTCCGCCGACCACGTGGATGAATGGTCGCTGGAGGATGATCGTAACCGGTCGAGATCTTCACACGACATCGTCGCTGCTCCTCAATATGGAACGCAATTTCTCGTAGGCGCGATGAGCCTTCAGCTTCACGGAGCCAACGGTGGACGATGTGGCTCGGGCGACCTCTTCCAGGCTCATGCCACTTACCTTCAACATACAGACCACTTCGCGTTGACTGGCTGGCAATGCGGCGATCAGGCTGTCGAAATCCGGGGTGGAGGCTCGTGAGGTTGTCGGCTGCGCGATCTCTGGAAGCTCCGACATGGTTAGTTCTTTTGAGCGGATGCGATAGGAGCGCCGGAATCCGTCCACCTTCACATGCCGAGCAATTGCGAACATCCAGGGCAAGACCGGTTCCCCGGGCCGGTGAGTGTGCCGCGACTTATGAATACGCAGCCATGTGTCTTGTAGCAGGTCCTCGGCTTCGGGCCGGTCTCGGGACTGATTTAGCAGGAATCTGAATAACAAGGGACTCACCTGTCGGATCAACTCGGTGGTAGCTGCCGGGTCGGCCTGTTGGTAGCGAAGCATGAGCGCATCCAGTTCAGAAACAAACTCAGGCACAGGTCCTCGGCGGATTTACTGGGCTCCTTGTTGAAGGATTCGTGTCCAGGCATGGAAAAGTTACGGTCATGAATAAGGATTGGATAAAAAAGGGCTGGGACTGGCGTAGCGTCCGCTTTGGCCCTATTTTGGCACACGCCCGAATCATTTTTGAAAGAAGCCGTAACTTTCGGTGAGCCGGTTGCGAAACCAATCTACGACGGCGCAAAACAAGATCGCCGCTCTTCACAAAACCTCAAGGAGAAATTACAATGCGCAAGAGAATGCAAGCTATGTTCGCCCTGGCCGTAACGGCAGCCTGTCTGGCGGTAGTCCCGGCAACCGCCCAATCCGACAGTGCCTCTAAGATGGCGGCGAAGGATAAAATGGCGACGCCGGACAAGATGTCGAAAGACAAGATGACTAAGATGTCCAACAAGCAGAAGGCCGCCATGTTCGACAAAATGTCGGATGAAGATAAGATGATGGCAACCAAGATGGCTGGTCACGACATGACTGCGATGCCCGCTGCCGACCGCATGAAGATGACCAACAAGATGTCGGTGGACGACAAGGCGATGATGTACGACAAAACGATGATGTCCAAAATGGACAAAGGCGCTATGAACAAGTCTGCGATGGACAAAGCCGCAACCGGTAAGATGAGCAAGTAAAGAAAGCTTGAGACGCAACCTGCCATGACACATCTGGAAGAAAAACATCCGCTGGCGATCCGGTGGTTCCACTGGATCAATTTCCCCTCGCTCTTCCTGATGATCTGGAGCGGGCTGCTGATCTACTGGGCGAACGACATTTACAGGGTGGGATGGGGGCAAACCACCCTGTTGAACCTCTTCCCGGATTGGTTCTACAAGGCGCTGAACATCCCGCAGCGGTTGGCTGAGGGCATGTCGCTGCACTTTTTCTTTATGTGGCTCTTCGTCGTGAACGGAGTTCTGTATTCTCTGTTTCTGGCGATTTCCGGCGAGTGGCGCAATATTCTGCCGGACCGCAAATCGTTCCGGGATGCGCTGCTGGTGATGGCGCACGATTTGCATCTGCGGGCGGAGGCACCTCCGCAGGGGCTATACAACGGCGCGCAAAGGCTCGCGTATACCGGCGTGATCGTAATGGCGATAGGCAGCGTGATTACGGGGCTGGCGATCTATAAACCGGCTCAGTTATCGTGGCTCGCGCAATTGCTGGGGGGCTACGCGACGGCTCGCTTGGAACATTTTTGGCTGATGATCGGATTCCTAGGCTTCTTCGCGGTGCATATCGGACAGGTGATTCGCGCGGGATGGGACAACTTCCGGTCAATGGTGGCAGGGTTTTCGCTGGTTTCGGAGCAGGGTAAAGCGCAATCGGGAGAGACGCTAAGTGGACAAACAAAATAACCCTCCGAATCCTGCCGCTGCGGATGCGGTGCTGAAACAGGCATCGGTCCGCAGCCGGCGGGCCTTTCTCACATTGGGTGCCGGAGCCGCCGCGGCCTACGGAGGCTGGTGGTGGCTGCGGTCGCGTCCGCAAGAGGGCGGCGTCGAATGGCCGATCCGGCGCGTGCTGAGCGGCAATGAAAAGCTCGCTGAGGCGTACTTCTCCGATGGCCATCGGTCGCCGGAATTCGCTAGCTCCGTGGCTGGGACAGATACGCGGCTCAACGGCGATATTGGTTTGGGCAACGATTTTGAGGCGGATACATGGAATCTCTCGGTCGAGCGCCTGAACGCCTCCTCGCCTATCGAAGTGACCATGCAGCAAATCCGATCGCTGCCTCGCGTGGAGCAGACAACCCAACTGAACTGCATTGAAGGCTGGACCGTGATGGTGCACTGGGCCGGAGTCCGGTTCGCTGACTTTACCGCGCAGTTTGCACCGGAATCCAGATCCGCCAAGTACGTCCGTATGCAGACGCCGGACGAGGAATACTATGTCGGTCTCGACAGCGCGAGCGCTTTCCACCCCCAAACATTGCTGTGCTACGAGATGGACGGCGCACCGCTGACCAGCGCCCACGGAGCTCCTCTACGGCTGGTAATTCCGGTGAAGTACGGCGTGAAGAATATCAAGCGCATCG
Organism: Acidobacteriota bacterium; assembly: GCA_040007495.1. Classification (GTDB taxonomy): domain Bacteria; phylum Acidobacteriota; class Terriglobia; order Bryobacterales; family Bryobacteraceae; genus Palsa-187. Next base: position 3,379 of record JBDTUY010000116.1, on the reverse strand, counting down.
GAACGATCACGTATACGGACGAACGTCCTGAAGACTATTGGGCGAACCAAGGATACGACTGGTTCGCGGGATTGTAGCCGAGCCTTATTTCAGGCGTTCAAGCCACGCCTTGTAGGAGGTAAGATGCTCCACCTCGTCATCTCGCAACTGGACTTGGAATTCCTCTTGAATGGTCGTGATCAGCATCTCGTGCGCGATCGAGTCCCAATCCTCTACGGTTAGCGTCGACGCCTCGGTAATCTTGTTGGGAGGCAAGGCGGGAAATACGCCCGCAAAGCAGCTCTGAAGTTTGGTCTCAAGTTCACTCATGGGTTTTGGGGGCTGGAAGCTACAGGAAGTAAAAGCTCGTCCGCGCGCACCGCGTGGAAGAGGGCGGGGCAGCGAGCGTCGAAGTCATTTCGAGCAAGTACCAAGTCCCCTTGCATCGCGGCCGAGGGGCCGGTGGCGTTGGATGTCAAGGGGAGAAGGAAGTCCCGCAAAGGTCCATTCTTGGAAGTTTGGAAAAAGTCAAACTGAATTCGATCTAATTCGCAGCGATTGAACAGCGTTTGAAGACATTGGTATTCGATCCGGCGGGAGAACGCCCGGCAGCTCATAACCCAGCAGTGCACGCGCAACAGGCTTCCCTGGCGGGTTCCCGCGAGTACCGCAATCTTGCCCAAACGGCCATATTTGTCTTCGTATGTGACGGCCACCGCCAGGGTGGAGGGCATCTCCAAAAGCTTTCTCCACTCCGCCTCTGTCCATCGCCGGCCGTTTAAATTGAATTGATTGGTTTTATTGATAAGATCCAAGGCCCGTGCGTCGTCGACCCGGACGGGCTCGATGCGAACCACGGCTTGCGAATGCTCCAGGAATTCTTCAATCCCGAGCCCACTGCTCTCCAGAGCCTGATCGCGTTCGGCCGAATTGCGGAGGCTGTCCACCCGAAGGCTATCCTCGCCCGTAAGGGCGCTCTTGCCAAAAAGATTTCGCAACTGATAGAGCAGTTGCCAAGCAGCCTCCGCATCGTCGGACGGGAAACATAGCGAGGTGATGGAGGGGAACGCGGAGGCGACCTGCGCGACCTCCATGGGACTGTCGTCCACAAACACCACGGCATCCTCGCCAATGTTCCAGGCCTTCAAAATCCGTGCGATGGATTCGGATTTCGGCGCCCAATTGGCTTCGACAGGAAACACGCTTGCGGGAGAAAGCAGAAAATCCTCGCGTTGCATGGCTTCCTGCACGGGGACAGGATCATTCTTGCTGGCCACCCCGATCAGGACGCCCGCGTCCGCCATGGACTGTAACATTGCCTGGTAGATCCCATGAATTTGCGCCTTACCTGCAAGATCCCAGCTGACTTCGGCAGCCCCCACCTCCCCAACGATACCTTTCCACAAAGTGTTGTCGAGATCCGTGATTAAGCCCTTCTTGGGCGAAGGGGGTAGAAGAAGATTTACGGCCTGTTGCGCCAGACCGCTCGAGAATTGCGGCGGATAGGGGATGCCAGACTTAAGGTAGGATCGTATGTCAAACGACGGTACGCCTGCAATCCGCGTGGGCCGCAGTACCCTGACGCCACGCCGCGTGGCGCGCGCTAAGAAGGCTGCCACTTGGGCTTCGATCTCGGCTGCTTCCGGATGCAGTTGTTGTTGTGTCGTGTAGAACAGGGGCGGCATCTCCCACAGCGGAGGAGAAAGCACTATGGGGGTCCTTTCGGCGACTGCGTACAAGGCCGCTTCCAGGATTTTTAACTTGCTAACAGCCGATTCGGCAATCTCCGGAAGCTTCGCCGGGGACCAGCCACCTAGTTGCCTCAAACCCAGTCGGGGATCCAGGTCCGGCCATTCCAGAGCGACAAACAGACCATCCAAGTTCAGAGTCCGGGTCAGGGCTAGGCTCCCGGCCAGATCGTCGTATAGACCGGTGCTGACGTCCACCAGACGATCGGGCAGCCTCTGGCGAAGGTAAGCCGTGAAGAAAACCTGCAGATGAAGGGGAGTGAACCCGCACGCCAGGAACGCTGAAAACGGTTCGCCGCCGCCGGGGGCGTCTTTTATTTTTAACGCTTCAAGCAGTTTCATACGGTCGAACAAGGAGGACTTCGCGGCGGGGCGGGCAAACCGATCACCAGCCTCCGTCGGGTAAAGCAGCGACACTCATTATCTCAGGGAAACAATTCGCAAGCAAAGATAAAGCACTCTTTGGACACGAATTTCTCAATGCGAATTAATATTTGACGAGAAAGAATTTGTACCTAGATGTTTCCGCGCGCCCGAAGTACCTGAGTCCCGGTAGGGCGCTCTCGGGTCTAGGTGCTATGTCGTTGATTGAGAAGGGTTTCGGTGCCGAAAATGCAGGGTGGAATCCGTAGTGAAGCTGGTGGGGAGCGAAGGGGCCGTACTGACGTACTGGACGTATTGGGTCTTGTCCCTTACCAGGGCTGAAACCACACTAGCGTAAGGCTGATGTTCAAAGGAGACCCGTCATGCGCGTTCAAATGCTGGAGAAACCAATCACTGCTGGCGTTCTGACTCATGTTCCTGTTGCCAAGGAAGTGTGTCTGGAGGAGATGCTCGATTCTGTTTGCCGTCTGGCCGAAAATACCGAGGATCTGGAGATGCGGATACTAGCGCACTGGCTGCGCCGCACGACTCAATCGATCCGGCAATTAGGAACCAGTCTCGATCAAGTGCTGCGGGCGGGAAATACCGACGAGGCTCGCCGGGCGGAGATTCTCGGGGTCATGAGCGACCTTTTTCAGCTCGGGCAGTTCGAGAATGTGGGATACCCTCAAGGAGAAGAAATTCCGCGCTAAGTGCGCCCGCTACTTTAGGCACTCCATTCCGGAGGCCCGACGCTAGCATGGCTCATTCTGATTCGTAAAGCGAATCTTCAAGCGCCTCTTTCCAACATGAACGGAAGCCAAATCGAACCTCTGTCGCAACGCCCCAGCCTGCCCCGATCAGCCAGGTTGCGTGCAAAACTTGCATTCCGCCTCTTGTGGGCGGGTGCGATCGTGATGGTAATGTTAGGATCGTTTCTCCCCGGCAGTTCCTGGTTGATGAAGCTCGCCGATCGCCTTGTTTTGAGCGATAGCATCCGTCATTGGACGGGGTACGCCGTAGTCACGGGGTTGCCCCTGTTCTACGAAAACGGGAAGTTCCGGGTAAGAATAGCCGTTGGAGCTTTTCTGATGGGTGTGCTGATTGAGATATTACAGGGAGCCACCGGGCGGGACTTTGAGTTCAGCGATATTTGCTGGAACGGGTGCGGAGTTGCCTCCGGAGTGCTTGGGGTCCTCGGAGTGCGGCGCTGGTTAAAGCACCCGGCCGCGCCGCCCCCACTGTAGCCCCTGCCCAGCAGTTAACACTCGCGACGGCGGTTGACGACG
>JBDTUY010000115.1:0-10925 GCA_040007495.1 Acidobacteriota bacterium | reverse complement strand
GCCGCTACTGAAGCGGATCGTGGATGCTCGAGATGTGACGAATGGTCCGTCTGCCACATTGGTGGAGCGGATGAAGGAAGTGCCGCCGCAAGCAGCCATCTGGGCTGCATTCATTGGCTCTCCGATCGCTTCCCCGAAACAGACGTTTGGACAAAAGGGCAACACCACAATCGATATTGGCAAGGTGGTCAGCTTCATTCAGTCGGGCTCGTTCTACCTGGACCTGCAGCCCAACGGTAGCGGAAAGCTTGCCTTGCTCTCGGCGAATGACCCAGACGCAAAACAGCTTGGCGATGCGCTGCGGGGCATGATGGGTCTGGCTAACATGATGGCGGGGGGCATCGATCCCACCGGGGGAGCGGTGAGTGGCAAGGGCGGATCGACGTCAAAAGGTGGATCGGCGCTAAAAGGCGGTCAACCCCAGTTGCAGAAGATGCTAGACAGTTTGCGGATCACGCAGGAGGCGTCTCGGGTGAACTTGTACATGGATCAGCCGGAACCAATTGTGGAGCAACTCCTGCAATTGCTGCCTGCGCCGCAGGCGAAACAATAGCTACAGCAATCGATTTTCAGTTCAACGACAATAGTCGAATATGCGGTTCTCCCTCTTGCTCGGATTCCTATTGGCCACGTTTACAAGTACTGCGCTTGCCGCCGATTTGAAGTACTGGATTGAGCCGTGTGTGCAAGCGTCACTGGTTGCAAAGCGACCTAGCTCAGGTTGTAAAGCCGACGATCCTCAGTTGGCGGAATGGGCTGTGCAAGCCTGGCAGAAAGCAGCCGGGGGGAAGCTGCACTTGGAGAAATCCGCAACTTCGGCTCGCGCGAACATCCGAATTCACTGGGCGACGGCGGAAGACGGGCAGTATGGTGAGACGCGTCCGTTTTATGACGGCAGTATTAAGGGAGCGGAGGTGTATGTGCGTCCCGATCTATCCGCCATGGGTCCTGAGATTGCGGACGTGGCTCGCAAAGATGAACTATTGCGCGACGCTATCGTCTATCTAACATGTCTACATGAAACCGGTCACGCGCTAGGGCTCCAGCATACGGCCGATTTCCCCGACATCATGTACAGTTTTCAGTTCGGCGGCGATATTCCGGAATATTTCAATCGCTATCGGCGGCAGTTGAAGTCCCGTAAGGATATCGCGGACCATACAGGGATATCACCGCAGGATCAGGCTCGGCTGCTGAAGGTTATTCAGTAGACCGAAGACCGCTCCCTACGGTCGCGGCTCAGTAGGCACGTTTCCCGTCTACCGCCCGTTACTGAGGCGCGACCAGGGGCGGTTAGAATCCGCAACACGGGGTATTCGCCCGATGCGAGATAATCACTAGCTTGAAGCACATCCCTAATGCGCTGAGTCTGGCTCGGGTGGTCGCAGCGCCGTATATCTTTTACTTGCTGTGGACCAAGCAGTTCGACGCGACTCTGATCTGGTTCGCGCTGGCTGCAGCGACAGATGCGCTGGACGGATACTCAGCACGGTTGCTGAACGTCTCTTCACGAATAGGTGCTTACCTCGATCCGATTGCAGACAAGATCCTACTGAGCGGCTCGTTCCTCACGTTGGCGATGGCGGGTCTGATCCCGACCTGGCTCGCAGTACTGGTGCTTGGCCGGGACGTACTGATTCTTTTGTTTGCCGCTGGAGCACTGCAGTTCACGACCACTCGGCGGGACTTCCCACCATCGGTGTGGGGCAAGCTGAGCACCGTTGTCCAGGTCTGTTATGTTCTCTCGATAGTGGCAGTGGAAGCTGGGCGGCTACCCTTTTGGGTAGCCAATATGCTGGTGTTCGCCACCCTGGGCTTACTACTAGTGAGTTCCGTTGAGTACGCTTGGCGTGCGCTTCGGCCCCCACAATGAATACGATATTTCATAGAGTAATCCCACAGGCAGCGTCATAGGCAGGCTCAATAGGGAGCCCCAGGCAAACGCGAGTCGGGCTAAGTAAGACTAAACATTGCCTTTACTTTCGATTGTCGATGGTGCTACGCTCTATTCTTAATGTCTACAGTTGACCTCATCCTACGGAAGAGGGACGGTGAAGAACTGTCCCCAGAGGAAATTCATTCGCTCATCGATGCATACACGAGCGGAGAACTCCCCAATTATCAGATGGCCGCCCTGTTGATGGCGATCTTCTATTCTGGCCTGGACGATAGTGAGCTGGACGCGCTCACCAATCGGCTGATTGAGTCGGGTGAAACGATTGATCTTTCCGGGATTCCGGGAGTCAAAATCGATCAGCATTCGACAGGTGGCGTAGGCGACAAGGCGACGTTGATCGCCGCACCGTTAGCCGCAGCAGCTGGCGTGATTGTGCCCATGGTACCGGGCCGGGCACGGGAACAATTCGGCGGAACGTTGGATAAGGTGGAATCGATCCCGGGTTTCCGGACGAATCTGACGGTCGACGAATTCAAAGCTCAGCTGGCAACGCATGGCTTGGCAATCATGGCGCAGCCGGAGCAGATCGCGCCGACTGAGGCTCGTTTGTACGCGCTTAGAGTCGCATCAGGCAGTGTGGAAGCGGCTCCGCTGATGGCTGCATCGATCATGGCGCGCAAGATCGCAGAGGGCGCTGATGGCGTGGTGCTGGATATCAAGGTTGGATTCGGCGCGCATATCAAGAAGCAGATCCATGCTAGGCGTATGGCGCAGATGATGGCGACCTTGGGCCGTCATCGAAGTAAGCGCGTGCAGGCATTGATCACGGATATGAACCAACCGCTGGGTTTCGCGATTGGCAACGCTCTGGAGATCATGGAAGTCTCGCAGACGCTGCAGAACGTCGGTCCCGCGGATCTGACTCGCTTGTCCTTGGAATTGGCCGCGCGCATGATCTTTGTCGCAAAGCTGACCGCGACGCTGGAAGAAGCTCGCGAATTGGCGCAAAACAAGTTACTGGACGGCTCCGGCTATCGGAAGCTGAAGGATGTGATTCAGGCACAGGGCGGCGACCCCAAGGTTCTGGATCGCTTTGAACTATTGCCGAATGCTACCGGGGCGCGCGAAATATCCTCCCCGCGTGGTGGTTATGTTTCCGCTATCGATGCGGAAGGCATTGGTCGAGCAGCAGCCATGATCGGCGGAGGTCGCATGGACGGCAACCTCGTGATCGACCCGGCTGTTGGCGTGATCCTGGAGGTGAAGGTCGGCCAGAAGATCGATGCCGGCGGCGTCCTGTGCCGCCTCTATTACACCAGCGACGAACGTGTGGAAGAAGCTGCGGAGTTGGTGGAAGGCGCATTCCGTATTTCCTCAACGGCTCCGGAAGCTCGGGCGCTGATTCTGGAAGTCGTCGGCTAACTTGATCGGAATTCGGGCGAGCCTAACTCCATGCCGCAGCCTGGACCCATCGGCATAGAGCGGTTCACCGGACTGCTGGGGCTGATCGCGATCCTCGCAACGGCATACATTTTTTCTACCAATCGCGGCGCCATCCAGCGCCGCGTTATTTTTTGGGGCTTGGGTCTGCAATTCGCCTTCGCCGTCCTGGTGCTGAAAACACCAGCCGCAATCTGGTTCCAGTTATTGAGCAATGGCGTCAATCATCTGCTCAACTATTCGGCAGAGGGCAGCAAATTTGTCTTCGGCGAAAAGCTGGGCGCACAGAGCACTGAATTCGGCGTCGTCCTCGCGTTTCAGGTTCTGCCGATTGTCATCTTCATCGCTTCCCTGTTTTCCGTGCTGTATTACCTCGGCATTATGCAGCGGTTCGTGCGGCTGGCGGCCATTATCATGCAGAAGGCGATGGGCACCAGCGGCGCGGAATCGACCAGCGTCGCGGCCAGCATCTTCATGGGGCAAACCGAAGCTCCTTTGACGATCAAGCCGTTCTTACCTAACCTGACAGAGAGCGAACTCTTCACGGTGATGACCAGCGGCATGGCGCATATCTCCGGCGCGGTCATGGCCGCGTATGTTTTGATCGCCCATGTGGAGATCCGGCATCTGTTGACCGCCGTGATTCTGACGTCGCCTGCAACGTTAATGCTGGCGAAGATCATGGTGCCGGAAACCGGTACGCCGATCACGGGTGGTAGCGTCAAGATCGAAGTGGAGAGGCCCGGCGTCAATATAATAGACGCGGCGGCGCGAGGCGCTGGCGACGGACTGCAACTTGCGCTGAATATCGGCGCGATGCTGATCGCGTTTGTCGGTTTGATCGCATTGGTGAACGGAATCCTCGGCGGCATTCATACGGGATTATCGATGCAGACCGTGCTCGGTCACGTGTTCGCGCCGGTCGCGTGGCTGCTCGGGGTGACCTGGAATGATTGTGCGACCGTCGGCAATCTCCTGGGCACGCGCTTGATCCTGAACGAATTCGTGGCGTATTCGGATTTGGGCAAAGTAGGCGCGACGCTAGACCCACGCTCGATAGTGATTTCAACTTACGCGTTGTGTGGCTTCGCGAATCTCGCATCGGTGGCGATTCAAGTGGGTGGCTTGGGTGCGTTGGCTCCGTCGCGAAAGTCGGACATCGCGCGCATGGGGATGAAAGCCGTGATGGCGGGAACTATGGCGAATTTCATGACGGCGGCCATCGCCGGCATGTTGTTGTAATGCGACCGCGGGAATCGCAGATTGTTCTTGATGAGGTGGATATGAGCGCAGTTGGAATTGTACTGGGTAGCGGATTGGGCGGCTTCGCGCACTCGCTGGAGCAGAAGACGGAAACTCGCTACTCGGAGATCCCGGGTTGGCCGGTTTCGACAGTCCCGGGTCACGCGGGCAAACTGATTTCCGGTATGGTGGGCAATCGCGAAGTGATCGTGCTGGCCGGACGAGTACATCTGTACGAAGGCTTCACTCCCCAGCAAGTGACGTTCGGCATTCGCGCTCTGGCCCAACGTGGAGTTCGTAGCCTGATCCTGACCAATGCGGCCGGTGGCATTAACCTAAGCTACCAAGCGGGCGAGCTGGTGCTGATTTCAGATCACATCAACCTGCAAGGCGCGAATCCTCTAATTGCGCCCCGACCCTCTGATGACGACGAAGCACCTCTCGGTCCGCGTTTTCCCGACATGAGCGACGCCTATTCGCACGAGTACCGAGTCATCGCGCGCTCTGCGGGTGTCGGCCTTGGCCTCGCACTCAAGGACGGCGTCTATGCCGGCGTCCCCGGCCCGAGTTTCGAGACGCCGGCCGAGATTCGCTACATGCGCACCATCGGCGCGGACCTGGTCGGGATGTCGACTGTAATGGAAAACATCGCGGCAAATGAGGCAGGCATGAAGGTGCTCGGGATTTCGTGCGTCACCAACATGGCAGCCGGAGTGTCACGGCACAAGCTGACGCATCAGGAAGTGTTGGAAGCCGGGGATAAGGTAAAGGGAACGCTGACAGCTCTGCTCCGGGCGGTAGTGCAGCGGCTGCCGTAGAGGATATTTGGCGCACGCTGGTGTATTCATGAATATCGAACTGCAGTGCCCAGACAAAGATATGAAGCGGTCCGCTGTCTTCTCAGAAGATCACAAGAGACGCTTTGAGCTAGTCCGCGATTGGCGTGACGAGTCTCCTAAGAAAGACCGAGGCACTCTAAACTTCATCATGCTAAACCCGTCTAAGGCAGACGCGTGTGAGGACGACAAAACTGTCACCAAGTGCATCGGATTTGGCAGCGCTGGGGATTTAGTAGGATCGTCATCACAAACCTGATTCCTCTGGTTTCTACCTTTCCTAAGGAATTACCTGCCTGGCAAGGCGCAGACTACGAAAATCAGGAGTTTGTGCTGAATTGGATCGAGAGTTCCGATCTCGTGGCCGTAGCCTGGGGCGGCGAACCCAAGGGATGCCGAGCCGTCGAGATGGCAAAGCACGTTGACATCATCAGGTCAATTGCGAGAGTCCAATTTCACTGTATCGGCCGTACGGCGACAGGCGCGCCATCCATCCCGCGCAAAGTACACCGAAAACCCAGAACTGTGGATTCAAGAACTCTAGGGGAAAGTGTGGAACTTCTAGCTAAACCGAAAGAGAGATACGTAAACTGACACTTTCGCCGAGAGGTCAACAGTCTGATTTTCGTTGGGCGGCCGCAAGCCTACTCGGATGTGGCGTACGCACTCATGCGTGCCGCGTCGAGACTCTATCGACGCCTGAAATTACATCTGCTGGTCAACAGGCGGCGGCAAAAGTGCCGACGCGGCACGCAAGAGTGCGTACGCCACGTGTCTCCCGGGGAATTCCAGTGAGACATGCGGACCAGATATCTCTAATTACAACTTATAAATCGTCAACCCCGTCAGCAACTTCGGATAAAAATCTGTCGACTTCTGCGGCATCACGCCACCAGAGAACGCGATCTTTGCCATGTCGTCGATGGGGGTCGGTTCCAGCAGGAATGCGACTTGCGCACCCTTTTCCCGGACCTCGGCTATGGCCTTATCCATGCCACGCACGTAGGTGATGAAGGACTCTTCGCGGACGGCGTCTTCTGTGATCTCCAGCAGATTGGTCAGGACCTCGGAATGCAGCACTGGGACGTCCAACTCAGGAATTCCTTCTGAATTCGTGCGACGCGGACGCTCCAACAGTGCGGTGGCACCGTGCGTCACCATCCCGATGCGAACCTTGTCGGCGTCGGGCCTTTGAAAGGCGGCCTTTAGTTCCTCTACGGAAAAGAAGTCCGTAACCTTCCACTGATCGTGGGCTCGCTTGACCAAATCAGCTTCGTTGAAATCCGGGAGGCTGCGCAGCACGCGATGGGTGGCGAGGATCTGCAAGCCTTCCGAGTACATATTGATGAAGGTCATCATGACGTACTGTGCAGCAACGTCATCCGGATGTCGGTGATGATAGGCAAGTGCAGTCTCGTAACGATGATGCCCATCGGCAATCAGCAGTTGCTTATCCGCCATCAAACCTTCCATCGCGACCATAGCTGACGGATCGTGGATCGCCCACAGACGGTGCCGAGCACCATACTCATCGATCACATCGGTCAGCGGTTCGGAGGCGGTGGCCGCGATCAGCATGCGGTCAATCAGCCCTTGCTCATCCGGATACAGCATGAAGATGTGGCCGAAGTGCGCCCGGTTGTGGCGTAGAATCTCCATGCGGTCTTTCTTCGGACCTGACAGAGTCTGTTCATGCCGGAACACGATGCCGGCTTCATAATCCTCAACCTTGCCCAAGCCGATGAAACCGATCCGCTGCGCCTGCTGCTGGGTGTCGGGGATCTGGAAATCCTGCGTATAGGCGTAGAAACCTGGCTTTGCATCCTGGGCCAGGATGCCGCCTTTGATCCAGGTCTGGAAGTACTCGGCCGAGCGCGTATAGACGTTGTTGGTCTCGTCATCCGCCGGATGCCGCTCGCCTTGAATAATCCGCACGACGTTGTGGGGACTAGCGGACAGATAACTGGCCTGCATCTCCGGGCTGATTTTGTCGTAGGGCTGCGTCAACAAATGCGCGGGATCACCGGCCTTGGGGGCGTAGCGAAGGGGTTGGAATGGTTTAACGGTCGCCAAGGTACCAGCATAGCGTTTTGCGGTATCAGTCGGCTTCCGAGCGGAGCCTTAGCGAGCCGCAATTGGTGCAGCGCCGCCGATTGGGCGGACCGCCCGATAGGCCATAGGAGCCGTGATCGCAACCGGCCGAGGAGTGATGAGCGATCCCGCGAGCCAAGGCGAGAACAACTTTGTCTCGAAATTATGGATCTCTACGGTTAGCGTGTCATCATCGGGACGTTCCGGGGTCGGAATGCGGTGACTGATGACGATGTTTTCCGGCTTCAAACCCAGGAAGCCGATGGTGGTGATATTCGGTTCCTCAGACTGACCATAGAGGACCAGATTGCGAATCGGCTCGGGACCGTTCCAGGGGTGGATCGTCCCCCAGCGAACCGCGCTCCTGACGCGTTCGACCAAAGACTGATGGGCGACGACCGTCTGTCCGAAGTCGGCCACACCGAGCAACAGAGCGAAGAAGACAAGCATCACGAAGGTGCCCTCGATCAGGGATTGACCGCGTTGGTTTCGAGAGAGCTGAAGGCGGCACAACCGCTCCCTATGGTCGCGGCTCAGTATGGGGGTAGTGCCGACACAGACCGTTACAGAACCCCGACCATGAGGAGCGGTCGCACGAGAGTCGTTCATCGTTCGCTCTCCGCGGGTGCATAGTTGCCGACGTAGGGGAATTCAACCGAAGGCCGACCTCCGAAATCGAACTGGGTGAATACCGCGTCGATTGCGAAGTGCGAGATCGATACAGTCACCGCGTTCGGAGCACCATGCTCGCCTGGCGTCCATTCGACCTGCACCTGCTGCGGTTTCAGATTTGCAACCACGGGAACAGCGCCGGGATCGGGCTTAGAGTCTCCGTACACGACCATGTTACGGATGGCTTCCCTGCCCTTTTCGATGTCTTCGGGCGTAGCCGAGCGATAGGTCCGCATCGCGGCATATCGCGCACCATTGCCGACTGCGGTGACTAGTTGGTTATAAGCGTAGAAGGTGTAGCCGAACTGGAAGGTTCCGCCCAGAAATGCCAGCATGACTCCCGCTGAGAGTGCGAGTTCGATCATGGCGCTGCCCTTGCGTGCGCTGCATCGGCCTCGTGAAGTGAGGAGTAAGCGGCTCATTCCACCAACCTCACGGGGCCAGTTTCCGCCACGCTATGCGCGGGTACGGTGAAAAAGTCGGGGCCGCCTACTGCGCGTAGAAACGTGATTTCAACTTCATTCATAGGTGCCGAAACACGAGAGAATTGGACTGCCGCTGCATCTTCGGGCGACTTGTCCCAATGCAGTCCATCGGCGCTGAATTCGACGACGACGCCCTTGAAGGATTGCGTCCCCAGGTTCCAGCGATTCGGCATGCGGGCGACTGCTGCGCGGGCAGCTTCCAGCCGTTGGCCTTGCGTCTCCGGGTTGTCGAGCGATTTGGCGGCAGCCAGCGAGGCCGCATCCGTGAAAACCTGCGCTTCATTGCGTGCGATGTAGATTCGCCCAAGATCAAACGCGAGCCCGACCACGGCCAGCAACAGCAGCGTCGCCACGGACATGGCGATTAGTACAAAACCTCGTTGAAGGGGTCGGTTTGGGCGCGATCTCATGGCAGTCTGCAGCACCGCTGTCTGCAAAGCGGCTATCTATAGAACGGCAGGTCAACGGGAAAAGCTTAGAAGGAAACGACCTTACGCCTGTAGATCGTTAAGACTAGGCAGCCATACGAGCCTGAGCGGCCGGTTGGCGAGGAGCGTCGTGACCGTTCTTACGCACATGAACCAGAACCGCCACACCCACCAGTGCCAAGCCCAATGCGATCCACTGCGTGATGGATAAGGGGAGACCGAACGGCAGGCCTTGTTCGTGGAAGCGGAAAAACTCAATGCCAAACCGAGCAATGGAGCTGATTACCAGGAACTCGCCCAAAATCTGGCCAGCTGGGTGCGGCTGATTGTAGCGTTTCCAGAGATACCCGAAGATCAGTAGTTCCGCGAACGATTCGTAGAGTTGGGCTGGATGCAAGGGCCGCTCCAGAGGCACCCCGGTCAGCGCCCAAGCCTCCGGACGATGAAAGGTAACTGCCCAAGGTAGATCGCATTCCGTACCCCAGCAGCATCCGGCAGCGAAGCAACCCAAGCGTCCGATGGCGTGCCCGATCGCAACCCCAGGAGCGAATGTGTCCGAAGAAGCCAGGATCGGCATCGCCTGCTTACGCATGTAAAGGAAAGCGGTAATCAACGCCAGGATCAGACCGCCCTGAAAAACACCGGCCGCCTGCATGGTCTCCGTTGAGAAGATGCTGGCCGGGTGCGCTGCGTATTCCTTCCAATCGAAGGCGATCATGAACAGCTTCGCCCCCAGCATCCCGGCCAGCGCGATGTACACCGCGAGATTGGTCATTCGCTCCGGGTTCAGGCCGGCGCGGCGCGAGAGTTTGACGGTGACGGCTAAACCAGCCAGGAAACCCAGCGCGACCAGAACGCCGTAGGTCGGCAGGTAGAACGTGCCAATTTCAATGAGTTTCGGGTACAAGCACCTCTAGCGTAGCACCAGATTATCCCGACGGCGAAGCTTTTCCCGTGTGACAGAATTCGTCTTGCGGAGCCTAAAACGGATGGGGCTCCAGAGGGCGAAGCTTGGCTATCACCTTCTGCATCGAAATCGCGCGGGCTGACGGACGAGGATAGCGTGATAGCAGGATTTGAAGGGTGCCCATAGGATCTGGCTCGCGAGCGATGAAATGCTCCAGACCGTCCGGATCGTAGCCCGCGGCAGCCGTCAACCGTACTGCGAAGGTATCGGCATCGGTCTCAAACTTGCGTTCCATGGCTGCGATCACCAAAGGAGTCGCGTAATTTACGGCCTGCCGGACGCCGTCCTTAATCAGCGGATGATCGCCGTCCGTATTCATAAAGACCAAGGGAACGGTCGCCATGCCGATCACTTGAGCTAGCGTCTGATCTTTGGTCTGATCGCGATGCACCACGTGGCCCATCGCGTGGGCCAGCAAGCCGGCCAATTCGTCTTCCCGCGCCGATCGCAGGAGGCCGAGCGGAACAAAAACATGACCACCCGGATAGACCACCAGTTCGCCTGCCGGAGCGCTGAGTTGGTCCTGAAGCGCGAGCGCTTCGACAACCACAAACTGAATGGGGAAAGGACTAGGCCCCGGCAGCGCTTGCGCCAACCGGCCTGCGACCCGGTCGACGTAGGCCTGGGCTGCCGCGTCGCGCGAAGCGGTTGCCCTTTGAAGAGCCGCCGCAGACATCTGCGCGCCCATGGTCCGCTCCTGATCCAGGCTGAAAGTGTTCATCCCGGAAGTGAACTGACCTGGGTTGGTTGGAACTGGGTTGGCCTGACCAAAGGCAGCCTCTCCTAGGCAGGTTACAGCGAGCAGTAAAGTGGTTCTCAGGAACACTTGGATCATTCCCCTTTCACGATTTGGATGCGCCGGACAAG
>JBDTUY010000114.1:0-10931 GCA_040007495.1 Acidobacteriota bacterium | reverse complement strand
AAATTCGCAAGGACCTCAATTTTAGCCAGGAAGCGTACGGCAACATCACCTTCTGGTTCCAGTTCGCCTATGGCATCGGCTCGCTGATCGGCGGCAAGATGCTGGATCGCTACGGCACACGCATCGGCTATGGTCTATCCGCTGGCCTGTGGTCGATCGCAGGTGTGCTGCATGCGTTTGCCAGCAGCGCCTTTCAGTTCGGAGCCTTCCGCATGCTGCTGGGCCTGGGTGAAGCGCCCAACTTCCCCGCAGTCAACAAAGCCACCGCCGAATATTTTCCGCCCTCACAGCGCGCCATGGTGATGGGCGTCGTGAACTTCGGAACGAATTTCGCCAACATCATCGGACCCGGCCTGTTCATCTGGATCGCGCATACCTGGTCGTGGCAGGCGTGCTTCGCCGCGATGGGCGTCACCGGATTCTTGTGGCTCCCCTTTTGGATGAAGGTCGCACGCGATACCAGTTCCGTCGCCCAAGCACCGAAGCTCGCAAGCATTTCGATGCGAGAGGTGCTTCGCTACAAACCGGCCTGGGGTTACGCCTGGGCCAAATTCCTGACTGACCCTGTGTGGTGGTTCTACCTGTTCTGGCTGCCAACCTATTTGACCGACGCGCGCGGCCTTACACCCGGCCAACGCGCCACGGCCCTGACGGTCATTTACGCCATCTCAGGCGTAGGCTCGTTAATCGGCGGAGCCGCTTCCAGCTATCTGATCAAACGCGGATGGCCTGTAGGCAAAGCGCGCAAGATCACAATGCTAAGCTGCGCGAGTGTCATGCCGCTCTCAGGCTTGGGCATGGTCGTGGATAACACCACCTTGGCGATCCTACTATTCGGGCTCGGCACAGCCGCGCATCAAGCATGGATGGCGAACCTATTCACCACGCCCGCCGACACGTTCCCCAAGGAAGCAGTCGGCAGCGTAAACGGCTTCGGCGTCTTCGCAGGCGCGATGGGCGGAGCACTATTCAGCGGCCTGATCCCAGGCCACCTGCTACCGCTAGTAGGC
This sequence comes from Acidobacteriota bacterium, assembly GCA_040007495.1. Taxonomy (GTDB): domain Bacteria; phylum Acidobacteriota; class Terriglobia; order Bryobacterales; family Bryobacteraceae; genus Palsa-187. Next base: position 9,921 of record JBDTUY010000114.1, on the reverse strand, counting down.
TACGCTCCGATCCTGTTGGTGATGAGTTGCTTCTACCTGCTGGCCTACCTAGTGGTCCACAAACTGATGGGCAACCTGGAGATGGTCAAGCTGGAACCGAAGGTCAGCTAGAAGAAGTGTGGCGCGCGAATTGAATCGCGCGCCACATCCGCTTGCGCGACAATGAAGGTGTAGTGAATCACCTCGCGCCCCAACCTGCGTTTCCGAAACCCGAGATCAAAAGTCCCGCCGGCCATTGGCCACAATTACACGCCGCGATTGAAGCAGGCGCCGATGCGGTGTACTTCGGGCTGTCGCATTTTACGGCTCGCGCGAAGGCTGGCTTCACTTTGGCGGAGTTGCCCGAAGCCATGCGAACGCTTCGCTCGCGCGGCGTCAAAGGCTACATTACTTTCAACACTTTGATCTTTGATGACGAGCTTCTGGCTGCCGCCAGAGGGCTGGCCGCGATTGCGGAAGCTGGAGCCGACGCGATCATTGTGCAGGATTGGGCGGCGGTCGCACTCGCGCGAAAAATCGCGCCGCAACTGCAGATTCACGGCAGCACGCAGATGAGCGTGACCGATGCGGCGGGCGCGAATCAGGCACAGGAGATGGGCGTCGACCGTCTGATACTGGCACGCGAATTGTCGTTGGATGAGATTGGTAAAGTCCGCGCGAACACCGGCGTCGAGCTTGAGATCTTCTGTCATGGCGCGTTGTGCGTGTCGTATTCCGGCCAGTGTTTTTCGTCGGAAGCCTGGGGTGGACGCAGCGCCAATCGGGGCCAATGTGCGCAGGCTTGCAGGTTGCCGTATGAACTGATGGTGGATGGACGCCTTGCGGCGGACGCTGCGGCCAGTGATCGCTATCTATTGTCTCCGGGCGATCTGTACGCGCTCGAACAAATGCCTGAGATCGTGCAGATTGGCCTCTCGGCACTGAAGATCGAAGGTCGCTATAAGGATGCTGAATACGTCGCGCTGACCACGCGGGCCTATCGCAAAGCAGTGGACGACGCTTACGCAGGCCTCACCACACCGGTACCGGTTGAGACCAAGCTGCAGTTGGAGCAAGTGTACTCGCGCGGGCTCGGGCCTTGGTTCCTGACCGGGACCAATCATCAAACGGTGGTGGACGGCAGAGCGCCTCGGCATCGTGGAGTGCGCATCGGGAATGTCGTCCGCATCTCGCAGGATGGCGTGGTGATTGCGATGGATCGGCAAGCGCCACCACTGAAGGCGGGTGACGGCATCGTGTTCGATGCGGCGGATTGGCGCAGTCCGCAGGAGCGCGAAGAAGGCGGGCGGATTTACTCAGTTACAGAACCGCGTCGTGGGCAAGTTGAGCTGACTTTCGCGAATAACGCCATCGACCCATCTCGTATCCGAACGGGGGACCTGATCTGGCGAACCGACGATCCGGATATCGCTCGTGCGGCGCGGCCTTATCTGGAAGCGACCGTGCCTGTGGCTCGGCAGGATGTCGATGTACGAGTGGTCGCGCACGAAGGCTTGCCGTTAACAGCGATCTGGAATTTAACTGGCGATCCGAACGTGTCTGTTACGGTCCAATCGGATCAACCGCTGGGTTTGGCTCAGAGTCGTGCTTTGTCTGAAGAATCGCTGCGTGAGCAACTCGGTCGTTTGGGGAACACTGCGTATCAACTGCACGATCTGCAGCTTGAGATTCTAGGTGCACCGTTCGCTCCGGCTTCGTTGCTGAATCAGTTGCGTCGAACCGCAGTGGAGCGATTGATCGAATTGCAGGCCAAGCCTGACGTTGTCGAGGTGCGCGAACCGGAATCTGTTTTAGCAGGGATGTTGGACTCTGGACTCCGCTCCCTGGCCGTCGCGGCTCGCGAAGAATTGACGACCCTACCGGGCCCCTCGAATCCCGGCCCGCAATTGCATCTACTTGTCCGTACACCTGAGCAGTTGGACGCCGCTATCTTGGTTCGACCGGCTAGCATCACGCTTGACTACCTGGACCTCTACGGTCTGCGTCCTTCCATTGCTCGGGTGAAGGCCAGCGGCATCGAGGCTCGCGTTGCCAGTCCTCGCGTGCTGAAGCCGGGCGAAGAGCGCATTGCCGATTTTCTGCTGCGTTGCGATTGTCCGATCCTGGTGCGGCCTGCCGGGTTGCTTGAAACATTGCGCGGGCGGACTGGTCAGCGTCTGGACGGCGACTTCAGTTTGAACGCCGCGAACGCGATTTCTGCGGCAATGTTGTTCGATAAAAACATCGGACGCCTGACGCCGACACACGATCTGAACGCTGCACAGATTGCACAACTGGCGCTTGCGATGGACGGTCCGGCGGATTCGGAACCCCGGCGCATGGAAGCGGTCGCATATCAGCATTTGCCCGTTTTCCATACCGAGCACTGCGTATTTTGCCGCTTCATGTCGAAGGGCACCAGTTACAAGGACTGCGGACGACCATGTGAAAAACATCGCGTGGCGCTAAAGGATTCCAGTGGTCTCGCCCACGCTCTGATCGCCGATGTAGGATGTCGCAACACCGTGTTTGGGGCTGAGGCTCAAGTCGCGGCGGCGCACATGGATACGTGGATCGCCTCTGGAATTCGGCACTATCGCCTGGAGTTTGTCCATGAGTCCGCAGACGCGGTTAAGCGCATTGCGACCGCGTTCGGAGAGTACCTGGATCGGAGAATCCCACAATCCGAACTTCGTCGAAGGTTACAGCAACTGGCACCCGAAGGCGTGACCGAAGGTAGCCTGTTCGTACCAGAATCGGCGCTGTTTCCCGTGCTTCAATAAAGCTGCTGGATTACAGAAACGTCGGACTATTTCCCGGGGTCCACCGTTACCGCGACTCCGGTGCCCATGTTGGCGTACATTTCTTTCACTTGGTCTACCTTCGATCCAGCGAAGCGCACGAAGGTGATTACGCCTGGAGGCAGACCATAAACGTAGTCTTCATAGTCGACATCGTCTTTGGTCTCGCGCGATTTCGTGCGAGGCACCCCCATCGCGAGCACAACCTGTTCCCGATCCATGCCAACAATCGCTTTCTTGGCTCGGATGGCTTCCTGTACGGGCTGGGGCAGTGTTTCGACAAATGTTGCGACGGCCGTATGCAAATCGAAATTCAGAACCGAAGAGAGGATCTTCTTGAGTCCCACGGAATCGATATTACCGATCGTATCGGGGAACTTGACCTCAATGCTGGTCCCCATCATGGCGTTGGTCTTCGGACGTTGGACAGGTACTTGTCCTGCGGAGCCGCCGATCACGACATGATCCCAAAACGAACCCTTCTTGGAGCCGTCGTTAATTTCCACGACGATCTTGTCGTCGCCAACCTTGATCTTGGTGATCTGCACCATGTCACCAGCCCGTGCTGCAGGGCCTTCTTTATAGAGTACGGCGTTCCAAACGTCGTGGTCGCGTTCGCCCAAGGAATCGACAGGCAGAGGTTTTTTCGACATCGGTAAGCTGATCTTGGCGACAGCCCATTCAGCGGTGAGACCGCGAACCAGCTCGCGTTCTTGATCCTGGCTGAGTTTGTGGGTATCGGCGTGGAGCGGAAGGGTCGCGAGGCTAAAAAGTAGAATCGAGATTCCTTGTAATGCCAGCAGGGGGGCTGGCTGCGGGACTGGGGTCCCGCCCCCCTTGGTTGTAGAAAGTCTGCGCGAGTCAAACATATCCACCTCACTCACCACCTACTCACTTTGATCGGCTTGCCGGAACAGTAAGAACAGAATAACTGCAACGCCGGTCGTCAGCAGCCCGCCTTCCGGTCCGTAAGCGCCGCCGCTCCAGAGATCGCCCACTGTCCACTGCAACGTCGAATTCGTTATCCCTATTGTAATCCCGCTTAGATTCACACCTAGCAGAGGTAGCGCCAGGTTCCAGCCGAAGTGGAGGCCGATGGAAGCCCATAGCGAACCGGTCCGCCAGCAGACGTAGCCGAGCAGGAATCCCCACAGTGTGGTGTTGATCGCGGCCAGGGGCGGCGCGTGATTGGTCGAAACGTGCGCGAGTCCAAATATAACTGCCACCGCAATGACCATCGCGATCGGCAGATACTCACGCAAAGGGGTTTGCGGAAGCTTGCCATGCTGGCCTACCAGCATCTGAAAGGCGTAGCCATGAAACATCAATTCCTCACCGGTCGCACCTAGGAGTAGCAGGCCGAGACTTACCGGTATTCCATCGCCGGAAGCGGCGACACCCGCCGCTGCAGCAGTCGGGTGGCTTAAATCGACAGCTTCCCACGTCGCCCAACCCAAAGTTACCGGAACAAGAATGGTCGCCGATGCCGCGACGGCTCCCGCTAGCAACCCCGTCAGAAACCGCGGGACGGATGAGGACGCTGAATGATCGTGCCCGAGGCTCAGCCCGATGTCCGACAGCCGGCCATCCGCAAACAGCACCGCACACAGATAGCTAGCCAGGAAACCGGTCCCGAAGCTCAGCAGGGTGGATCGAACCAGTAAGTCGCCGTGCCAAGGTAGCAAAACCATCACGGATGGCAGCAGGAAACGGCACAGCAGTACGAGTCCGATGAAGACGCCGACGCGCAGGCGGATCTCCGCCGAGTCCAGAAGCGCTGAACTGCGACTGGCGCCTGCCGAGTCTTGCTGACTCATTCGACTTGGGGACTCATCGTCTGACGTTTTAGCAGCAGAAGGATGATACCCGCAACTACGGCAGCAATCGCTGCGCCAGCGAGCGCGACGTCCGGCAGCCAGCGGGACCATCGGAAGAAGGCCAACAGCAGGCCCACAAATACTGCTCGCGCCAGGCTTTTTCCCGCGGTGGCGGAGAATGTGATCGTGGTCCACACTACGCCGGAAGTCACCGCGATGGAGAGGGCCAATCCCAACAGAAAACACGCTGCCAGAGAAACCAGGTCAGGCCCAACCACGACCGTCCGCGTCGCGTAGACGCAGAACACTCCTATCAGGAGCATGGGACTCGTTAGCGTCAATCCGTAGGCGACCGATACCAAAATTCGGGCCAACGCCGCATGGAAAGCCGGAACCCGGTCCCCGGAGAATGTGACCGCCGCCGATGGCGCGGCGAAGACCACTCCCAGGCAGGCATACGACCCAAGGATCACCGAATCCAGAAAGTCACTACCTTTGGTTAAGGGCAGCCAGACTCCGAAGAGGGCGATTAAGGCCAATTGAATCAACCAAGCGCGGAGTTTTCCAGAGAGGCTGGGAGAGGAGAATCCAAGTCGGGTTGCTAGCTTGGTCGCCTCGGCGCGGAGTTCGGTGCTTTGTGTGCTGGATGAGTCGTAAGACATGTGGGAAGGGTAATTAATCAAGATCGGCTGAATGAAAGCTAGTCCCAAGCAAGTGTTTCTCGACTGTTTTCCTGGAAGGCTTGATGGTACCAGCCGGACCGGTGCTGGGGACACGCTAGTACTACAACACTTACTTAGAAATGCTATAAGGGGATTTCGACTAAGGCAGAAAGACTAATTGATCGGGCTCCGGATACCGATAATTGGGTAAGAACAAAAAACTATGCAAGAGCGCCGGATTGAACCTCGATTGTTATGCGCCGACCTGGTGGACTACCACTGGAAGGATTCTGGTGGCCGAAAGCGGCGCGGTGTTGCGAATCTGGAAGATATTTCCTTGTCGGGGGCCTCGCTACAGGTGGATCGGCCTGTCCCTCTGGGAACGGAACTGCATATCAGCTACCCCAATGGTGAACTCACCGGAGTGGTGAAGTACAGCGTGTTTCGGGATATCGGATACTTCCTGGGCGTTCAGTTTGATGAGGGCTGCCAGTGGTCGCAAAAAATCTTTAAGCCCCAACATTTGTTGGATCCACGCCGTTTGACTCCCCGGGTTCGTTCTAACGATTCGAACCGCGCGCACGGGTGAAACCTAGGCAAATCGTCCTAAGGTACAATAAATCAAAGATCGGAACACTGGTACCATGCGCTTTACGGTTGTAAACGCTAGAATTTAGGCAAGAATGGCATCTGAACAAATCGCTGACGGTGCGCAGATTGCGTCCGGGGCTATCCCGGAATCTCCGGACGCCCCCCAGAATGTTGCCTTGTCGGCACCCATTCCTGCTTCTAGTATCAACTGGGCGGCGGTCGGATGGTTCGCTGTCCTGCTCATCGCCGTCTACTTCCCGATCCTTCGCAAACTGTTCGACCAATGGATGACCGATGACGATGTCACGCACGGAGTACTGGTGCCTCCGGTTGCGTTGTTCATTGCGTGGCAGCGTCGGGATAAGATCATGGCGATAGCCTGGAAGCCTGCCTGGTGGGGGCTCGCTCTCCTGGTTTGGGGTGCGGCGCAGGCTTATTTAGGCGTAGTGGGTGCGGAACTCTTTCTACAACGCACCGCATTTCTGATCTCGCTGGTCGGGATGTTGCTGGTGATGGGTGGCACGAAATTGGTCAAGGAATTGGCCTTTCCGCTTTGCCTGCTGCCCTTCATGATTCCGCTGCCGACCGTGATCTACAACAAGATCACGTTCCCGCTGCAATTATTTGCCAGTCGAGTTGCTGAGACTACGCTCGACACGGTTGGCATACCGGTTTTCCGTGACGGAAATATCCTAGAGTTGGCGAATCAAAAGCTTTCGGTCGCCGAAGCCTGTAGCGGTATCCGCAGTCTGTTGTCTCTTACATTTATGTCGCTGGTCTACGCCTACGTTTTCGATCGGCGGATTTGGATGCGGTGGGTGCTGCTCGGGTGCACGATCCCGATTGCCATCATCGCGAATGCCGGTCGTGTGGCCATCACCGGAATTTTGGCCTCTTACAATCCCGACCTCGCCGAAGGCTTGTTCCATGAGATGGAAGGCTTCGTAATCTTCGCGATCGCTTGCGTAATGCTGATCACCATCCACGCTCTGTTCCGATGGGTAACCAGTATTCGCACTATGGAGGAACCCAACTTTGATTAGCTTCAAGTTCCTGAATTCAACTCCGGCGCGAATTGTGACCATTGGTCTACTGCTGCAAGGCGGGTTGCTGTACAGTTCCATTCGTCCGGAATTTATTCCCACCAGCGTGCCGCTCTCCCAGTTGCCGACCGCCGTGGATGGCTGGAATATGTTTCAGGAAGGCGTGATCGAGCCTGAGATTCAGGAAGTCCTGCAAGCCGACGATCTGCTAAATCGCGATTACCGCCGCCCGAACACGGTACCGGTCAACCTATTCATAGCTGCATTTCGATCCCAGCGGGCCGGGAAAGCTCCGCATTCGCCGAAGAATTGCCTGCCGGGTTCGGGTTGGGTTCAACTCGACGACAAAGTAGTTGCCGTGGATGTGGGCTTGGCGCAACCGATTCAAGTGAATCGCTATATCGTATCCAACGGAGCCGGGGCTCACGCGTTAGTGTTGTATTGGTATCAGTCGCGGGACCGCGTGGTTGCCGACGAATTCAAAGCCAAGATATGGGTGATGGCCGACGCGATGCGCTACAACCGCACCGATACGGCTCTGGTTCGCGTGGTGGTGAGCTTCGACCCTAAGCAGAATTTCGACGATCACCAAGCCGAGAAGGTCGCCACAGAATTCGTGCATTCCTTCTACGGCACTATCCGCCAGCATCTGCCGTCTTAAGCAGGTTTTGGAAAATGCGGTGACAATGTTTATCTGAGGCGAAATTGTTTCCCACCGCAACCTGTTAGGGGCACCGGGCGATTGCTCACGGCCTTGCACTGGGTGACATTTGGTTCAGCTTGCGCCACTGCTCAGGGGTGAGCTGCTTGCGAATCCCCAACAGCATTCTGCCATTGACCTTCTCCAACTCCGCCCGAGCCTGCGCCACGCGGTCGATCTGTGCCCCAATTTTCGCTTCATCCAGCTTGTCCGCGCCCACCAGAGGCTCCAGCGCGATCTCCTCTTTTTGCAGCGCCCCGTTCACGTCGACTAACTTCAACCGGAATTGTTGCAGCACCTTGTCCATGCGCTTTTGCTGATCGGAGGACAACCCCAGCGACTGCGCGGTCGAACTATTTCTCCACCATCGGTCCAGTGTATTGGGTGGGGTGAAGGAAGGCGATCCGACCCCAAGCGGTGGATCTGGACTCAGAGTCAGTACGGGTAATCGAGCGATGTCCTCGGGTGTGAGGTTTATCGCACGTGCGGGGGACGTCAGTGACCGCTCGCGCGCGCGAAGTCCCTGGAGTTGCTGGGTTAGCGGCGCGATGTCGGGATGATCCTTACGCAACTGTGACAATCGAGCCTCGATCTCGGCCTCCCGAGCCTTAATCGCCTCGAGTTGTTCGGCCGTCGCTGCCTTCTCAGCGAGCGTGGCCGCTGCAGCCCGCACTGAGGTATCGCTTCTCAACTCTTGTATCCGGGTGCGTAGCTGCTCAAGCTGTTTTTTGAGTGCCGCCGCCTCCAAAACCGAGTCTGGCATATCACTGATTTTGGCCAGCTTTTTCTCGAGACCAGGCACGTGCTGCTCATCGATAGTTAGCTCCTTAGCAAGAGCGGCTGTTCGTTGGTACTCACTTGATAATGCCACTGAGGCGCTACGCAAACGTTCAAGCTGCGCCTTGGCAGCGATCACGTTGGGATGCGAATCCGTATACTGTTTTCGCAATTCCACGAGCTTCCGTTCGGCCAGCGTGAATTCCATCTGCGCCCGGGTCACATCTAGTTCGCGGACCTGAGGTGTAAGCTGAGCATTGGGGGCCGGAGAAACGGAGCTTGGAGTCTGCGCGAGAAGCGCGCTCGCGGATAGGATCAGGATGGTGATGGTACGCATTAAGGAATCCTCTACTTGCTCTTGGTGCAGCTTCATTCTGTCTAAATGGGGGGCGGGACCCATGTCCCGCGCCGAGGCCCCAGCCTCGGCCTGCTGGCACGCTTCCGATAAGACCCGACCAGCCAGCCGAGGGGCTGGCAGCGGGACAAGGGTCCAGCCCCCCATTTCAAACTAGTTTCCGACACCCATCAACACTGCCATCGCTCGCGGGACTGGTCGCGACAAGCTTTCATTGACCTGCTGCAACAGCAGAGCGTCCTCCCGATCCTGCCGGACCCGCTCCGCTTCCCGCCGCTGCTCTGCTTGCTGATAGATCGGGACCGTTATCAATCCCAACAACACCGCGACCGCTGCGGCCCACCGCAACTGCGGCAGTAGACTGAAGGTCCGCCCGCGCTCAAGAATCATTTGTAAACCGGGGTTCCGGCTCTGTTCACCCGCTTGCTGGATCGCGCCCCGGAAATTGGAAAGTGTGTCCCGAAACTCTTTGTTACTGCCCATAATTCACTCCTACCCGCTTCCGCACCGAACGCAGGGCGCGATATAGATGCACCTTCACCGCGCCTTCCGTCAATCCCGTCGCTGCCACGATCTGCAATAGTTCCATCTCTTCCACAAACCTCAGTAGGAAAACCGTTCGCTGCCGCTCTGGCAACTTGGTCGTCGCACGCCACACGGCGTTTACCCGTTCCTTCAAAAGCAGGTGCCGTTCGGCGCTGATTTCGCCATCGGGAAGCCAGCCTCGAACCGCTTCGTCTTCGACTGGTTGTGCCGGAGCGCGTTTCCAGAACTGTAGGCGCCGGTTCCGGGCATGGTCGCGCACCAGATTTACCGCGATTTGCATTAACCATGTCTGGATGCTGGCCTCGGCGCGAAACCGCTCGCGTCCGCGATACGCCCTGTAGAAACAGTCCTGCGCCAAGGTCTCCGCCGCATCGCGATCCCGTAGCGAAGCCAGCGCGAACCGGAACACGCGCGGCCAGTGTTGCCGGACCACCGCATCGAAGTTCCCCAATATACCGGCGGACTCGTCCCGAGTTGCCTGTGCGATCACAGGCGCGGCCTCGCGGTCACTCATGGCAACCATGCTCATTGTCGTGTCAACCGCCTCATCCGGAAATGTAGACGAGAGTTCCATGATCGGGGTTAGCATCGGGGTCAACAACGAGGAAGGTTTTCTCTGTAAATGAGCACCGCTCCCTATGGTCACGGCT
>JBDTUY010000113.1:0-11033 GCA_040007495.1 Acidobacteriota bacterium | reverse complement strand
TTCCTTCACCCCGACAATCGTTTCGATCTCAGCCAGGCGCTGCAAGGTCGGGGTCTCGACGTTGATCCCCGTGCGGCCCGAGATGTTGTACACAATAATCGGCAACGGCGTCGCCGAAGCGATCGCCTTGTAGTGCTGATACAGACCTTCAGCATTCGGCTTGTTGTAGTAAGGCGTCACAGACAGCAGCCCGTCGACCCCGATCTGCTTCAGTTCCCGAGCCAACTCCACCACTTCATGCGTGTTGTAGCCACCAGCGCCCGCCATTACCGGCGTTTTGCCAGCGGCTTCTTCCACCGTGATTTCAACCACGCGCAGGTGCTCCACATGCGTCAGCGTCGGACTCTCACCGGTAGTGCCGCACGGAACCAGAAAGTCGATCCCTGCCGCAATCTGCCGCCGGACTAACTTGCGCAGCGTCGCCTCATCAAGCGCTCCATCCTGGCGGAACGGAGTCACCAACGCAGTGCCGCATCCTGTGAACTTCATCATGACGTTGACCTCTTTTGTTCTATCCCAACAAGTCACTATCCCAAAAGATCTTTGAACTCGAACACGCCCTTCTTGCCGGCGATCAATTGCGCGGCCTTCAACGCCCCGCGCGCGAAACCCTCGCGATTCCTCGCCGTGTGCCGCAAGGTGATCGTATCCGCTGCCGAATCGAATCCGATTTCATGCGTGCCTGGATGTTTCCCAGCGCGGTTCGCACTCTGATCGATATGTCGTGTGTAACCCGCAGCCCGCATTTCCCGCACAAGAGCCAGCAAGGTCCCAGAAGGCGCATCTTTCTTGGCGCTGTGATGAATCTCCCACGCCCACGCCTCGTACGATGCGTCATCCGCCAGCAGTCGCGAAGCCTCCTGCACCACCCGCAACAGCACGTTCACGCCCACCGAAAAATTCGCGGACCAAATCAACGCGCTATCGTTCGCCGCGATCACGGCTTTCACGCGATCCATTTGATCCAGCCAACCAGTGGTGCCAGTGACCGTCGGCACACCCAACGCCGCTAAGCGTTCGATATTGCCCAACGCCGCTTCCGGAGACGTGAATTCAATCGCCGCGTCTGCACCTTTAGCCGCAGCCAAATCGTCATCAGCATCCACAATCGCGTGGATGGAAAACCCGTGTTCCGGCGACAGCTGCGCGACCAGCTTCCCCATCTTTCCGTATCCGACAATGGCTAGTTTCATTTACTCAAATGCCTCCGGATCCGGATCTCGAAAGAACTCCCCGTGCAATGATTCGACAGCGGTCCGCAGATCGGCGGCGTCCACTACCAGACTTAAATTCAACTGTGATGCGCCTTGCGAAACCATGCGTATTGCGACGCCCTTCAAAGCCGTAAATGCCCGAGCGGAAACATCCGGCGATTGCCGAATATTGTCTCCCACCAACGACACAATCGCCTGATCCTGCGCGATGGTGACCTCCGCGAATTCCGCCAGCTGCGTCTGAATCGCGTCCAACGAACGAGTATTATCGATGGTCAACGAAACGCTGACTTCTGAGGTCGCGACCATATCGACTGGCGTCTCGAAGCGATCAAATACTTCAAAAATACGCCGCAAAAACCCATGCGCCATCAACATACGGGTCGAAACGATATTGACCAAAGTGATATTGCGCTTGCAAGCAATCGAGCGGATCGGACTCTTCGATTTCGGCGGCTCCGCTACGATCAGCGTTCCCGGTGAATCTGCGCGCCGCGAGTTTAAGATCCGAACAGGGATGTTTTTCTCAATCGCAGGCAGCACAGTTGCCGGATGCAGCACCTTCGCCCCGAAATACGCGAGTTCAGCCGCCTCAGCAAACGAACACACCTTCACCCGATGCCCCCCGGGCAAAATCGTCGGATCGGCGGTAAGCATGCCGTCGACATCGGTCCAGATCTGAATCTCTTCGGCCCCAATGCCAGCCCCAATGATCGATGCCGAATAGTCGGAGCCGCCACGGCCTAGTGTTGTAGTGACTCCTTCAAGCGTTGACGCAATGAAACCGGCCATCACTGGTACGGTCCAACCATATTTCTCAATGACCGCTTGTACTCCGTGCGCATTTGGATCGAACGCCTCCGCCAATCGGCGATAGGTCTCTTCAAACAATGGCGCTGCCTGCGTATGGCGAGCATCCGTCTTGATATAGGATCCGTGGTGTAGGGCTCGTACCCCGAGATTCCGAAATCCCCCAGCAACGATCATGCTGGAAAGACGTTCTCCGTAAGCTGAAATCGCATCTATCAGCCGGGGTGTCAATTCACCCATAACCAGCAAGGCTTTTACGAGTTCTTTCAACTCTTTGAAGGTCGAATGAATCCCATGTGGATTCTTATTGAGGCTGTCCTCAATGCCGAGTTTCGCTGCCTCTTCCAGATGAAATTCTTTCAAGTCGGTTAGCGATGCGTGCACAGTATCAATGCCCATCGCTGCCGATTCGGCAATCGCCAGCAGCTTATTCGTGGTCTTCCCCATTGCCGACACCACGACCACAGGATGACGATCCATCCGCGACTGAACGATCCCAGCAATGCGTCGAATAGCCTCGGCGGATTCTACGGAGGTTCCGCCAAACTTCATGACAATCATTGCCGATGTACCCACCCTCGCGCGACCATTACTTCCGCGATCTGCACCGCGTTTAGGGCCGCGCCCTTCAACAACTGATCGCCCGCCACGAACATCGCGATCGACTTGCCCGACGGGTCGCTCGAATCCTGGCGAATGCGACCCACCAGCACATCATCCTGACCTGAGGCATCTTTTGGCATCGGGAAATAATTCTTCTCGGGATCGTCCACGAGCTTGACGCCCGGCGCGCCGGTCAGCAGCTTGGTAACTTCAGCCGCCGTGATGGGACGTTCGCATTCGAAGGTCAGAGCTTCAGAGTGCGCGCGCAGAACGGGCACACGCACGCACGTTGCACTAATGCGGATGTCGGGATCGCCAAAGATCTTCTTGGTCTCCTTCACCATCTTGGTTTCTTCTTCGTTGTAGCCGGTCTCCGGATCGATTTTCGTGTTGTGGCTGAACAAATTGAACGCGTAGGGATGCGGCAGAACCGTATTCTTGTACTCGCGATTCTCCAAGTACGCGCGCGTCGATTCCGTCAGTTCATCCATCGCAGCTTGGCCCGCGCCGGACGCTGCCTGATACGTCGCGGCGATCAAACGCCGGATCGGGTTCACCTTGTGGATCGGCCACAGAGGCGTGATCGCGATAATCGTGGAGCAGTTCGGATTCGCAATAATCCCTTTGTGCGTGGCAATGGCTTCCGGGTTGATCTCCGGGATCACCAGAGGCACAGCCGGGTCCATACGAAACGCCGACGAGTTGTCGACCGCCACCGCACCGGCCTTGGCCGCGATAGGACAATACTTCTTTGAGATCGACCCGCCCGCGCTGAAGAACACGATGTCCGTATCGGCGAAGCTCTCCTCGGTCAACTCTTCAACCGTAATGTCGCGTCCATCGAACCGCATCGTCTTGCCAGCCGAACGTGCTGACGCCAACAAGCGCAAGCTCGACATGGGGAACTTCCGTTGTTCCAAACAGCGCAGGAACTCGACGCCAACGGCACCCGTGGCTCCTGCAATGGCGACTCGATATTTCTGATTACTTTTCTGACTCATGAAGATTGATTCCGTACCCTTAAGAAAACCGTGGACAAATTATTTCAGCAGCCGCGTGACCAGATCGCGATAGATCGTAATCGCTTCCGTGATCTCGGTCTTGGGGATGCGCTCCTGATCCGTATGCGCGACGTGAATGCTGCCGGGACCCAGCAAATACGGCTCACCCCAGGCTCCGTTAAAAGCCGGGATGTCAGTAGTGAACGACACCACCGTGGTCTTCAAGCCTTCCATAGAACCCAAATGCACAGCCGGGATCGCGAGCACTTCCTTGGCTTCTGCGAATCCCTTCACTGCGTCCAAAGTCGCCGCGCGCAGACCGTCCCCTGAATCCACCAAGCGGTAGAACAACTCCGCTGTAGCCTGATCCGGAATCACGTTCGGAGCGCGACCGCCGTGAATCGTTCCGATGTTTAGCGAACTCGCACCGAGCTTCGGATCTGCCGGCATTTCGATCTTGCGGATGCCAGCCAGTGCGTCGAGCAACTTCTCAATCGCCGATTCGCCTAGATGTGGATACGCCGAGTGCGCCATGCGACCGCTGGCGACGATCTCATAACGTAGAGCGCCTTTCGAACCCAGCGCCAATTGATTCTCGGTCGGCTCGCCATTAATAATGAAGCGGCTACCGCGATTGTGTTTCGCCGCTGTGATTGCGCCCAGGCTATTGCGCTCTTCGCCCACCACCAGCAACATCGCGATGCCGCGCACGCCAGCGGTCACCAGAGGCTCAATCGCATGGATCATCGAAGCGATAATGCCTTTGGTATCGCACGCGCCTCGGCCCCAGATATGCGTGTCGTCTTCGCGCGACCCGAAGAATGGCGGGACAGTATCGATGTGGGTGGAAAGCGTTACAACCGGGTCGCCCCAGGTGGCCAGGATGTTAAAGCGATGCTGGCCGGGGGTACGTTCGACGTCCATCTTCTCGACATGACCGCCGCTTCGAGCGGCCAGTTCGCGCAGGTAGTTGAACAGATACGTGCCGACCTGCTCCTCATTAGGAGTTACCGAATCAATGTCGATCAATGCTCGCGTGAGTTCAAAGACGTTCATACCATCACCTATTTCAGGGTCCGTATTCAGGACTCTTCAGCACTCCACTCCCTTACGGTCGCGGGTCGTCGGCGGTGCGGACCGCTTCGATCGCATCTGTTACCCGACGAATTTCTCATCCACCATCCAAAGACACCGGCAACGAACCGGGGTCTTCCGAGAGTCCGCTTTTCGGACTCTTCAGCACTCCACTCCCTTACGGTCGCGGCTCGTCGGCGGTGCGGACGGTCGGACCGGAGTCTTGTGCCCGACGAATTTCTTATCCATTAAAGGACACTAGCAACGAAACAACAGTCACACTACAGCTAGAAACAAAAGGGGAGTTGCAGAGCGCGGAGGCCTCGCAGACAGGACAACTGTCTTGATCGAGACTCCTTTATAAGGGAGGGATCGAGCCACTACCCCGATAGCGCTCCATTCGGCCCCCAATACTTCAGGCATCGAATGACAGTGAGCAGGTGTTAGCCCGACCCACCAACCGCCCGCGTGCAGAGCCGCACCAGACAGTTTCGGCGAGGCCGCCCCTTTCACCCAAGTGCTCCGGATTTCTCTCGGAAACTGCGCACCGGGCTACTGATGACCCTCGCTCCTCTACCAGAATTTCAGGATAACACGGACACTGCGGCGGTCCCGCTCCAGCGCGTTTTTTGTTAGTCTCTAACAGATATGCGCAGATCCCTGCTTCAATTGTCAGCCGTGTGCGCTGTGCTTCTGATCGGCAGCATTACAGCGTTCGCCCATCATTCTTTCGGTGCCGAGTATGACGCAACCAAACCCGTCACCATAACCGGCGTGATCACGAAAGCCGAGTGGAGCAATCCCCACTGCTACGTCTTCATGGATGTGAAAGACTCGCAGGGGAAAGTTGCCAACTGGAAATTCGAAGGCTATCCGCCGGGAGTGCTGGTGCGAACCGGATGGAAGAAAGACGTAACGATGAAGGTGGGCGACACGATCACCATCTACGGCTGGCACGCACGCGACGGCACGAATTGGGCGCATGGACGCGAATTCACTTTCAGCAACGGCAAGCATCTCTTCTTCGGTCCCCCGGCAGGAACCGGCGACGGCGGCGCGACTCCCGCAGTGGAGGTTGGTAAGTAGATGCGCAGAGCCATTTTCGCTGTGATTGCTGCATGTGTCGTTGTCTGCGCGACCTGGACTGCTCTTCCGATAGCCGCCCAAACGCCAGCCGCCCCGACTAAATCGAAATCGGCAGTCGCCACAAAATCTTCTGCAAAAGCTGGGGTGAAATCGAAAGTCCCGCGTAACTCGACTGGCAAGCCCGATCTCACTGGGGTCTGGCAGAGTGGGAGTGAGCGCAAAGGCTCGTGGGAAGAGGCGAATACCGGAACCGGGGTCGGAGGCACTGGCACCGACACCAAGGCGCCGGTAGTCTTATCCTCAAATGATCGTCCCGATGGTCGGCAAGGGGCTCCCTATCAGCCATGGGCGGCGCAAAAAGTGTTGGATGCCTATCAACGCCGCGGCATCGATGATCCTACCTCGGTCTGTCTGCCCGCCGGATTGCCGCGCACGCCGATGCTTGGTCTATTTCCGCAGCAGATCATCCAGACGCCCACGCAGATCATCATGTTGTACGAATACATGAACGTCTTCCGCGTGATCCCGTTTGCCTCCAAGCACCCCGACGACATGCTCGCCAGCTATCTGGGCAATTCGATCGCTCGCTGGGACGGCGACACGTTGGTAGTGGATGTGACTGGATTCAACGACAAGACCTGGCTTGCAGGAACCGGCACCTTCCACACCGAAGCTCTGCATGTAACCGAGCGCTACACGCGCGTGAACAAGGATCAACTTCTCTACGACGTCACGCTGGAAGATCCAAACGTGCTGACCAAACCGTGGAGTCTACACTCCTCCATGATGCTGCGCGAAGGCACTCGTCTGCAGGAATACGTCTGCCCGGAAAATAATCTGGACCCGACTTACTACCAGCACCTGATTAAGGATGACGTAAAGTTCACCCGGTAGGCTCCAGCAACAGCGGAATACCGGAACGAGGAAGCTATGGTTATGAAACTTGCCAGTTTGCGGTCAGCGCAAGTAGTGTTGCTGATTGCCGCACTTGCGATGCCTCTCGTTGCTCAGTGGAAGAACCTGCCCATGAACGGTCCGAAGAAGGCCGACGGCTCTCTGGACCTCGCGGGTCCCGCACCCAAAACTGCGGACGGCAAGCCGGATTTCTCAGGCATCTGGGAGCAGGCCGACCTGAAGTATTTCCGCAATTTGGCGGTCGACATGAAGCCCGAAGAGGTCCCTATGCGGC
Organism: Acidobacteriota bacterium; assembly: GCA_040007495.1. Taxonomy (GTDB): domain Bacteria; phylum Acidobacteriota; class Terriglobia; order Bryobacterales; family Bryobacteraceae; genus Palsa-187. The sequence continues at coordinate 4,056 of JBDTUY010000113.1, read as the reverse complement.
CGGAGGCTAAGTCCATCCTGCAGGCGCGGACCAATGGCGCGCTGGGCAATCAGGAGCCGGACGCAAACTGCCTGCCACAGGGTGTGCCGAAAATCAACGGTGCTCCGGTGCCATTCAAGATCGTGCAAACTCCCAATCTGGTGATGTTCGTGTACGAAGCGTTCAACCTTTGGCGGCAAGTTCATATGGATAGCCGCGAACTGGTGGACGATCCGAATCCGACTTGGCTCGGCTGGTCGAAGGGCCACTGGGATGGCGAGGCACTGGTGATCGAAACGCGCGGCTTTAATGGGAAAGCCTGGCTGGACACGGCGGGCCACCCCGCGAGCGATGCCCTGCATGTGACCGAGCGTCTCCGCCGGCCGAGCTTCGGGCGAATCGAGATGCAGATCACCATCGACGATCCAAAGATGTACACTCGATCCTGGACCGCGAATGAAGTCCTGAAACTGGTGACCGACACGGACCTGTACGAGTTCGTGTGCCTGGAAAATGAGCGCGATCTGAAACACATGAACAAGTAGGGGAATTGAGAGGGACCTATGCGCGCGTTGTCAGGTCTATGTATCTTGTGCCTTTGCTTGCCCCCGCTCTCTGCGCAATGGCTAAAGTACCCGACTGCGGGAATCCCTCGCAACGCGGACGGGACTCCGAATCTCTCCGCGCCTGCTCCTAAAACCGCTGACGGCAAACCGGACTTCGCGGGCCTTTGGCGGCAGGCCAATGGCGTTAAGTACACGGTAAATCTCGCGGCGGATCTGAAGGACGGCGCGCCGTTACTTCCGGCAGCGGCGACCGAGTACAAGCGTCGCCAAGACACGCTCTCCAAAGACGACCCGGTCGGCCACTGTAATCTGCCTGGTGTTCCGCAGGTGAATGCCGTGCCGTATCCGTATAAAATTCTGCAGAACGCTGGCCAGGTTACGATTCTTTACGAAGCGGTCCGGACCTTCCGCGAGATTTTCATCGATGGCCGCCCGTTTCCACCATCAATGAATCCTTCCTGGATTGGGTATTCCGTCGGCCATTGGGACGGCGATGTGCTGGTGGTCGAAACCCGCGGCCAGAACGACCTGAGCTGGATCGATTCCGGGGGCCATCCGCATACCGAACAGCTAGTGGTGACCGAACGCTTTCATCGGATCAACCTCGGCACCATCGAATTGGAAACCACTATCGACGATCCCGGTGCCTACTCCAAACCTTGGACCGTCCGCTACAACCTGACTCTGATGCCCGATACCGAACTGATCGAGTACGTGTGCACGGAGAATAATAAGGACGTCGAGCATTTGGTCGGTAAGTAGTCCTAAAATGGGCGAAACCCGAAACCGTTAACTTTCGTCGAACGGAAGCGCTACCTTTTGGCGGACGCGGGGTTAGTGTATCTGGAGTAGTGTCTGTAAAGTTTGTTTTAGTAGAAGAACGGGGATCTTATGACACTGGATGATTTGTTGAATTCGACGGTTGGGTCGCAGGACCGGCGTCGATTTTTGTCGAGTCTGTTAAAGGTGTCGGGCGGGATCGCCGCGCCTCTGATGCTCGGGGTGCCTGGGTTCGGTCAAACGGCAACTCCGCGCAGACCCGAGGCGCGGGTCGAAGAGAGCAAGGATGCCGTATTCTCAACCAGCGTCCGGGTAGCCAATATCCTTGCGACCGTACATGACAAGAACAACAAAATCGTCCGGGACCTGAAGAAGGAAGATTTTACACTGGACGAAGAGGGCAAACCGCAGGAAATTCGCTATTTTTCTCAACAATCGGATCTTCCACTCACCATCGGCATGATCGTCGATGTCAGTGGCAGCCAGGCAGAAGTGATCGGGAAAGAGAAGGCCGCCAGCCGGGATTTCTTGAAGAGCGTGCTGCGCCCTCAGGATGAGGGCTTTGTGGTGAGCTTTGGTTCTAAAATCTCCCTGGACCAGGACCTGACCTCATCGCGTCCGGATTTGGATCAAGCGATCGCTAACATGGAGCTAGAGATTACGCGCCCGCGCTTCATCCAATTCCAAGATGACGCCGCAGCCCACGCGCAGATCCCGCTCAACTTCCAACGCGGTGGTGGCGGGCGAGGTGGAGGCGGTATGGGCGGTGGCGGAATTGGCATGCCTCCCCAAATGCCGGGCGGCGCAGGCCGTGGACGTGGCGGTGGGGGACGCGGAGCCGGAGGCGGATTCACCGGCACAGCCCTGTTTGACGCCGTGTTCCTGGCGGCGGATGAAGTGTTGAAGCCGAAAGAGGGCCGCAAAGCCATCGTCGTCTTAACCGATGGCGAGGATGTCGGCAGCAAGGTTTCGTTGTCCACAGCCATCGAAGCAGCGCAGCGGGCTGACGTGCTGGTCTATACGTTGCGCTTCGGCAGCGGCGGCAATCTCGGCGGTGGTCCCTCGGGCAAAGCAGTGCTGGAACGCATGTCGGACGAAACCGGCGGCGCCCACTTCGACAGCAAGAGGTCGCTAGATAAGATCTTCGCGGAAATCGAAGATGAGCTACGCAGCCAGTATTCGCTAGGTTTCGCGCCGCAGGGCACACAGACCGGCTTCCGGGCGATCACGGTGAAGGTGAAGCCCAAGGGCTACAAGGTCCAGACGCGGGCCGGTTATTACGTAACCAATAAATAGATGGACCAATCGGACGCTTTTCGATTCGTTTGTCCCCAATACCGACCCCAGGAGATAGTCATGTCCAGCCGGATTTCATCGAAGCCTCTGAGTGCTGTCGCGCTTATAGCCTGTGGCGCTGTTCTGCTGTCGGGCGCTCCACAGGATCCTGCTGCCAATTCCGGATCCGGACCTGCCGCCAAGAAGCCAGGCGTCAAACGGATCTGCGCGTTCACGTCCGGAACGGGAGGCGACGCGGCACGTGGCCCTATCGTCAACATGCTGACCAGCGATCTCGGCATTCTGGATGCAGTGGCCCTGACGCAACGCGTGGACGTGCTGCGTCAAGCCGAGATCAAGAAGGACGATTGCGACTTCGTGTTCGAAGCCGAGTTTGAGACCAAAACCGCAAAGCCAGGAGGCGGGATACTGAGTCGCGCGTCCAAGGTCGCGGGAACCGTCAACAGCCAAGCCGGCAGCCTGGGCGCAAGCAGCGCCCCTCAGGCAAATATCGGGAACGCGAACAATTCCGCCTCCAATCTTTCCAGGGACCTGGCGCCGGACCCAAAGGATAAGGTGCGAATCGCGTTCAAACTCTACTCGGCCAGCAATTCCAAGAGTCCTCTGCTGACCCGCGAGAAGGAAGTTCTTGCGGCCGACCTGCAGAAGTACATTGAAACGATGATCAACGACGTCGCCAATGCGGCGCTGAAGTAGCCGTATAAGACGCACGCGTGAGCTCGGGCGTATACTCTCTGGCCGGAGTTAATTGTCCGTAGGCCTCTGCACGCTGTCAATTACCAGCACCTCGACCGGGGCCTTCGTCGCCTCGATCTTGATCCCCAGTTGCTGCTGAAACGCAGGAAACATGGAAGGGTCTGCGAGTTGCTTGCCTGGAGGGGCCTCGTCAGGATTCCGATCATAATCCAGCGTGAAATCGAAGTTGCCACGCAGACCAGTTTGATCTACCACCGGCCGTCCCAGGAACATGGTTAAGGTATCCGCCACCTGCTGCAACGACCGGTCTTGGACCATCATCCGGGTGATCGGTTGAGTGCCGGGAACCACCGTGAACATGACGCTGTGATTCGGTGGGGGCACGCCGTCCAGCATTTTGGTGGTCTCAGCTTCCCCCTTCGTCTTGAGCTTTGACCCGCCTTTGGCGATGGTCATAGCGAACACTGGCATGGTTCGAAGTTCGGTGTGAACCTTCAGGCCGAATCTGTCTGCCAGCAACGCCCGCATCATCAGGCCGAGGCGAGGCGTCTCCCCTTGCAGAAACTGCACCATGGTGTAGTCAGGCTCGTTATCGGAAACCTTCGCTTTAATCTCGAACCGATCTTTCGTAAGCCAATCCGGCCCTCCCTCAAGTCCGTCGCAAGTCTGGGACGCTGGCTGGCAGCCGTGAATGCCGTAGGCCCGAACAATAAATCCAAAGAGTGTGTCAGAGTCGCTC
>JBDTUY010000112.1:0-11155 GCA_040007495.1 Acidobacteriota bacterium | reverse complement strand
GTGACATCGGACTGCGCGACCGAATTCCCTGACGTCGCTGTGAAGTGAAATGCGCCGCTTGAGACTTCACGAGTGGTTGAATAACCCGTGACCACCACATTGACTGAGTTAGTCAATCGCTGTAACACCACGGAGGTGATTACCGGAGTCGAACGCGCGATCGTAAACGACTTACTTTGTGAAGCGCCAGGCTGACTGACGGAGTAGCTGCCGTTAGATGCGACAACGTCATGCAGGCTGAGCGTAATCGTGCCCGCCACTGTACCCGTGCGAACTATTTTGCGCATCGCTAGCAACAGTGCCGAATCCAGAGGCCGGTCGATACTTGTGCTGCCCGGGCTAAACCCGATTGTCTCCGAACGACCACCGTTCCCAAACGCGACCGAGGTATCGTCGCCTCCCACGGCCGACACAAACGAAAGATCCAGCGTGCCGGAAATAGAGCCAGGGAATCCAGACGCCAAGGTGATATCGAAGGTCGGTTGCTGCGCTGGCTGCAGAACCGCTGGAAGGGTGAAGGTCATCGCCGGGAGCGCCGGGAACGTGATCGTGATTGTGATGTCCTTGGTCAATAAAAGAGGCACCTGCGACACTCCAACCGTGATCGGAGTGACACCCGCAATGCTCGTAGTTCCTGAAATCTCTCCGGTCGAGGTGTTCAGCTTCAACCCGAATGGCAAGGTGCCGGATGCAATCGACCAAACTGGTGCTGGTACACCAGGACCACCTTGTATTGTTAGCGTTTGCGAAAATGGCTGGCCCGCAATGCCGCTCAGATCACCGCTGGTAATCGTCAGCGGATCGACGATTGTCTGAATCAGAGGGGTATTCACACTCTGCCCCCCTGCGTCGGCTACCGTCACATTGAAATTGAATGTTCCGCTCTGCGTCGGCGTCCCGCTGATCACACCGGTAGATGAGTTCAGACTCAGGCCGGGAGACAGCGAACCGGAGGCGAGTGTCCAGGTGTAGGGCGCCCTGCCGCCAGAGGTAGCAAGCGGGTACGAATATGCAACCGTGCGCTGCCCAAAAGGAATGGGTCCGGCTGTGATCACCAACTGCGCAACCACATTCAGAGTGAACGCTTTTTCGTTGGTATTGCTCGCTGCATCTCGCACACGCATGGTGAAGGTGAATGCGCCCGCCGAAGCAGGCACGCCAGTGATGACTCCTGTCACGGCGTCGATCACCAAGGCGGATGGCAAGCTGCCGCTCACAACGGTCCACTGCAGTGGCAGTGCTCCCCCGGTCGATTGCATCCCGAACGTGTAGCCTTGTCCGGCAATCGCATCGCCCAGCGACGTTGTAGTGATCAGCACTCCAGGACCCACCACCATGGTGAAAGCGCGCGAATCGATCCGTCCGCCATTGTCGGTTACGCGCAATGTGAAGTTAGTGGAACTCGCGTTCAGCGGAGTACCCTCAATGGTCCCGCTATTCGCATTCAACGTGAGACCCGAAGGCAATGTCCCCGATGTCAGCGTCCAGGTATAGGGCGTCTCCCCACCTGAGGCGGCCAAAGGCAGCGAATACGGGGTGCCGACCGCGGCATTCGGAATCGTCGTTGTATTCAGAATCAGTTGCGGCAGGATCGTCAACGTATACGTCTGCGTCGCGCGCGAACCGATCGAATCCACCAGCGTAACCGGCAGTGTTATCTGACCGAAGGCCGTTGGTGTTCCGAAGATCGTGCCCGTCGACGACACCATGCTGAAACCACGCGTATCGAGCGTGGAGAACGACCACGAATATGGCGGAATGCCTCCTGCTCCGGTCAAGGTTGTCTGATATGAGGTATTCACCGCTGCTTTAGGCAGTAAAGTCTCGATAATCCGCAAATCGCCGTTGGTCACGGTTAACGTGAACGCCTTCTGCGCACTAGCGGATTGCGTTGGATCCGTTACGCGCAATGTCACAAGGAATGTGCCGACCGTTGTTCCGGCTCCCGAAAGAATGCCGTCCGTAGACAACGCGAAGTTCGGGGGCAAATTACTACCCGGCGCCACAGCCCATTGGTACGTGGTTCCGCCCGTAGCCGCGAATTGATACGGAGCGATCGCCTGTCCAACAGTGAAAAACGGAGGATCAGCCGACGAAATCTGCAATCCGGATATGACGTGCAACGTGAACTGCTGGGTGGTTGTCGCTTGGGTACTGAGATCCTTCACGCCGATCGTTACTGTAAAATTTCCACCGATCGACGGCGCAATGCCGGAGATGATGCCCGTAGCTGCATTGATCGTGAGGCCTTGCGGCAAGGCTCCCGACACAATCGACCACTGATAACTGCCGCTGCCGCCTGTCACCTGCAACTGCTGCGAATAAGTACTGTTGATCGGAACATCCGGAAGCGAGGTAGTTGAAATCAGCAACGTCTGCAGCACACGAAGCGTAACCTGACGTTCAGAAAACTGCAATCCGCCATCTCGCGCGCGAATCGTGAACTGAAACACCCCGGGCAGGAAACCCTGCACTGTACCACTGCACACCGGCACGAAGCTGGTCAGTGTGGATCCCCAGCAAAACGACCCCGTGGTATTCGTACTTCCATTACCTGAGGGTCCAACCACGAACCCGGTTGGAGGCACAACGGTCCCTGTGAACTGCCAACTGACGGGGCCGATGCCCCCGGTGGTAGTTAACAGGACCGATGGATACGGCACACCCAAGATAGCGTCCGGCAGGGTAATTGGATCAAGAGTAAATTGTGCGAACGCTCCAGGGGCAGCGCAGACCATCAATGCGACGAACAACAATCTGCCAAGCAGGGCGGCCTTTAGACCTCGAGCGGCTTCGGGCACGCCTACCCATAAACTTCGAATCATTGCGCACCTCCTACAGCGGCGGCTGCAGTTGGGTTAGCGTCCCTCTGGTCGTCTCGCAAAGGCACAACAAACACTCTCTGCTGATCCAGATCCAGCAATTTGAACATGCCGTCCTGCAATCGAGACACCCGGTACGATCCCGTGCTCATAGGGATCAGGCCTTCAGGTTGGCATCCGCAGTCCAGAGTCACGGCAGTGGAATCCAGGTTCGCGATCGTGATCTTCCCCGTACTTGAGATCGCAAGCGCCCGTTGATTGCTTCCCGCGACGGCGATCATATTGAGTGGCAGGCCATCTTGCGCTGAAAGCAACGTATTGACCGATGCGCGCCCACCAGGATCAGCGACCCACATCAAACGTAGCGCCGTCGCGACCACAAAATCGTGCGAGCCCTTCGCAAACGCGACTGCCGTGCCAGGTTCGTTAATCTGCATCCGGACCACTTCGCCCTTGGGACCGAACGCATAGACGCCTTGTGACCATGCTCCGGCCACCCACTGTCCGTCGTCGCTCACGGCGAGCGCGGTCGGCATGCGATCCAAGTAGGTCGCGTCAAAGAATCTCCAGGTAGCCTTGTCCGGAAAACCTGTGAGCACCTGCGCGCGCGATAACGACGAGAACCACAGCAGGCCCGCCTGACCTTTCGGACTCAACAGCAACAGGTCCGGACCGCTACCGGCACCTGCAATCGGCGTCAAGCCGACGCCCTCGCGATAGACCCGAACCTCGCCGGTCTCCTGCAGTGACACGAGTGCAAAGTCCGCTGCAGGTGATGCCGCTATCTGCGCAAATCCGTCCGCTCCTGCAAGCTTGGCGGCAACCGTCGCCGCGGCTGGAATGCCAACGACGGATCGCAATGACGCGCCATCCGGCACATAACCAAGAATTGGTGCGCCCACGGAACGTCCCGCCTGTGCCCACACCAATGCACTGCTACTGGCCAGCAGTGCCGCCAGCAGCGCCGACCGTACTCTCATCCGTCGGGCAAAGCGTCTCATTGCGGACCTCCCACAGTTGGCGTACCCGGCGTCAGTACAATCGGCGGTGTTCCGGATGACGAGGGCGAGGAGGACCCACCGCTACGCGTCGCCACCACAGCGCCAACAGCCGCCCCTGCCGCAATCGCGACGATAATCAGAATCTTGGTCGACTTGCGCATCCCTGTTTTGTGCGGCGCCGAGACCCGCGGGATCGTGGTTTGCGCGCTGGCCGGGGGAGCCGTTTGCGGAGCCGCTGCCGTAGGCCGTGGGTCCTGCACCAAGGCTGCGACGTTGGTCTGCGGAAACACGGCGGTTGCCGTGCGGCCCAAGTAGGAGGCCGTCACTCGGATCTGCAGCGTGCCCGTGCCGCCCACGGGCCGCACACCACTGGCAGTCGCGCGCCCGTCGGCCCCAGTATTCACCGTCATCTGCCGGGTGCCATTCGCGAACGTCCCGCTGGCCCCCTGCATCGGATAAACAAACGTGACCGCGACGCCAGGAATCGGCATCTGATCCGCACCACGAATTTCAACCACCACATTGGCGTTGGCCGCAGCTTGCGTGTTGTTCAGAGCGTCCTGCCCTTGAATCACAACAATCCGCAACTGCGCCGGCTGCGCGGACAGAACTGCGGTTAGCTGCAATAAGCAGAGGAGCGGGAGAAGAACGGATGAGTGCAGCGCGCGGATACACACGGGCATACAGCCGTCGCGGAGGCGACGCGACCAGCGGAGGCGCGGACGATTCGGGGTCGACGGATGCATAATCCTCCTAAAAACATAACAATAGCATTATGTTCGGAACAGTTCATGTATGCAGCCCAACAATCTGGGATATCGGGCGCAGTGTTACCATCGAATAACCAGCAGAAATGCGGGCGCGTAGCTCATCTGGATAGAGCACCGGCCTTCTAAGCCGGGGGTAGCAGGTTCGAGTCCTGCCGCGCCTACCACCGCCCGACAAGTGAATTTTTTGGTCAAGTGCTTCCCGGGCGCAGTTCGGCTGCTTGCTTCACGAGCCCCAAGCTTACGCATGGGGCTAACTAAACCCGTGCAACCGCTCCCTGTGGTCGCGGCTCGGTATGGAATGTTGTTAGCCAAAAGCACGCTTTAAGGTCGACCCGAGCTGTTATTGGTTAGCCTCCTACAGCAGGAGAACCACCTTCTTGACCCACGGCGGCTAGGGGCTCGCTAATGTACTAGCGAACAATCATCGCGCGCAGACCCTTGTTGCAGTGTCCGGAATGCAACTCCTGGCCGACTCAGGCTGTCCGATGACTGACCGCCCGAATTCCTGACTTGACGATAGTGGATGGTCGGGGAGCCGGGCGGTGGGCATTTGGGGATGTGGTGGGAAAGGTTAGAGATTTCGCCGCAGATAAACACGGATGGACGCAGATTGGTCGGGGAACACGCGGGCCATATTGTTGCTAATGTAGGTTCCATATGAATGCCACACGTTGTTTCGTGCTGATGTTCGCGGCATTCGTTACGATTGTCCTTGGGCAAAATCGGACAGAGAGACCGAGAACAATTGTTGAAACAACTCGCGCGCGCCTGACTGTCGAGGTTCTCTCTGCGTCATTCAAAGTTGGATCACCCCTCCTGCTGAGGGTACAGTTCAAGAACATCTCGGGTGCGCCAATTCACCTTACCGATTCCGGCCCATCAGACAACTATCACGTCAAGGTGATGGATGCGACGGGAAAGGAAATGACCAAGACAGACAGGGGGGAGTCCATTCAAATGGGAAGGGATGGGACAACCAAAGAAATCGTAACGGCCTCGGGTAAGAAAGTGGTCCTCAGCGGCGGGGGTCCGCTTAAGATGCAGAGAATCGACCTGGCTCCGGGAGCGGTATGGACGGACACGCTGGATGTAGCGGAGATATATGCCCTCACAGTTCCTGGTTCATATATAGGGCAGCTGTTCATGACCATTCCAGATTGGGACGAGCGTAGCGCTAAGGACCCGCTAGTCCTACTCAAAGACGAGCGAGCTATCGCCAACGGCTTCACGATCACCATCACGCAATAGAGGAACCTTCGGCAGGTCAATTGTAACGTTTTTGTCAGGAGATTCAGTGAATTCGTCCATCCTTACCTCCGCGTTGCTGCTGTTGACCGGGAGTCTCGCAACTGCGCAGAGTGTCCCGCTGCCATCACCACTCGAGACAAAACCCGGGACAAACCCGGTGACGACAAACCCGGGACAAACCCGGTGACAGACGGAACGTTTTCTAGACAAAACCCGGTAAAACCCGGGACAAACCCGGTGGTAAAACCCGGTGACGGTGGTGACGGTAGGTAAAACCCGGTGACAAAACCCGGTGACAGACGGAACGTTTTCTGGATGAAGGGGTGCCGTTAGCGTTATGAAGCTGGCCATTCTTACCCTGCTGCCACTATTGAGTGCGTTTCCTCAGAATGTCTTTCTTGACGCTAAACCGACGAACCAGCGAGATATTGCTCAACGCTTGGATGGAAGTGAACGGATCGTGGTTGGGAGGGTCACCAAGTCTGAGGTAGTTCACAAATTATCCAAGGTGGCTAAGATGAAGGCTGCAACACCGGATACTCTCAGCCAGATACTCTTGGACACGCAAAATGATTCAGGAATCTTACTAACCGTGACCGTGGACACTCCGCTCTTTGATAGGAGCGCGCCAGGCAGAGTCGGCTCCGGGGCGGCAGAAATCTATTTCTTTCAAACCCTTGACGAGTATGATTTGTCGTTTGACGATCGTAATCCTTCAGAGTCGATAGGATTGGGGGCGAAGTATCTTCTTTTCTTAAGGCCCGACCCGCGTGCAACTCAGAAGGTGCAGGACTTTGGGCTTGCCCCTGACCGCAAATACTACCGAACGGTGGAGCGCAGCCGCGGGGCCATCCGATTGGAGCACGACAAGTATCAGATCCAGTATCCGTATCTTAAAGCAACAGCCGCCAAGCTTACCCCCGAGCAGATAGCAACATCACAGACGATTCTGAATGAGACGAATGAGTTTCTCGCCACAACCACGATTTTGTGCCAAGCTCTACAACCTATCAATGTATTGGAAAAGCTCAATAGACTAGAGACTCTTAAGTCCCCCGCAGACCCCGTACTGCGCCAGAACGCGGACTACTTGGTCAACCAGCTAACGGGTCCTGACGGTCGACCGAAGCAGTGAAAGAAGCAAGCCGTCAGCGGGTGTGCGTGGGGACCCCGAACAGATGCCCGAAGTCAACCTGTCCGTAAGGGTCTGTGTGGAAACCGTGGTTTCGGCCCACGCGCTCACGCACGGGGCTTTTTGACCTACGCTCGGCCCCAATAAGCCCTCCCGTGAGGCCGGGACTCAAGCATTTTCACGCAGGCTCGTAAGGGGGCAGAAGAGAAGTGCAGGTCTTTGAAAATATAACGAAGGTCGACTAGAGCCGTAACTACGGCAAGGTCGGCAGAGCAGGAAGTGACGGCAACGGCGGCAGCGACGGTACTGTTGTCGTCGTAGTCGTCGTACTTGGGGTCGTTGTGGTCGACGTGCCTGGGACCGGAGGCAGCGGCGTTGTCGTAGTTGGCGGTGTCGTTGGTGGTCCGGTGCCTGGACCTGTATTACCCACGCCACCTGGACTGGTCGAGCCGCCTGGGAGTCCGGTGCCGCCGCGCTGCGTTGCGGCTACTGCTGCATCCATCGCCATGTGAATCGCCTGGCGGAAAATTGTGCCCTTATCTTTGCCGTGTGCCAGAGGGGCGTCGCGGTATACCGTGATGGACTCGCCTGCAGCCACCGACTTCTTCCCGCCCAGCAGAGCGTGTTGCACGTCCACCAGGCCTTCTTCGACTTCCACCACCGTCGATTCGTCGTCGCCGCTTACGGTGATGTCGAAAATCGTGCCTCGGACGGAAATAGCCGCAGCCGGTGTCAGCACGCGATTCGGATTCGGCTGATTGCCAAGGTGCTGAATCTGTACGCGCACGCGACCCAGCCACACGTCGAGAAGATCGCTCCAGGTGGGCGCGTTCTTGCGGAACGTGAATCGAGAGTTGGGGAAAACCTCAATCGTGCTGCCATCGGAGATGCGGAACAACGCATGCCCGTCGACCCCGGTGACAACTGTTTCCTGAACCTTAAGGATGTCGCCGGGCATGATCGCCAACAATTGACGATCCCGCTCTACCGAAACACGCCCCGTCGCCGTCTCAGCCTTAGCCGCATGAACTCCAGCATCGGAAAATTGGCCCAGACACACCACAGACGTGATGGCCGTAAGCAATCCCCACTTTGCCAAAGTATGCACACTCGTCAATCGACGGTTCGCGGTCATTTCAATAAGTTAGGCTGCCAACTGCTACAGATACACATCTCCCGTCCCCTAAAGGAAAGGGTAGATACATACTCTACCATCATATTCCATCAAGAGCAGGTAAATTGCATGAGCAGTTACCTATCCTCTTTACCCTGTCCAAATCGGACTTGCTGGGTGCCTTGGAATCAAGTGTTTCCGGATAACTCTGACGGGCAGGGGGCCGCTAGCCGATGGTATTAGAGGATACAATGGACTCGGTACATGCATAGAGATGCCACACTCGGGGGAGCGTTGCGCTGGATTTCGCCTGCGCTCGCCTTGACGTCCTTCGCATTCGGGCAGGCGGTCCCAACGAGTAGTGCTGCTTTACGCCTCCAAAGTGTATGGAGACATGTAGGCAACTCACTGGTCGCGCTCGATTTGGCCGGGTTGGCTACGGGTCCCGTGGATCGGGTTTGGTACACCGACGGCGGCGATCGATTGCTGGTCAGATCGTCAGTCGCCGATGCACAAGGCCAAGTATTTGAAACAACGGATTTTGAGACGTGGCACTCGGCCCGAGCCGTGGCTCCGCCGATCGAGAACTCCTCGACCGAAACACAGCCCGAGCGTGGGACTTTACAATTCCGACGGCCTTCCACGCCGAGTCCTCGGGTGTATGCGTTCGGCCGATTCGTGTACCGATCCGATGACGGCGGCAAGCATTGGGAAAATCTGACCAGTTACAAGGGCACCTCCATCATTGGCGAAGGAGTTCGCGATCTGGCGATTTCGCCGTCGGATGAAGATGAGATCACGGTCGCGATGAGTGTTGGCGTCTTTCGCACCTTGGACGCGGGACTCACGTGGCATGGGCTGAACGAAGGCTTGCAAAACCTGCCCGGCGCCAAGCTGCGTGCGGTTCCCACTGCCGGTGCCGGAGCTCAGATCGAACTACCGAGCGGTCTGGTGCTGGAATGGCAACCCGGCGAGCGAGAGGCATGGCGTCCCGCGCGAAACCAATCGACGGACGCCGAACTAAGAAAAAATCTGTCGGAGCGTCTTGGCAGCACGATCACGGCGACGGCGGTCGGTGGCAACTTCGTCTACGCCGGAACCGCTGCGGGACGCATCAATACGTCTTCCGCAGATGTTCCGGACGGCGGCTTCACGCTCCAGATCCGCGACGCGGGTGCGGTGCAGAGTTTCTGGGTCAACGACGCCGATCCACGCAACGCGCTGGCGGTGATTAATCCAGGGGGCGCTGGGACGCAAAGCCGTGTGGTGGGAACTTTCAATGGCGGCATCCGTTGGGACGATCTGACTGCGAACTTGGCGGAAACTGGAATTCACGGGGTCACAGCGGATCCCAACAGCAACCCCGCCCTTCCAAGCGCCGTCTACATTGCCACGGATCACGGCGTGTTCTGGGCGCGATTTAACCTTGGAGCCATGAGCGGACAACCGGTGTGGACGCTGGTGCAGGGGCTGCCGGCGGCCCGGATCGCCGATGTCCGCCTGGACACCGAAAGTGTGCAGCTCTGGGCCGATCTGGAGGGCTTGGGCTTGTACGCGACGCTCGCGCCGCATCGTATGGACGACCCCAAAGTTGTCAGCGCTTCGGATCGAATCGCGCGAGCGACTGCGCCAGGCGCACTGCTAACCATAGCGGGCGCCAAGGCAAACTCGGTTCGCGTAAATTCCTCGGCGACGCCGGGCGGGATGCAGATTCCTTTGCTGGATGCCAGCGAGACCGAGTCGCAAGTCCAGGTTCCTTTTGATGCGACAGGCTCGAGTCTAACGCTCAGCGCAGTTACACAAAACTCAACGACGCAGAATGACTCGGCGCAGTTCCCGCCGCTTCGGCTGCAACCGACCTCACCGGCGATCTCGGTTCTGGACGATGGAACGCCGCTTCTGCTGGACGCCGATCGAGGGGTCCTGCTGGACGGAAGCAATCCGGTACGGTCGCACATGCGCGTGCAGATCCTGGCGACAGGTTTAGGCAAGGTGCGTCCGGATTGGCCCGCAGGTACGCCCGCCCCTCTGCAAAATTCTCCTCAAGTGGTCGCACCGGTCACAGCGTATCTGGATCGCGAACCGCTAGCCGTGAAGCGCGCCATCTACGCGCCGGGCATGATCGGCGTGTATCTGGTGGAAGTTGAGATCCCGGTACTGATTAATCAGGGCATTGCCGAGTTGCATATCGAAGCTGGTGGGCAGGCGAGCAACACGGTGCGGATATTTATTCTGCGGAACTAATCCCAACGGCGAAGAAGCCATCGCCCTCATCGCGGCCGGGCAGGCGCAGGTGAGCTTCCCCCAACTTCCATTGCTTCCCAAGCCCTGCCACCACGTCTTCGTTCTCTTCGCGTTCGAGTGAGCACGTTGCGTACACCAATCGCCCGGCTGGCTTTAGGCACATCAGGGCGTTACGAACAATCTGCTTTTGAAGGCTCTGGAATCGAGTCATATCGCCGGGTAGCAGTCGCCACTTGATCTCGGGATTCCTGGCTAGGGTCCCTGTACCCGAGCATGGTGCATCCACCAGGATTCGATCGAACTGCGCGGAAAACGGTAGAGGTTCGGCTCCGTCCAACGCCACGCGGGCGGCCTCGGAAGGCACGCCGACTAGTCGATTGTAATAGCGATCCGCGGCGACCACTCTCGCCCCAGCGGCGAGCATCTGCGCGGTCTTGTTGCCAGGTGCAGCGCACAAATCCAAGACATGCATTCCAGGCTCGATCTGCATGAACGGCACGATGCTCTGCGCCCCGATGTTCTGTTGCCGACCCGTCTCTGGATTGATGTCTGCCTCAGGCTCGACCAACGCGGCGCGCGCGATTCCAGCGGCAGGTTCGGCTCCGAATTGCGTCGCCCAACTCTCAAGCATCCATAAAGGAACGCTTAATTCTGTCGCGAAGTCGGGCCATCGCACGGGATCGCGATTCACTTTCCGTAGTACAGCGTTAACCAACCCTGAGGCGGATTTCTTGCCCGCCCGCTTCACGAGTTCTACGCTTTCAGTGACAGCCGCATGCGGAGGAATGCGATCCAGATAACGCAGTTGATAGATGCCCATGCGC
>JBDTUY010000111.1:0-11168 GCA_040007495.1 Acidobacteriota bacterium | reverse complement strand
GGGTGGCCGAATACGGCGATCCGCGCGGCGGAAAGGTGGACGCCATTGATTGGGGCAAGGTCGGCTCGGCTGAAACGGTCGTGCTGTTCATGGGTTTGGTAAATTTCGGCGCAATTGCGAAGGAAATGATTGCTCGCGGCCGATCCTCCTATACACCTGCGATGGCCGTTCGCTGGGCGACGCGTCCGGATCAGGAAACCGTGGTGGGTACGCTCGATACCCTGCCCCAGTTGCTGCTCGAACACGGCATGAAGCCTCCCGCGACCATCGTGATCGGCGACGTGGTTCTGCTGCGCGACCGTTTCAATTGGTTTGAAAAATTGCCGCTGTTCGGTAAGAAGATCGTAGTCACACGCGACCGTCGGCAAGCGAGCGAGTTTGTGGAGCCGCTGGAAGCGTTGGGCGCGGAGGTGATCTCTCTGCCCGTGATCGAGATCTGCCCGCCCTCAGACCCTGCGCCATTGGACCGCGCGCTTGCCCAGTTGAACTCCTACGATTGGCTGATCTTCACCAGCGTCAACGGAGTCAAGAGTTTCGTGCAGGCTCTCGACGCGTCGAGCTCCGATCTGCGAGATCTCCGCGCAAAGATCTGCGCCATTGGTCCCGCAACCAGGAAAGCAGTCGAAGCCTTCCACGTCAAAGTCGACTGCATGCCTAAGGAGTACGTGGCAGAGAGTTTATTAGAAGCGTTGGCAGGCCACGATCTCCACGGCAAGCGAGTTCTCCTGCCGCGTGCCGCCATTGCTCGCGACCTGGTACCCACCGAACTTACCAAGCGCGGAGCTCTGGTCGACGTCGTCGAAGCATACCGCACAGCAGCGCCTGCCGATCTATCAACACGCGTTGCAGCGGTGCTGGACCGAAAGCCGGATTGGATAACCTTCACCAGTTCCTCAACGGTCCGGAACTTCGTAGGCTGCGCCAACGCTGCCTCACGCCACGGTATCAACATCGCGTCTATCGGTCCGATAACGTCTGCCACGGCGAACGAGTTGGGTCTTACGGTTGCTGTCGAAGCAAACCCGCACACCATCGCGGGCCTGGTGGAAGCGATATCCTCTCATAGCGAATGACCCCGCGATAACTCGATAGCGGCAATCAGCGACGCCACGCCGTCACACCCAGGGCCTACCTGCGCCATTTCGCGCATCAAATCTCGACCTAACCCGACTGATCCGACCCGCTTGAGTCCATTTCCACAGGGAATGCAGCACTTTGGGCCATCCATCCAAAGCACGGCCTCGGATTTGGCAACGGCCCCTCGCGTGCCTTACGCAAAGCAGCAATCGATTAGAGGAGTGTCTATGCGAAAAACCGCGCGAAAAACCGCCTTGGCTTGTTTGTTGGTAAGCACCGCAGCATTGATTCTGTGGCAACCACCCGCCGACGCCCAGCCTCCGAAGGCCAAAGGCCCTGCTGCCGTAGAACCACGAGAGAAGCCGCTGATCGACTCGCTGAACGGTTACGCACTGTATCAGAGCTACTGCGCAACCTGCCATGGCATAGATGCCAAGGGCAAAGGACCGATGGCGATAGCCTTGAAAGTCCCACCGGCCGATCTGACGCAGATCGCGGTTCGCGCGGGCGGGGTGTTCCCGATGCAACGGGTGCGAAAGATCATCTCCGGTGAATCCGAGACGCTGTCGCACGGCGGCCGTGAAATGCCACTATGGGGGCCGATCTTCTCGCAAATAGCCTGGGATCAGGATCTGGGGCGGGTACGGGTGGACAATCTCGCAAGATATCTGCAATCGATCCAGACGGCACCCAGAGGCGGCGGCCGTTAGTCCAAGAGAGTCTCACGATTGGGCCAGCAAAATACACGTGGCCGAATACTTTTTTTCTGATTCCTCAAAGGTGGGGCGGCAGTAATCTGGCCGCCCCTTTTTTTGTCCCTATCTGCAATACGATAAAATCAACACCTGGCTACAAAACTGCTGCGAGGATACTATGCTACCTTTTCGAAAAGTCCTGTTCCCAATCGACTACTCCGCTCCCTGCGAGGCGATCATTCCGTATGTTCAGGATATCGTTCAGCATTTTAATGCTCAACTGACTCTCATCCGGGCCTATGGACTAGGCACGATGGGAGAGTTGATAGGAGCCGACCCCCAGTGGATGGTCGAACTGCGCACATCTGAGGAACAGCATCTGAAGGACTTCTCGATCAAGCACTTTCCCGGCCTTCAAGTCGAACTGCGGCTTGCAGAAGGCGAACCGGGAACCGTGATTCATCAGGAAGTGGTGCATGAAGGCACCGACCTGGTAATGATGCCAACCCGAGGCAGTGGACCGCTGCGTAAGTTCCTATTAGGCTCCGTAGCCTCCAAGGTTCTGCATGATGTCAGCGCCGCCGTGTGGACCGGCACCAATCACATATTTGTGGATAACAAAGAGGCCAAAGCAGATCAGAAACCCAGCCATCATCCGAGTGCACCCTACAAGTCGATTCTCTGCGCTCTGGACGAATCCGAGGAAGCCGAGGCCGTGTTACGAGCCGGTGCCAGTCTGGCAAAATCCTACGGTGCCAAACTGAACCTGCTAACAGCCGTCCCCGTACCACCAACCGCTTTAGAAATGGATTTCACTGTCTATCAAAAAGCTCTGACCGAGGCGGCGGAGTACCGCATGCGCGATTTGAAGGCCAAGGTCGGTGTTGACGCCCTGCATACCATCACTCCGTGGATGTTGTTGGATGCGCTGCACGACGAAGCGGAACGCGTCCAAGCCGACCTTCTGATCGTAGGCCGAGGCGAACTGCAGGAACGTTTCGGGCGCCTATGGTCACGCCTATATCCGGTGATTCGCGAGTCTCCTTGCCCGGTTCTGAGCATTTAGTTGAGCTGAGGTCCTGGCAAGACATAGCAGCGCTGGAATATACTCAACCAATGGTCTGGAAAACCCTATGATCTGGGTCCGCGCAGGATTCCTGTTCACAATGACTGCGGCAGTGACGGTCTTTGCGCAGAGTCCGAAGGCAGCCAGAGCACCAGTAGCGAATGCCGCACAAATCGAGTTCGTAAAAATCGCCCCAGGCGAATTCACTATGGGTTGCGTAGCGGGCGACAAGGATTGCCTGGAAGATGAAGTGCCGCGTCATAAAGTGCAATTGACGAAGGGCTTCGAGCTGGGCAAATACGAAGTCACGCAGGCCCAATGGGAAGCCGTCATGGGACCAGGTTCCAACCCCAGCGAAATCAAGGGTCCGAAGAATCCCGTGGATAGCGTCAATAAAGACGAAATTCACGCCTTCCTTACTAAGCTTAATCAGAAAAACGACGGCTACAACTATCGCCTGCCAACCGAAGCTGAGTGGGAGTATGCGGCTCGCGCTGGAGCACCGGATCCTCCGCAAGCATCGCTCGTCGACTATGCATGGTTCGCCGATAACTCCGACGACGAGTCGCATCCAGTGGGCTTGAAGAAGCCAAACGCGTGGGGTCTGTACGACATGCTGGGCAACGTGCGCGAGTGGGTAGACGATCGCGCGGCGTACTACGACGTTGCTCCTTTACCTGAGGTGAGCATCGATCCGAAAGGTCCCCAAGCCGGACGTGGGGGCGGAGGAGGTGGTGGTCGCGGCGGCGCGAAAGGCAACGCTCCACCCAGAGGCTACGACGCACAGGGCAGGCTTGTGATCAACGGTGGCGGAGCCGACGGACTCCCCGTGTTCCGCGGCGGCGGGTGGGATAATTTTGCCGCATATCTGCGCACATCGTCGCGCTACTACTACTACGGTACGGATTTAAAGGTCGGCGATATCGGCTTCCGTTTAGTTCGGGAAGCACAATAACTTCTGTTGGAGGCTCACGTGAAGAAACAAACGATGCTGCTCCCGGTGGCTGGTTGCCTGTTGAGTGCCTGTCTGCTGGGCACGTGGATGCCGATCTCCGCGCATCACTCCTTCCAAGCTGAGTACGACGATACCAAGCCTCTGACATTGACTGGCAAAGTGACCAAAATAACGCCGGACAATCCGCACGGCTGGATCTATCTGGATGTTAAGAACGATAAGGGGCGCATCGTTAATTGGGCTGTAGAATTGCCGCCGCCGAACGTTCTGCAGCGCAACGGCTTGAGCACGTCCGTGTATAAAACCATGGAGGAGAACCATGAAGAGGTCACGGTCACGGCGTTCCAGGCCAAGGACGGCGCAAAGCACGCCTGGGCCGGTGGCCTAACCCGCAGCGATGGTAAGACAGTGATCACACTAGGCGGCCTTCCGCCACAGCCCTACAACGTCAAGCCCAAGAACGACCGTAAGGTCCAGCAGTAGCCGGCATTCTCCGAAAGTTCCTCGGCTATTCTTTGGCAACCAGTTTCACCCTGTCACTCTTCTCAACGATCAGAGGGGGCCACTGCGGTTTCTCGATGCTAGTGAGAATCTGTCGGCGAAAATCTTTAAAACGAGAAATAAAGCAGGCGGCCACTCGTCTTAGTCTCTAAGGCACAATGTTAAGAGTATGAGTTTTGCGGATCGTGGCGTTGGTTGATCCAACACAAGTTCGCCCGTGCTTCGGAACGCCGACAAGAGGGATTGAAACACATAAAAATGCAAAAACAAATAGCTTATGTTCTAGCGACATCGGTCGGCGTTGCGATTCTGATAAACACAGGATGGGGGCAGGCACCGGCGTCGGCACCAGCCTTCGAGATTGCATCCATCCGGGCGGCAGCCATGCCAACACCGGATAGCTTCCGGTCAGGCCAGTTCCGGACCGGGACCAAAATTGATGCCGAAGGGGCGGACTTCGCTTTCACTTCTCTGGCAGATCTGCTTCCCTACGCATTCCGCGTGAAAACGTTCCAGGTGGAAGGTCCGGCTTGGATGAAAGAAACCCGGTGGAACATCCAGGCGAAGCTGCCTGCCGGCGCATCCCCGGATCAAGTGCCGGAAATGGTGCAGGCACTGTTGGCGGAACGATTCATGCTCAAGATCCATCACGAGAAGCGAAATTTGCCCGTGTATGAATTGACGGTAGCCAAGGGCGGACCGAAGCTGGAAGTATCCACCGTACCCGACGATCCGGCAGCCACCGCAGCAAGCGGCCCTGCTGGACCGGGAGGGCTTTTCGCCGGGGCGTTCGGAGGGGGCGGTAACGTAGCCATCAACGATGACGGCAGGGGCGGTCGAGGTGGTGGAAGAGGCGGCGCAGTGATCACCGGAGGAGCCACCGGGACAGCGCGGATCGAACCCAACGCCAACTGCGGAATGCATATGGCGTTTGACAAACTGACCATGGCGGCCATGGCGGATACGCTTAGTTCCTTCCTGGACAAGCCGGTAGTGGATTCGACCGAGCTGAAGGGCGCTTACAAAGTGGTGCTGGACCTTCCGATGGAAGTCATGATGACTATGATGCAGAACACCACTCGGGGCGCGGGCCTTCAGATGGGTGGAGGCCGTGGTGGAGATGGAGGGGGTGGCCGAGGCGGAGATGCTGGGGGACGCGGGGGATTCGGCGGCGGCCGAGGTGGTCCCGAAGCAGGCTGTGACATAGGAGCCGCATTCGCAGGCGGCGGCTCAGACACTTCCAACGCACCTATTTTTCAAGCTGTGCAGATGTTAGGACTCAAGCTCCAGGCACGTAAAATGCCGGTCGACACGATCATCGTAGATCGCATAGAGAAGACGCCGACCGAGAACTAATGGGGCTGTGAGCCTGTTGGCTCCACTCAACCGGCGTTAAGGTCTCCCGCAGGTACAGAGGATGCCATGGTGTTCCGTCGATGGAGAGTCGCAGAACATGCAGATTGCAGCCATGGTCGCGCAAGAGTCGAGCCACGGCTGGGCCTCGTTCTCTAAGTGCGCGGTGCTTCGGCTTGCCATAAGCAAACACGATCAGAGAAGAGTCTTTCGCCATCGCCAGTAAATGCGTGTCATTTTCAGGACCGACCGGGTCTTTCACTAGCGCGAGGCGGGCTTGATCGGTGGCTCGGTACGCGAAGGTGTTGCCGACGTACATCTTGCCGTAGCCCCACTTCACCGAGAAGCGCCTGCACTTCGCGACGGATGGATCGTCTACCAGGGGATCAGCCGTGCTGGGATTCATCATCACGAACAGCACCCGTTTTCCAGTACCCCATTCGCGGCTGAGGCGATATCGATACTCATCGGATTTGCCACCGAACACTGCGGTGCCGAGGACATGGTCAGGAAGTGGAATGCGGACTAAACCGCCGGGGTCATGTTTGGGCAAGCGTTTGGGCAAGCAGGAGCCTTTTGTTTAGAGTAGCGGCTCCTGCATGCTTTGGAAACAGTCAATCAATTCTTATTTCGGCGAGCGAGATACACCAGAGAATCACTTCTTCAGCGAATCCAAGTGCCGGGCGTCCCGCTCGTTCTCCGTACAGATGTACTCCATGATCTCGCCGGACGGCTCCGTTGGCGTGATCTGGATTACGTCCCAGGGCTTGGTGTACATCACCGGGTCCTCGATCGTGATGCGGTTGCGCAGAGTACCCAGGTTCGGTCGCGAGTAGCGCTCGATCACATGCAGCTTGTCGGAGGTCGGATGGCCCGCAAGATCGAGCCAGGTCAGACCGTTGAACCCGATCGTGTCCACCACGAGTTCGTCACCTTCCCACTTACCGACTGAATGGCCGTACCAGGTGGGATCGAGATTCTTTGGGTGCGACTGGTTCATGGAGATCTGGCGGAAGCTGTGGATGTTGCCCTCATAGAGGATTACAACCACGTTCTCGGTCTGGATGATCTTCGACGGATAGGGATCGCGGCGCGGGACGCCGGTAGGGAGACAACGAGCCTCTACATCGTCGCGGCCCTGGTTCGCCTGGCGTTCGAGGAAGAGCGATTCGCCGAGCTTCGTGAACGGCACTTCGCCCACGTCGTAATCCTTCGCGATATCGGAAGTGTAGCCGGCGTAACCCCAGACGCCGGTGAGGTCGGGATGGCCGTCCTTCGCTTTCGGCGTCGGACCCTGTGGACCCTTCGCGATGACACGGCCACCCTTGCGCTTGTCCTTCGGGATCGTGCTTTCGGCCGGGAACTGCGCTTGAAGAATGGTGATCGAGAAAGCAGCCATAGCCGCGGCAAACACATAAAGGCGCATCGGAACCTCCCGGAAGTGTATTGTCTCAGATTCGTTCAAGCCGAGACCAGCGCGAGCGATAACAGGTGCAGGAATACCTCTGGACGTATTGTACCGGCCGATGACTGGGTCGCCTTCGCAACATTTTGGAGAGAAAAGGGACAGGCTGTCCCCGAAGTCCACCGAAGTCCATGCTGATGATCAAATCCCAGCATCCCGGTTCTTTTCCCCTTCAGGCTCATCTTGTGTGAGACAAGATTAAGTACCCGGCTAGGCATAGCATCGATGCTATAATGAGCCAGGGGCGAAATCGAACGTAGCGACATGTGGACCGTCGAAACTCTGAATGATCTGGTTGATGCGGAACTCGCGGCACTTCCGGCCGACATGCGAGCCCGCTTTCATCACATCGGGCAGTTGATCGAGGAGTTTGGTTTGGAGCGAGTACGGGAACCGCATGTAAAGCACCTGCAAGGTCCTTTGTGGGAGATGCGCATGACGGGCCGCGACGGGATTTCGCGGGCGCTTTATGCCACCGCCGTGGGTCGGCGTGTGGTGGTGGTACGGGTGTTTATCAAGAAGACTCAAAAGACGCCAGCTAAGGAGATCCAGTTGGCTCTGGCTCGAGTAAAGGAGATTAAGTCATGACCAAACTTGCGGCGCTGCATCAAGAGTGGTTGAAAGATCCAAAGTATCGCAAGGCTCACAAGGACCTCGAACCGGAGTTTGCCCTATCTCGGGCTGTGATCGCGGCCCGTGTGACCGCTGGTCTGACACAGGAGCAGCTAGCGCAACGCATGGAAACGACCCAATCCGCCATCGCACGCCTGGAGAGTGGTCGGACGCATCCGTCGACGCAAACGCTGGAGCGGTTGGCGGCGGCTACGGGGACGACGCTGAAGATTAGCTTCGAGGTACCTCGGGCAGTACGGTTGTGAGCCGAGAAGGTGCTCGCAGCAGATTCTTCTTAAGGTAATGGTCGATTTGGCTGGCACCATCTCTAGAAAGTTGGGCCAAGTCTGACCGCGACACATGGTTCATGCTTCCGCCGATAACTTCCCATATTGGACGCTCGTCGGCGCTGGTAACCGGGGAGGACGGGGCAGAAGCGTCGGCGAGCCTGGCGATCCATTGTGACAGCGAAAGGCCGTGCGATTGCGCCCGTGCTTGGAGCGCAGCGGCTTGATCGTCGGATAGCTCGACCGTGATGGTCATGGATGCCTCGGTTTTGATTGTATCAAGCGGAATCTACGGTCGGTCGATATGACTTCAGGTTCGGTCAGAGGTTCTACGGCCCCCCGATCTCACCCCACGTTTTCATGTTTCTCCGTTGTTGATTGTCCGGGCAAGCTTTTAGGCATATGCTGTAACAATGACTGCGTCTCAACTGGAGAATAAGTGCCCGAAATGCGGTGACCTGCTCGTCCTGGAAAAGCCTTTTTGTCCGAATTGTGGTCTAGCCGTCGGTCACCTTGCTGATAGGATCGCAATTGACTCCTATGTCCAAGCCAAGCTCGCACAGGAACTGTCGGTGCGACTGAAAGATCAAAGTACCTTGGTTCGAGAGATAGGAGATAAGGCAGAGGATGTTGTCTGGGCCCGGCTAAAAAGATACGGATGGGTCGTGACAATAGGGCTCGTTCTACTTGGTTTTTGGGGCATTAAGTCGATCGATGACGCCGGCACGAAGATAGTCGCTTCTGCCAGCCAGCGCGTGGAACCTTTGATTAAGGGAGTCGAGGCCAAAAGCGAGATCGCCCAAAGCAACATGAATGCACTAGACTCCAGGTTGGCGAAGGCCCTCGAAGACCTCAAGCTTTATGAGAAACATATTAAGGACTACGAATCTAGTATTGCGACGTCCGGGGGGGAGGCGTTACGCGAAATAAGCAAACTGAAGGGTGCGGTGACACAGCAGAGGAAGGATTTGACAGCTTTGCAGGAGCAGGTAGTCGACTTTGGAAAACGCGAAATTCGCGCTAATTCAATGCAGACTACCGGGCTTGGTCCATCGAGCATCGCGTTCGGCAAGCTTGGTTGCCCTAGTGTCGCGGAGGGGTTGACTAAGTACGGAATGTTAGTGGCCTATTGCGTACAAGGCAATCCACTGTCCCTTTTTCAACTTACCTCGACGGAACTGCGACCGGTCTCCGCGCGATCATCCGTTGGATTTCAGGATGTTTCGAACGACCCGAAGCCATTTTGTAACGGTAACGGTCGCGGAACTTTATACGTAGAAAAAAATAATGGCAGCACGGCAGATAAACCCTTCCTCTGCATTAGAAAAACAGATGGAACATACGGATGGGTCCAATTGGCAACCAATTAATAGGCTGGCGAGAAGAAGAGGCCTCCCGTTACCAGGAGGCCTCTTTGTACTGCTGCATTCACTACGGGGTTGCGCATCAGCCTCTGCGGCGGAGCCGCCCAGGCCGTCGCGCGAGCGACTACATGTCCATGCCGCCCATGCCGCCGTGGTCGTGACCACCGCCGCCTGCCGGCTTCTTCTCCGGGATTTCGCAGATCAGCGCTTCGGTGGTCAGCATTAGGGCGCTGATGGAAGACGCGTGCTGCAGAGCGGAGCGGGTTACCTTCGCCGGGTCGATTACGCCCGCCTTGACCAAGTCTTCGTACTCGCCCGTTTGAGCGTTGAAACCGAAGTTGGTGTCTTTGTTGGCCAGGATCTTCTCGATTACGATGGCGCCTTCGTGTCCGGCGTTGCCCGTGATCTGACGAACCGGCTCTTCGCAGGCGCGCTTGATGATGTTGACGCCGATCTGCGCGTCGCCATCCAGCTTCATCGTGCTGAGACCCGCGATTGCGCGCAGTAGAGCCACGCCGCCGCCGGGGACGATTCCTTCTTCAACAGCCGCGCGTGTGGCATGCAGAGCATCTTCCACGCGAGCCTTCTTTTCCTTCATCTCGGTCTCGGTTGCTGCTCCGACCTTGATGACGGCCACGCCGCCGGCCAACTTCGCCAACCGCTCCTGCAGCTTTTCGCGATCGTAGTCGGAGGTGGTGTCCTCAACCTGATTGCGCAACTGCTTGATGCGGCCTTCGATGTCCTTCGACTTGCCAGCGCCATCGATGATGGTGGTGTTGTCCTTGTCGATCGTGACTCGCTTGGCGCGGCCCAGATCGGTCAACTGAACGCCTTCCAGCTTGATGCCGGTTTCTTCGAAGATCGCCTGACCACCGGTCAGGATCGCGATATCTTCCAACATCGCCTTGCGGCGGTCGCCGAAACCCGGAGCCTTAACGGCGCACGCGTTCAACGTTCCACGCAGCTTGTTGACGACGAGAGTTGCCAGCGCTTCACCGTCGGTCTCTTCGGCGATTACCAGCAACGGCTTGCCGCTGCGCGCAATCTGCTCCAGCACCGGCAGCAGGTCCTTCATGTTGGAGATCTTCTTCTCATGGATGAGAATGTAGGGATCTTCCAGCACGCACTCCATGCGGTCCGGATCGCTGATGAAGTACGGAGAGAGGTAGCCGCGGTCGAACTGCATGCCTTCTACGGTCTGCAGTTCGGTCTGCATCGTCTTCGATTCTTCAACCGTGATGACGCCGTCCTTGCCGACCTTCTTCATCGCTTCGGCAATGGTGTTGCCGATCGTTTCGTCGCCATTGGCCGAAATCGTACCGACCTGGGCGATCATGTCGCCGCTGACCGGCTTGGAGAACTTCTTCACTTCGGCTACGACGGCTTCAACCGCGAGCTCAATGCCGCGCTTCAGGGCCATCGGATTCGCACCGGCCGCGACGCTCTTCACGCCTTCGCGGAAGATGGCCTGGGCCAGAATGGTGGCGGTGGTGGTTCCGTCACCGGCGATATCGCTGGTCTTGGAGGCCACTTCACGCACCATCTGCGCGCCCATGTTTTCCATGGGGTCCTTCAGTTCGATTTCCTTGGCGACGGTGACGCCGTCCTTGGTAATCGTCGGGCCGCCGAACTTTTTCTCGAGGACCACGTTGCGGCCCTTAGGACCCAACGTAACCTTTACGGCGTCGGCCAACTGGTTCACACCGCGCAGGATCGCCTGGCGGGCATTCTCGCTATAAACAATTTGTTTTGCTGCCATAGTTCAGATCTCCTGGGTTCAATCCCTAAATGTC
>JBDTUY010000110.1:0-11199 GCA_040007495.1 Acidobacteriota bacterium | reverse complement strand
ACATAGACATTTCCCGCGGAATCCGTGGTCGCCGAACTGGCCCATGAGAATGAGCCCGTGGGGCTGAGCAACTTGGCGAAGATTACGGGATCGATGACCAGCGTCTGCTGCTTGTCATATGCTCCAACGGCGAAGGAGACGGTGGTGCCGCGAAGTATGAAATGCCCCTGGACAGGGGTCTTGACACCATTGCGCTCTTGGTAAAGTTCGGGCGTCCGATTCCCCAATTCATAGTCGCCGGCCGCAATCAGCAAGTTGCCTTGCCGATCAAGACGCACAGGAGTGCCCTCCACTTTATAGCGAATGCGAGCCGGATCTGCCCCTGGATGCACGATAAAGTCGTATTCGATCTTCGCGCCGCTGCCGTGAAGTTCCACGTCAATGCCTGGGTACACCCCATTCATGCGGGCCTTTTGAAATCGTTCAACGCTGGTGACGGTCGAGGTGCTTGTCAGATAGTTGCTAACGCCAGGCGAGGACAAGAGCCCGGCCCAACGCGCTTTCGTATCCATGCCGAGAAACCTCATCCGGATTGGCCCAGCGGCGCCTCCGGCCCGCGCGGGAGTTTCAAATCCCACACCGTCGGCAAATAGCCCCACCGGAACATCGGACATCCGTCCCACGAATCGGACGTTTGGATCAAATTGCCCGCGGTTGGGCTCAAAGAAGACCGGTGCCTGCGGGCTACCGACAGTGCCGCCGAACCCAAATGGCGCCGTCGCCAGCGTCAAAACACACAAAGTCCTACTTACAATGCCCGATTTCATGGGGTCACCTTCTGCCTAGATTGTCTCGGAACTAATGATGTTGCCTCGTCCTAAATGCGATGCCTCAGCACAAGAAAGATGAACGATATTTTTGGATGGCCTGCTACCCTCAGACGGTATCACATAAGCACATGGTCCCGAGGTTAAATAAGGAATCTGGCCAAGGTTAGAGCGATTCGTATGCGCCCACCTGAGAAAGGCGGGCGCATATACCGATGGTTTCGCTCCAAAGTGGGTTCTCAATCGCAGTTAACTCATGCTGAGTCTTCTCGTCATCCGTCGGTTCGGTCTGCTGACTTTCACTGTGGCTATTAAAGCCCCGGAAGTCTATCGATCAATTTCAGGCGCATCGTTAGGGTGCATGGCTTGCCCGTGCTGGTAACGACCAAGCGGAACAGACGCTCAAGGATAGACTCCGGGAGGTGCTGAGGAGTTGGTTTTTTCGGATCTGAGCGAGGCGCACGCACATCCTGCTCGAAGCGGGCTGGCGTGACAAGGCGGGTCGCATCACACCTTGGGGGACACATCCGTGAAAGTCGCGGACAGAGAACGTCCTGCGAAGGTTAATAACCTCTAACGAATTCCCACTTACCGAGAGCATCCCGTTCATCCTGGAGGCCCCTAAACGCGGACGTGCCCATTTTCCTCCGGCGCGGTTTGCGATTCTGCGACCTTGCTCACCCCATTTCAAGCTCAGCTGCTCTTCCTACCCAAATCACTAATCAACTTCTTGAGTACCACCGCATAATCGGATCGATCTTGCCATCGGCTGAAATCAGGATCAGATAGCTTCGTATGTCCGCTGCAGCATCCTCACCACTATCCGAATCAAAAAGCTCCCACTCGCGCAACTGGTCGTACGGGACGAGACTAATGGGAAACAGAACGCGCCGCGGGCGGGGTCCCCGCTCGAGCCGTCTCGCTAGCGCTATTTCGGTTTTGACCCAGTTACTTTCATGCTGTGAGGTGAAAGGATGAGGAGCATTCTCTGATGTTTGTCAATGGCATCCTTGACCTGGGGAAAGATCTTCTGCCCAAAAGTAGCATCGTGTGGTGCAAACCAACATTTGATCCCGTTAGCCGTTAGATCTTCACTAAGCCTCCGAGAAAATGTCTCATCGTCGCTGGCATAGCTAAGAAAGACACTGGCTTTTTCCTCAATAAGGCACCCATGGGCCGCGAGCGTCGGACGCATGGAATCGACCACGTACTTTGCGAAGTCCGCGCAGTGCGGCATCGTCCGTTCAACCTTCATGAGTGGGCCCCCTCACTGTACTCAGAGCGGCTAACCAGGCGGCCTGCTGGTCCAGGGCGTCTTGCGGCGTCGAACAGTATGAGACTGGATCGCTGGCCAAAAGGGCCTTAAGTTCCTCGTTGTTGGCATGGCTCTCCCCGGTTACAGCAAGACCGGCTGAGAGGAAGAACTGAAGATGTGGCCGTTCGGTTCGCAAAATGGTGGCTACTTCCCATTGCGGATCATTAAGGAGGATGTATTATTGCAGAATCCCACCTCGGCGGAAGGCCAGATCGACGGGGCGCTTGAAATCTTGAATCGTTTTCCGAAACAATTCGTCCGACCTTTTCAAAGAATCTATGAGATCCTCCCAGGCCACGCTTCCCGGTTTGGGCTTCTGGGCAATGAGCCCCATCACTCGTTCCCGTTCTTCGAGATCGTGGTCCCGCAAAGCGGTGTTATCCAGATGAAAACGAGTGACAAGCTGTTTACGTCGGCCGTCCGGCGATATGCGATCAAAAGTCTTGTGCGCATATTCACTGATGTTCTGAAGCAACCTCGGCAGAAAGCCAGCGTCACTTCGACAATAGTTGTCATCTAGTCTCCACATCCGTATCGGGTATTGTAGCGAGTCGGGTTTCGTATCGCGGCTCTCCCAGTGCGCAAGTCGGACCGTGCAAGGTTCATGCTGTTGTATCGATTACAAAGACCAAGGTAATCGTGATGCCGACCTAACCAGAGGCAACCCTGATAACACGCACAGGGGTACCGCTTTTGTGACTTCCTTCTCGACGAAGGCAAAAATGACGAGGTCATTCAGCGCGCATCATCAACCTTGGAGCGAGCCCAAAAAGGCGAGCGAAGCCTCAACATTGGTTTGGACCACCTCACGCTCGGGCGCGCGCATCCGATCGATTCCGACGAGTCTCGCAAGCATCTCGCTTTGGCGAATGAACACCTTTGCAACTCATACCTCTTCATGCAGACGCCGGCCCTCCTTGCTCGCGGGACAGCCCACGATCTGGAGCGCGCGTTTCGCATCTCCACACGATGCGACATGAAGCTATGCCTCGCTGACTACCATCTCACCTCAGGGCGCAAGGCGTTCGACGTACAGGATAGGGCGGGAGCCCGAGAACACAGGGGGCGGGCTGAACTGCTGATCAACGAGACAGGGTACCACCGCAAAGACCCACAACTCCAAGCGTTGAGGAACAGCCTCTTTCCCACTGAACGCCCGGCAAGTTGGGAAAAACGCCAGTCTACCGAGTCTTAGCATATCTCGCCTCTCCAGTCGTATCGACGGCGACTTGCGGCGACAGGAATGCCCCCACTCCGAAGAGATGTAACCGTTCCGTGACGTCACTCTAGTTTCCCAGAACGCCGTTTGTGGTCACCTCTGGCTGGTCAACATTAACCCGGGCATGGGAGTTGCGGTCGACAAACGCGCTGCATGCCTTCACTTGGTGACCAAGCCGCAGGCGATTCGATCGCCCGCGTTGCCCGCCGGGTCCGTTTTGTAGTCGTCGGCTTTCGCGTGGATCATCATCGCCGTGCCCCCATTGGTGAACAGCGAGTTGGGGCCGTCACCGAGCGTCACCGCAGGGTTGGTGATCGTGACTTTCGCCGTTCCTTTCGTTCCCACGGTAAAGTTCGCCATATCGCCAGCGTGCGAGCCCATGGGATTGTCCTTGCCGTGCTGCTTCATCGCTGGATTGAAGTGGCCGCCAGCAGTGGTGAAAGCAGGACCCTCGCACTTGGCGGTGCCATGAAAGTGGAGCGCGTGTTCGCCAGGAGCCAGGTTCTTGACGTCGAGCGCGATCTTGACGCCCCCGCCCTTGTTGTCGCTGATTTTCGCGGTGCCGACGGGTTGCCCCTTCCCGTCCGCAAGTTTCACGGTAACGTCCTTGGCGGTGAGAGTCGTGGTCAGGAGTGCTGCGGTCAGAAGTATTCGGGTGATCGTCATGATGTAGCCATTATAGTCGTCGAAGGGAGCGCCCTTACCGCTTGGGTATAGAACTTGGCATGCCCGACGTGTCGCCGCACCCGGCCCAGGATTCCCGTGCATTTGAGCGCCGCCGGACTCGCCGCTCTAAAAGCGCTGGGGACAAGGACTACGACGGAGATAGCCATTAGACTCGTGTTTCATCATCGGAAACGGCGGAAGACACGTCCGTGCTTCCTAAGTTGTAGGCTCGCGCCCTCACCAAGTGCGGGTGATAGACTGGCAGCTTATGAATCGTCGCGACTTCCTCGCTATTACCGGAGGGATCTCCGCGCAGGTTGGCCTCGCAAGCCAACTCGCCGCGGCATCCAAACCGGACCACACCCTCCACATCGGTCCTGCAACGGCCGAAATTGCCAAGGGCAAAGTGATTCGGACCACAGGCTACAACGGGTCGATTCCAGGCCCGATGTTGCGTATGAAGGAAGGCAAGTCCGTCACCATCGATATATTTAACGGCACGGACACGCCGGAGTTGGTTCACTGGCATGGACTGTTCCTGTCCACCAAGGCCGACGGGGCCGAAGAGGAGGGCAGCCCGTTTGTGCCGCCTCACGGTCATCAGCGCGTCACGTTCACCCCAAAGCCTTCCGGCACACGTTGGTATCACACGCATGCCATGGCCATGACCGATCTTACAAAAGGCGGATATTCCGGCCAATTCGGGTTCCTATACATCGAACCCAAGAACGATCCCGGCCGATACGACCAGGAAATTTTTCTTTCCAGCCGTCACTGGGAGCCGAGCATTCTGCACCGGGGTGATCCAAATAATGATTGGACGGTAGATTACGCGAGCGCGACCTTGGGAGATCACTCACTGGGACACGGAGCACCGATCAAGGTGAAGAAGGGCCAGCGGGTGATGTTCCGACTGCTGAACGCAGACGCCACCCGCGATCTCAATCTCGCATTCCCGGGCCATAAGTTTCACGTTGTGGCACTGGACGGTAACCCCGTACCGAATCCCGCAGACGTCGATATCCTGACCATGGTTGTGGCGGAACGTGTGGACGCTATCGTGGAGATGAATAATCCCGGCGTCTGGATATTGGGTTCCACCAATGACGCCGACCGGACCAAGGGGATGGGGATTGTCGTTGAATATGAGGGCGAGAAAGGCGAGCCAAAGTGGGTCGCGCCGCCCACTGCGCCTTTTGACTACACGGTCTTTGGCAATCAAGTAGCTCCTACGAAGAGTTCGGTGATCGAGGGTACCTTCGATCTGACCTTCCACATGATGCCGGATGAAGGACACGCATTCAATCAATGGATGATCAACGGCAAGGCGTGGCCAAACGTCGATCCGCTAAAGGTCAAAGCTGGCAAACGTTATCGGATCGTCTTCCACAGCGGTCACGAGGACGGACACCCAGTCCATTTGCACCGCCACGATTTTGAACTCGTCAAAGTCGGCGGCAAACCCACGTCCGGATTGATAAAGGACACGGTCCGCGTACCTCGTGACGGAACTACCGAAGTGGAGTTTGTGGCCAACCATCCAGGTGATTCGCTGCTACATTGCCACATGCAACACCACATGGATTACGGCTTCAAAACCATCGTCAAGTACCTCTAGCGACGTTTTGAGCACGGCACAGGCCGAAGACCATCAACGCCACACGGCCTCCACTTGGATTGTGATCTCGTTCTTCACAAGGACGATTGTCTAGCGGCATTCGGCGGGACTTGACCCGTAGGGTCACCAATGGCTGCAGTGACCCTGGCACGCCCCGCGAAGAGCTTGCAACCATCGGAGATCACCTTGATTGAACCTCGCCAGCGACTCGGCGGCCCGCTCAAATACCTCCGTCTGAGTGATCGGTAATTACTTACCGACCACGACAATCGAGAACGCTTCCGCCGGACGACAAATCGCCGTCAAGAGTATCTCTTTTGCATTAACCTGCTTCTATTTCATTGTTCGTGACGTGACGGAGCGGTTGCGTCACTTAACTGGTCTGTAGGTGAACTCGTATCGCTCGCGGTCCACGGCGACCCAGACGGCGGACCGTTAGCCAAGAGTATTCGTCTCCGACATAAGCCATCTCGACTCCGCGACGGATGAGATTGCCGTTTACCGTTGTCGATGATTGAAGTGCCATGATGGCGATGTGGAATCGTCCGCCAAGTATGCGTCCCCAACAAAGCCACTCGGTCTGCGACGCGCGAAGATGTGGGCGGGCAAGTTGTCCGTCGGTCTTGCTTTGCTCGTTACGGTATGGGCGATTGCGGCCCTCTATTATGACGTCAGAATCCTCTGGCTAAGCATCGCACTCGCCACCGTGTATTCAATTGCGGTAGCTATCATCCTCTGGAGATTCACAGCAAGCGGCAAAGCGCTGCTGCTGTGGGTGGTTAGCCTTGTTTGCGTGATCGGATGGTGGCTCACGCTGACGCCGAGTAACGATCGGCAATGGCAGCCTGACGTTGCACGGCTGCCCTGGGCCGAAGTAGCTGGCGATCATGTGATTCTGCACAACGTTCGGAATTTCGCTTATCAAACCGAAACCGACTACACCGAACATTGGGAAACCCGAAGTCTGAATCTTTCTGAGCTTGCAGGCGTCGATGTTTTCGTTACCCATTGGGGAGCGCCCCTGATCGCCCACGTGATTGTCAGCTTCGAGTTTCAGAACAGCCCGGGGCCAGCCACCTACGTCGCGATGTCGATAGAGGCCCGCAAGACGGTCGGCCAAGACTACTCCGCTATCGGGGGACTATTTCGACAGTACGAGTTGATCTATCTGGCGGCGGACGAGCGTGATGTGGTCCGGTTGCGCACGAATTATCGTATGGGCGAGACCGTGCGGATCTATCACACTCGGCTTAATCCCGACGATTCGCGCCGCTTGTTCCTGCAATACCTGCAGTGGATCGAACAGCAGCGAAACCATCCGCAGTGGTACAACGCGGCCACCGCGAATTGCAGCAGCAGCCTTACGTCCTATCTGTCTTCCCACAATATCGGCGGCGTTCACTGGTGGGATCCCCGGATCATTTTGAACGGGATGGCGGAGAAGCTGCTCTATCAGCGCGGCGATCTGGCGACAGGAGGGCTTACTTTTGAGGCTCTGGAACAACGGGCCGTTATCAACGAAAAGGCGCGGGGTCTAGATCAGGATGCGAATTTCTCGCTGCAGATTCGCGACGGGCAGCCGGGGTTCTAACGCATCAGAAAATGCGACCGAGCCCGAACCACCATCCTCGATGGCCGTTGTCGCCGAAGCTGCCTCCGCCATACAGGGGGCCGATGAACGACTTCATCACGACTCCGATGGAGCCGCTCTGCGGGAGGCTGGAGGATGAGGAACTACTTCGATACATCTTTGCGGTTTCGTAGAAGGCGATTCCATAGACGCTTCCCAGCACAGAGGGCAGGTCGAAGAGGCGATGAATGTAGCCGGCCTTCAGCGAAAAATACTGTGTGCCCAGCAGTTCATTGCGGCCATACGCGCTTAGATTGAAGGGACCACCCAGCCGAAAGCCTGCCAGGCCAAGATCTTTGGCTCCGAAAGAGGTACCACCGCCCACGCCGCCATAAATCGAGTCATGAGGCGAGATCGGCACAAAACGGATCGCGCTGATTTCCGCCTGTTGATAGCCTCCCGTACCGTTGGGTTGCTGGCTGTAGCGCCGAATCGAGGCATTTGCGATCGCTCCCTGTCGAGGCACCAACGCGTCATCCTGCCCAAAATACTGAAAGCGCAGCGAGGAGACAGCGGAGCGAATACTGAAGTCGGGCCCACCCAGCATTGCTCCGATGGTTCGGGTATCCCCGTACCAGACAAGATCCTCTCCGATCCGAAGTTGCGCCCGGCGGCCGAACAGATAGCCTGCATCGACGCCGAACCCATCGCGCCGCTCCTTATATTGGGCCACTAGCCCGTCGTTCGTTGCGTACTGGTCGAAGAGATCCCGCTTGAAGTACGCATGGGGCGCGACGAACCACTTACTGCGGGCCGAAAGTGGACGGAACAGTTCGGTGGTCCCTCCCGCGTCAAGACCCACGGAAAGCTCGGTTCGCCACTCCGAGCCCGCGCCCGCTACATCCAGAAATGTAAGACGCGCGCCGATCCCAAGTTGAATGGCGTTCGGATCGGAGCCGTTCAGCGTGATTCCAAGATTCAAAAAAGGCGGACTGTTATCTGTAGGCACCGGATGGATCAGCAAACCCGGTTGGCCGTTTTGCGTGGTGATGGCGTATCCCAGGCTCGCGAAGACACCCGTGCCCCGCAAGGTCGAAAGATCTTGATCGATGATGGCGGATTCGATGGGATGTCCCGGCAGATCCCGCAGCGCAGTGGTGATCTGCTGTAGAGCGGCGGGGCTTCCGTCGTCCACCGCGATGAACTGCGGCACCGGAACATCCGTGCGCTTGCGGGAATCCCGCTGCGTGAGATAGTCCTTCCAAGTCGCATCGTCCACCGACAGACGGCGCAGAGCAGCCGACATTTTCTCCGCGGCAGCGTCACCCTTCGGTATGATTTCAGAGCCGCGCTGAAAATCCGCCTCGCCGAAGCCGCTCACATCGACGGGCACTAGAATGTCCGCCAATTTGCGATTCTGCTGCTCATTCCCGGTCACCAGAATCGAGTGTGAGCGCGTAGCAACTCCAATCAGCGAACTTAGCGATTTCGGGTTGAAAGCACCCTCATCCAGGTAGACGGCGATCACGATATCGGCTCCCATGGCCTTGGCTACATCCACGGGGAGGTTATCGACGGTACTGCCGTCGGAATAGACTTGGCCATCGATCCGGATGGGCGCGAAGATGGCCGGGATCGCGATGGTAGCTCGCAATGCCAGTGGTAGCGGTCCGTCGCCGAAGACCTTGGCGTTGCCGGATATCAACTCGGTCGCAACGGCGCGAAACGGAATCGGCAGATCATCGAAACTATGCAGGTCGTAATAAGGCAGGAACGTTCGATCGATCACCAACCCGACTTCATGTCCGGCATTGAGCCCACTGGGAAGGCTCAAGCCGTGCCGCAGCCCGAACTGAAGACGGTTGGGCAGCGCGAGCTTGTCTTCTTTACGCCTGAACGACAGGTCCTGGAAGGGAACCGCGCCGCCCAACACCAGAGGCCAGTCAATGCTTTGCACGATGCCGCCAATCTGATCCGGGCTGTTGCCCGCCGCATACATGCCGCCCACCACGCCGCCCATGCTGGTGCCAGCGATGAAGTCCACCAGTATGTGGTGCTCCTCCAACCAGCGAATGACGCCTATATGCGCGAACCCGAGCGCGCCTCCGCCTTCCAGCACCAGGCCGATGGTGGGGCGCTTCCGGGCTGGCTCCGGGTCGCTTGCGCAAGCGAGGTGGGCACCCGTGAAGAAAATCAGCGCGGCTGTTAGCTTGCGGCAAAGATGCCCGAAGACATTCCTAGGATGGCAATACATGCAGATGATTCAGTTTAGATGGATTGAACGCACTTCCGTAAGGGGCCGGAGCACGACCCTCTCCGCGAACTAGACGAGCTCCGCACGATTGACGCGTCAAGAAGACCTGCGCCGATACGACTTGTCGGAGTCACGACTAGGCGTAGTCTTGACATAACGCCGGATCGGAAGTCAACGATACTTTCCGGATTGCCCGTCATCCATTCACAATCCTGTAGTCCACGCACCGACAGGGTGCAATCGTTCGACGCTATATGCCCCTGACCCTCGGCACTCGCCTCGGCCCCTACGAAATCACCGGCCCCCTTGGTAAAGGCGGCATGGGTGAGGTCTACCGAGCCAAAGACACCAAGCTCGATCGTGAAGTTGCCATCAAAGTCCTCCCGAACTCCCTCGCGCGCGACCCCGAGCGCCTAGCCCGCTTCGAACGTGAAGCAAAAGTGCTCGCGTCCCTAAACCACCCCAACATTGCGACCATCTATAGCCTCGAAGAATCCCCCGACGGCAAAGCGATCGCCATGGAGTTGGTCGAAGGCACCACGCTCAAGTCGCCGCTCCCTCTCGATACCGCCCTTAACTACGCCAAGCAAATCGCCGACTCCCTGGAAGCCGCCCACGAAAAGGCGTCACCCATCGCGATCTCAAACCCGCCAACATCATGGTGACGCCAGCGGGACTCGTGAAAGTCCTCGACTTCGGCCTCGCCGCCGTCACCCGCCCCGCTGCCCCCACCGGCGAAGACTCCCCCACCCTCACCATGGGCATGACCGAAGCAGGCATGATCATGGGGCACCGCAGGCTACATGGCTCCCGAACAAGCCGCCGGGCAAATCGTGGACCGCCGCGCCGACATCTGGAGCTTCGGCGTTGTGCTCCACGAACTCCTCACCGGCGACCGCGTCTTCACCGGCGAGACCACCGCGTACATCCTCGCCGCCGTCATCCACAAAGACCCGGACTTCGAACGTATCCCCATCAAAGTGCGCCCGCTGCTCAAGAGCTGCCTCCAAAAGGATCCGAAGAAACGCCTGCAAGCCATCGGCGACTGGGACGCGCTGCTGCAAGCTGAGCCGGATGCGCAGCCTGTCGCACCACCCGCCCTCGCTCCCCCCAGCAAACTGCCGTGGATCGCCGCTGCCGTGATGACGCTCGGAGTCGCCGCGCTCTCCTCCCTCCATTTCCGCGAAACCCCGCCGGTCCTCGCCCAGCAGCGCTACGCAATGCTGCTGCCGGAGAACGCGACGGCGCACAGCTTCGCGATCTCGCCCGACGGGCACCAAGTGGTCATCTCGGCCATCGTCAACGGGAAACAGCAACTATGGCTGCGCCCGCTCGACGCGCCGCAATCCCAGGCCATGCCGTTCACCGAAGAGGGAGCGTATCCCTTCTGGTCGCCCGACAGCCGCTTCATCGGATTCTTCGCCCAGGGCAAGCTCAAGAAGATCGCGGCCAGCGGAGGTCCGGCGCAAACGCTGTGCGATGCCGCCGTCGGTCGAGGCGGCGACTAGAACCGTGACGACGTGATCCTGTTTTCTCCAACCTCCCGCGGCGGCATCTCCATTCAGAAAGTCGCGGCCGCTGGCGGCGTCCCTGTGGATGTGTCGAAGACCAAGGGCGACCTGAGGTTTCCAAAGTTTCTGCTCGACGGGAAGCATTTCCTGTATGTGGCGCGCGCAGCAACGGAAAAGGGAGGCCTCTTCCTCGGCTCGTTAGACGGCAACCCCAAGGGGCTTCTCTTCAAGAGTTGATAGCCCTGACGGAGTGGCAGGCGCACTCGGTACGCGGGTTCC
>JBDTUY010000109.1:0-11280 GCA_040007495.1 Acidobacteriota bacterium | reverse complement strand
GAAAGTATTGCGATCGTTTCGGACTTGCTCATGCTGCAGACCGAATGCGTGGCCGATCTCGTGAATCATGTTGCCTGAACTGCATCCGTCGCCCGTATTGATCACTTGTCCACCACTTACCATCCCAAGCGATGAGGAACACCCGCTGCTGGATCGCACAAAGGTGATGTAGTTCGGTTGACCCGCATACGGCAAAATTTTGAGCGAAGTGACGGCGTTCCAGTGCGCCACGGCATCCAGAATGCGTTGCTGATTGGGAACGGCAGAATCAATTTTGTAATAGGCTGTCGCATCGGTCCATAAGACGGGGTGCTGCAGACTGTTGATGTAAACAGCTGCGCGCGGCTTCAAACCTGGGGTCGACCGTTCCGTGCCTGCTTCGATAGCCGCCGTCTCTAACTCTGCTATCGGACCCAGCAGGATGTCGCCGTGCGCAATTGCCATTCCTTCGACCACGTGGACCGTGATCGATTGTTCACCAAAGGTCAACGTCCTGAAGTCGCGTACGCCAGCAGCACGGGAGTCAATGGCGATGGGAGGTAACTGTTCCTGCGCATTTGCACGCAAGGCTACGCAAAAAAGGCAGAAAAGGGCAGGAAACCGCTTGATCTTAGGCATGGAGATCCGGCCTCGTAATTGTAGCTGGTGCGCGCTGTCATCGGCAATTCATGAGGTATCGCTGTAGACTGACGTAGATGCCGTTCATTTCCATCACACGATTGCGAATCCGGTCGCCCTGGTATTTGCCCGCGTTCTTCTTTCATGCGCTTAAGTCGAGTATGCAAGCGAAAAAGGCACCCGGGAATCTGGCGTTTGACGCACTTAGCGACGCGAATCGGACCTTCTGGACGAAAACGGCGTGGCAGGACGAAGCGTCGATGCGCGCGTTCATGCTGTCCGGAGCGCACCGCGTGGTCATGCCAAAACTCGCAGGCTGGTGTGACGAAGCCGCCGTGGCTCACTGGACGCAAGACACCGCGATCCTACCCGATTGGGCAGAGGCCCATAGGAGGCTGGTTGCTAGCGGACGCAAATCGAAAGTAAAACATCCGTCAACAGATCACGAAGCGTTCAGAATCCCTCCGCCACGGACGTAGCGTCCAGAATGTTGGTCAAAGCACACCCCACAAAGCAAAGCAGCCAAGGTTGCCCCTGGCTGCTTCTACTTCGAGCTGATGTTGGATTTGCTTACTTCTTGGGAGCGTACCCAAACGTCATGGCGACTGAGACGCTGCGTCCCGCCATCAAGGTTAGGAAATCGCCCGGCAGAGGAGTAAAGACGGGTGTTGTGCTTGCCGTCGAAACACCTACTACGTTGTGTTTATCGAACAGGTTGTTAATGCCTACGCGGAATTTCGTCCCGCGGAAGAACGACGCCTGCTTGATGGTGTAGTTCAGAAACAGGTTTGTGATGTTCAGCGTATCCAGCGGAACGTATTGGTTTTTGCCGCTGCTGCTGTCGTTATACATCTTGCCGACCCGCTTGTTGAAGAACCCGAGGTCCCAGCCCTTGTGTAGGTACGTGATACCGATGGTTTCGGTATCGTGCGGCGAGTTGGCGACCCACAACTCCGTACCGATATATTTTGACGTACCAACGGTTGCGTTGGCGTAGAGGAAGATTCCATGACCGACCACTGCATTGCCCTCTACCTCAAAGCCCTTCGTATGGGTGTCAGGCCCCAGGAGGAAGATCGGGTCGCCGGCAGGATTCGGAATCGAGTTGTACGGGTTCTGCGCGTGGATGAAGTACATATCCGCATCAATCGTGAAGCGGTTGGTCTTCAGCACGGTCCCGAACTGGAAGGTCTTGGTCTGGGTCGGCTTCGGTGTTACCGCGACCGATGCATTCTTGGTATCGAACACGTTGCTGGGCGGGATGACGTTGCCCGTGGCGTACTGCGCATACGCCGACCAGTTGCTCTTCAGAAAGTAGCGAGCATCCGCCGTCGGCTGAAAGGCCCGGTAATTCGCGGTATGCGTGATAAAGTCCAGGCCGCCAGAACAGATGCCTGACTTCACGGTGCCGCCGAGGCAGCCGATAGTCTTGCCATTATCCGCGTACTGTAGCAGATGCATGTTGTAGTTGGTCATCTTAACGCCGCCAGTCACGATCAAGCGCTTCGTCACGCGATACTCGTATTGCGCGAAGGGCTGGGCCGATTGCGTGATAAACTTCTCGTGGAAGTTTGGCGACAACAGGTCGATAAATGTGCGCGGGTCAGTCGGAGTTTGAAAGCGATCCGTGTTGGCTCGCTCATACCAGAAGCCAGTGCGGAACGTGCCCCACTTGGATTCGTGGCTCACCGAAATGTTATTGCCATACTTGCGGTAGCTGTTCAGCTTATCCGTCGCGCTGGTTGCCGTGATGCTGGTGCCGTTGTTGTACTGCTGGTGATTGTAGTAGCGATTGGTGTACACCTTTTCGTCCAGCTTCCAACCGTGCCCGAGCTGTGAATTCAAGCCGACGTATTCAAAGTCCGTAGGGATCTGATACCAGTTGAACTTGTAAT
The DNA here is from genome assembly GCA_040007495.1 of Acidobacteriota bacterium. Taxonomy (GTDB): domain Bacteria; phylum Acidobacteriota; class Terriglobia; order Bryobacterales; family Bryobacteraceae; genus Palsa-187. The sequence goes on along the minus strand of JBDTUY010000109.1, from coordinate 8,767 downwards.
AGAGGGGATCGGTCGGGTTGTTGTTCAGCAGGTAGTTATTGCCGAATTGGGCCACTTGGGCGCGCGTCGGACCCTTCACGTTCGGGGTGTTGGCGGCCACATCCACGACGCCGGTAAATGCCGTGAGTACTGTCTTCTCCGTGAACTTGAACTGGTATTTGGCGGAACCGGCCCAGCGATTCTGGCGGTTGTAAGTCTGGAAGCCGTCGGAGTTCAAGTTATGAATGTTGAGCAGCAGGCTGTTTTTCTTGCCTGGGCCGCCGAACAGACCTGAATCGTAGTCCAGGCTGATCATGCGGGTGTTGAACGATCCGTAGGAAATCGTTGCTTGAATATCTTGGTCCACGGTTGCTTCGCGCGAAAGCAGGTTAATGGAACCGCCTGAGTTGGCCGGTCCGATAGACGTTGCGTCACCGGGGCTGCGGTCAAATACCGTGCTGCCGATAAACGGCGTCGGAAACCATACCCAAGAGTGATGGGTTGGATCGTTCGTGTCGTTGAACGGGATGCCGTCGAACGTCATGTTGTAGAAGCCATCTTTGAAACCACGGAAGAAAGTCTTGGTATCGCCCAAACCAGGGCCGTTCGGGCTGACGCTGAACGTGCCGGGCGACATCTGCAACACGTCCGAGTAGTCTCCAGTGGAAGCGATAAAGTTCCGGATGTAGGTGGAACTGATGATCGACTCCGCGCTCTTGGCTTCGAGCGAGGATTGCGACGGCGCGGCTTCCACAGCCAGTGTTACCGCAGCTTCAACCGTGATGGTTTGAGAAACCGTTGCTACCTGCATCGCGATATCCAGGGTCTGAGCGGTGCCGGGCGAGAGTTTCAATCCGCTCCGTGTGTCCGTGGAAAATCCAGGCGCGGCTACATCGACCGAGTAGGTACCACCCGGCAGGTTGCCAACGGAAAAGTGCCCATCGGCTTCCGTGGTTGCTGACTTTACAGCTCCCGATGCGGAGTTTCTGATTGCTACGGTGGCCTGTTGAATAGGCGTGTGGCTGATATCTTGCACGACGCCGGTAATCGACGCTGTGCCCGTGGTGTCGCCTTGCGCTTGCAAGCCGATCTGTCCTAAAAGTGTGAGCGCCAGTATTGCAACTGGTGTAGACACACGTCTCCTGTTGATAGGTAAATTCATTGAACCTCGGTCCTCATTTCTACTGCTTGGGGATATTACGACGATAGCGACCGCACATGACGATTCATTGTCAAACCAGTTAATAAACCGCCGAAGATTGTTAAGCTGTAACCTCGAAGCGAGCAGGGAACGCTGCCTTTTCAGCAGATTTTCACTATTGGGTAGAATGGCTCCCCACCTGGCGCTTGCAACCGGCTTCGCGCTGCGAAACACTGTATGTGTTAGAAAGTGTGTTTAACGGCACTTGTCTGGAGGCAAGATGGAGATCCCGGTCGATCGGAGTTCACCCAAGCGTGAGAATGGCGCAGTGCGCGTCAGCCGCTGGCTGGTGCCCGGTGGTATCGCGGCGATAGCAGCTACGGCGGCGATGCTGTTTGCACAAAGCCCTACTCCGAATCCAGCGGCCGCAAAACAAACCGGTAAGCAGCCCGCGCCCTCGGCCAAAAGGGCGAAAGCGGTGGCTCCCGATACTAAGGTTTTTATCAATACATACTGCGTCGGATGTCATAACGGCAAACTGAAGACGGCGGGTCTGGAACTCGATTCCGTCGACTCGGCGCACATCAGCGCAAATCCTGAGATTTGGGAAAAGGTGGCTGGTAAACTGCGAGCCGGTTCCATGCCGCCCGTGGGCATGCCTAGGCCGAGCGTGGACGTGTATCACGCGATGGTCGCGAGGTTGGAAGGCGAGCTCGACACCGCTTGGGCGGCCAATCCGAACCCGGGCCGCATCGGTGCCGTGCATCGTTTGAATCGGACCGAATATAGCCACGCAATCCGCGATCTGTTCGGACTGGAATTTGACCTCAAAGGCTTGCTTCCTGGTGACGACACGGCCGATGGCAGCTTCGATAATTTCGCCGACACGCTTTCGATTTCGACCGCGCATTTGGAGCGCTACATGTCAGTCGCGCGCCAGGTCACCCGTCTGGCGACCGGAATTCCGCCCACTCAGCCGGTGATGGATCGGTTTGAGGTCCCTTTGCATGTGATGCAAAGCGACCGCATGAGCGAAGATATACCGTTCGGGACCCGAGGAGGCATGGCGGTTCCTTACAATTTCCCGGTCGACGGTGAGTATCTGTTCCGCGTCCGTTTGCAGCGCCAGTATCAGGACTATCTAAAAGGGATGGGCTGGCATCAGAAGTTGGAGATCCGGCTGGATGGCAAGCTACTGAAGCGCTTCACGGTAGGCGGCGAGGGCAAAGGACGCCCTGCTGCTGCAAGCTATGCGGGTGATGGCGAGCCGGGCTTCGCGGGCGACCCTTCCTGGGAAACCTATATGCAGTTGACCGGCGACGCGGGCCTGGAAGTTCGCGTTCCCGTGAAAGCCGGACCGCGAACGGTGTCTGTAGCGTTTGTCCGCGAAATGTTCGCCGAAGAGGGCCTGCCTCAGCCGACCCAGTTGGGCCGTGTAATTTCTAATGACCAGGTGTATATGGGTCCGGCATTCGTAAATGCCGTGCAGATCGGTGGACCTTATTTGACCGGCCCTGCCGCTCCACCAAAGGACACACCAAGCCGGAAAGCGATCTTCGTTTGCTACCCGACGCAGGCATCGCAGGAGAAGGATTGTGCCAGCACGATCCTGTCGAGGTTGGCTCGCTTGGCGTATCGCCGTCCGGCGACCAAAGCTGACACCGACACGCTGTTGGAATTCTTCAGCGAAGGTCGCAAAGACGGGGGCAGTTTTGATTCCGGCATCCAGTTCGCGCTGGAACGCATGCTGGTCGACCCCGATTTTCTGTTGCGCGTACATAGGACTCCGGTAAAAGCGTCCGTTCCGTCAGCGAAGCAGCCGAATGGAAATTTCCAGGTTCGCGCGAAGGAGCCAGCTCTGTTAGCGGTCTCTCAGAACCCCGGGGCCTACCGCTTAACGGATATCGAAGTCGCCTCGCGCCTGTCGTTCTTCCTATGGAGCAGCATTCCCGACGATCAACTGCTGACCTTGGCCGAACGCGGTGAATTGACCAAGCCAACGGTTCTGGAAAAACAGATTCAACGGATGCTGGCCGATCCTCGGGCAACCGAAGCGCTGGTAAACGATTTCGCGGCGCAGTGGCTGAACCTGCGTCAGGTGGTCGACGTGGTGATTGATCCCAACAAGTATCCTCTGTATGACGAAAGCTTGCTGCGCGCGTTCCAGACCGAAACCGAGATGTTCGTCGCGAGCAACGTTCGCGAGGACCTGCCTCTGCGGACGCTGCTGGACGCGAACTACACCTACGCCAATGAACGGCTCGCAAAGCATTATGGCTTGCCTAACGTGTATGGCAGCCGCTTCCGGCGCGTGACCCTGCCAAATCACGATCAGCGTGGTGGCTTGCTAGCCCAAGGGTCGATCTTGGTGACCACTTCCTACCCGGATCGAACATCGCCTGTGTTGCGCGGCAAATGGCTCTTGAACAACATATTCGGATTGCCGATCCCACCTCCGCCTCCCGGAGTGAACCCGACGCTGGAGGCCAAGCCCGGAACCATCATTCCAGGGATTCGAGCGCGCCTAGCCGCCCATCGCGACAGTCCGACTTGCAACAGTTGCCATTCGGTGATCGACCCTCTGGGTTTCGCTCTGGAAAGCTACGACGTGACCGGCGGCTGGCGCACCAAGGACGAACAAGGCAACGCGATCGATTCTACCGGCACAACCCTATCCGGCACGAAGATCGACGGGTTGAAGGGCTTGCGCTCCTTGCTTCTCGATCAGCCGGATCAGTTCCCGCGTACGGTTACTGAGAAGCTAATGGCGTACGCGCTCGGTCGTCGGCTGGAGTATTATGATGAACCTGCGGTCCGCAAAATCGTTCGGAACGCGGCACCGCAGCAGTACCGCTGGTCGGCGATTATTCGGGGCATTGTGGAGAGTCCAGGGTTCCTGATGCGGGATTACGCGAATTAATTTTGTTTTATTGACTTTTGAATTTTATATAGGAGACGGCCATGTTCCTCTCGAAAAAGCTATCACGACGGACGGTGCTGAAGGGCGTGGGCGCGAGCCTTTCGTTGCCTTTTTTAGACGCGATGCTGCCGCCCATGCGCGCCGCAACGAAAGCTCCCCATCGCTTCCTGGCCACGTACGTGCCGAACGGCATGGCGATGGAATACTGGTCGCCCAAAGCGGAAGGCAACGCGTTTGAGATGACGCCGATTCTGGAGCCTTACGCACCGTTCAAGGAACAGATGCTAGTGCTTTCGGGCTTGCACGCCAGTTGGAACTATATCCATGCGGGAGCATCAGGATCGTTCCTGACCGGCACGCCGCGCGGCGGCAAGAATGAAATCGAAATCATCGCGGATGTTTCGATCGACCAGCTCATGGGACGCCATTTTGAGAAAGAGACCCAGTTGGGCTCGCTCGAAATGTCGATGGATTCTCCGGCCAACGCCGGAGCTTGCACCGGTAATTTGAGTTGTGCCTACACCCACACGCTTTCCTGGCGCAACGCGACGCAGCCGTTACCCATGGAATGGAATCCGCGAGCCGTGTTTGAGAAGCTGTTCGGCGATAGCGGCAGTACCGACGCCGCGACGCGTGGCCGCCGTCTGGATCAGCACAAGAGCATTTTAGATTCGGTGAACGACAAGCTGAACGGCTTGCGGCGCGAACTGGGTCCGGACGATCAGCACAAGCTGAACGAATACACGGAATCGGTCCGCGACGTGGAACGACGCATTCAGATGGCGAATACGCAGCGCAGTGTGGAATTGCCGACGCTCGATCAGCCTGCGGGCGCGCCGCCCGTGTTTGAAGATCATCTGGCCTTGATGATGGATCTGCAATTGTTGGCCTTCAAGTCCGACCTGACGCGCGTGATCTCGTTCATGATGAGCAAGGAACAGAGCGCCCGGCCGTATCCTCAAATCGGCGTGCCGGAAGCGCACCATCCGCTCTCGCATCACAACAATATCCCGGAAATCGTTGCGAAGATGTCGAAGATCAATCGTTATCACACAGAGTTGTTCTCCAAGCATCTGACCAAGCTGCGTGCCACGCCCGATGGAGATGGCAACCTGCTGGATCATATGACGGTGATGTATGGCGCGGGCATTTCCAATAGCAACGGACATTCCGGTGCGGATCTTCCCATCGTGTTGTTGGGCGGCGGCAATGGCCGCTGGAAGGGTGGACAGCACATCAAGTATGCCGATAAGCCCTCGATGGCCAACCTGCTGCTCACCATCATGGACAAGTTCGACATACCGGTGGATCATGTCGGCGGCAGCAATGGTAAGCTGCGGCTCGAAACGCTGTCCGGGGTCTAAGGAACCGTCATGCGCATCGAAACCTTCACACGTTCAGGCCCGTGGATTGCCTTAGGCCTCTTGTGCGCGGGCGCAGGCTTGCTGATGGCGGCTGAAACGCGGCCCGCTCTGCTGGAAGCCGCCAAGAATCGCGACAAGGCGAGCATCCAGCGACTGCTGCAGCAGAAGGGTGAGGTGAACGCTGCGGATGCGGATGGCACAACGCCTCTGCATTGGGCTGCCCACAACGACGATCCAGCGTTGGTGGACGCTTTGGTCGCAGCCGGTGCGAAGGTGAACGCGATAACCGATCTGGGAGTCACTCCCCTCTGGCTCGCGAGTGAGAACGGTAACTCTGTAATCGTGCGGCGCTTGCTGACGGCGGGGGCCAATCCGAATCTCGCGCTCGAATCCGGCGAATCGGCCCTGATGGTCGCCTCGCGCGGAGGCTATTCCGAGGTCGCTGAACAACTGCTCGCCAAAGGCGCAAATCCGAACGCGCACGGAACGCGCGGACAGACGGCGCTGATGTGGGCCATTTCGCAGTCCCATCCGGATATGGTGAAGGTCCTGCTGACCCACAAAGTCGATATTCAAGCCAAGTCTGAGGTTTGGTCCGAGGTGATGGCGATTGAGCCGCACGGCTACCTCCCGTACAACAAGAACATCCCGCACGGTGGCGAGACGGCTCTGATGTTTGCCGCACGCGTAGGAGATCTCGACTCCACGAAGCTGTTGGTAGCGGCAGGCGCGAATGTGAACGATGCGGATGCATGGGGCGTAAGCGCCGTGACGCTGGCGGAGCATTCCGGGTTTTCAGAGGTTGCTCTGTACCTGTTGGAGAAAGGCGCGAATGCCAGTGCGATGGATGCGGGCTTCAGCGCGTTACACGAAGCGATCATGCGCCGCGACGAAAAAGTGATCGCGTCCCTGCTGGACCATGGTGCGGACCCCAACGCGACCTTAAAAACCTGGACCCCGATGCGTCGTTCCTCCGACGATTGGAACTTTGACGCCGCGATTGTGGGTGCCTCACCTTTATGGCTGGCGGCGCGTTACACAGAAGGCAATGTAATGCGTATGCTGCTTAAAAAAGGTGCCGACCCAAAATTCGTCCATCACGCACATTACGTAGCCTCCGCGAATTTCGGCCAGCAGGAAAAAGAGGAACAGACCACGATCCTGATGGCAGCCACCGGTCTGGGTAAGGCCGATCATGCTTGGGCGGGCGATCTGCCTGCCGCGCAGCGCGAAGCGGCGGCGCTCGACGCGGTGAAGGTCGCGGTGGAAGCCGGCGTAGATCTGAACGCAGCAGGTTTGGATAAGAAAACCGCACTGGACGGAGCACAGACCTCGCGCTTCCCGAGCGTAACTGCCTATCTGACCGAGAAGGGCGCCAAAGCGTCAGGCACGGGTGGCGGTGGTGGGCGAGGTGGCCCACGTCCGGCGAAATAAGCTCTTCGATTTGGCAAACTTCGGATTACAAGTCCAAAAAAAGGTGGGTTTTGGTGGACGACGGGGGGATCGAACCCCCGACCTCTGCATTGCGAACGCAGCGCTCTCCCAACTGAGCTAGTCGCCCTACCTTTGCTACAAATTCAGAATACCACGCACGCCCAAAACCAAGCCAGTGTCCGCGCTCAAATTACACTGGCCGGACGCCACCCGCCAGAATCGTCCGCTCCGTCCCATCGTCCAACTTGATTCGCAGGAAGCCGGAAGGATCCAGGCCATTCGTAACGCCTTCGATTTTGCGCCCTCCGGCTTCCGTTTGAACCCGCTTGCCGTGCGCGTAGCTCGATGACTCCAGGAACTTGGCAGTCACTTGGGCCGTCGAGAGGCCAGCGTAATAGTCGATCGATTCCACCAATTCGACCAATAGTTCCTCGCGCCGCATATCCACGCCTGCCAAGGCCAATGAGATCCCCGGCGTGTCCAGGTCGGGCGGAAAATGCTGCTGGCTTACGTTGATCCCGATGCCGGCAATCACAGAGTCGCGTTCCACCTGCGCCAGGATACCCGCGCATTTGTATTCCACATCGTGTTCTGGTTGGAGCAAAATGTCGTTGGGCCAACGGATATCGACAAGCGGCGGACGCGCGACCATCGCCAGTGCCTCGCGAATCACTTCCTGCGTGGCCAACCCCAGCGCCAGCATCAGAATTGGAGCAGGTTTGGCGGCCAGTACCAGCGAAACATAGAGTCCTTCTCCGGCCGGAGAATGCCAGGATCGTCCTTGCCGGCCCATTCCCGCCGTTTGCTCATCGGCGACCACAATCGCCCCTTGGCCGTGCCCTTTTCGGGCGAGTTGCGACGCGACCATCATCGTGGAATCGATGGATGGGAACCATTCCACGCGGTGGCTGGGAAGCCGGGAACGCACGAAGGGCAGGTTGAAGGTCATGAAGATCCCTCTCTATTCAATGCCCATCTGCGCGCACACACGCAGGAAGAATCCGTCCGTCATGCCCGCGATGTAGTCGCACACCTGACGATGCACCGGCTCCCCTGCCATCTGTTCGCGATAGGCTTCCGGCAGGCGGTCAGGATGATTCAGGAAGAACTGGAACAGCCGGTCCATGCGTCCAATCACGTCGCCTTTGGCCTGAATCAATGCTTCGGATTCATAGACATTCGTCCGCAGGAATCGCTTCAATTGCAGGCTGCACTTGGCTGCATCCTCAGTGAAGCGGGCAATTCTTTTTGGTTGACGCCGAACCGCTTCGACATCTGCCAAGCCCTGAGCCTCCGCGATGGTGCCATCCAGCAGCCCGGTCACCATCCGGTTCATCAGCCCGCGCATCACCTCGTAAAGGCGTTGACGATCCGTAGCACCGGGGAACTGGTAGTCCGCGACCTCCCATAGTTCGGCAAACGCGTCGACCGCCTGTTGGGCTGCTTCCACCTGGATCATTCCCGCATTGTAGGCATCGTCCAGATCGGCAGTGTTGTAGGCGATCTCGTCGCACAGGTCGATCAACTGCGCCTCCAGTGGTGGCTTTTGGGCGGGCAAATACTCGTCCAACTCCGGAAATTGCCCCGCGGTAAGATCGCGCGAATGCTTTACGATCCCTTCGCGGACCTCAAAGGTCAGGTTCAGGCCAGGGAACCGGGCGTACGAATTCTCGAAGCTTTCGACAATGCGTAGAGCGTGCAGATTGTGATCGAATCGCTCGCCGAAAGGCTGCATTAAACGGTTCAGCTCCACCTCGCCCGAATGCGCAAACGGAGGATGACCGATGTCATGCGCCAGCGCCAGAGCTTCGGTAAGATCTTCGTTCAAACCCAGCGCGCCGGCCACAGTTCGCGCGACCTGTGAGACTTCCAGCGTATGCGTCAGCCGATTGCGAAAGTGATCCGACAGGCCGAGCGTGAAGACTTGCG
>JBDTUY010000108.1:0-11303 GCA_040007495.1 Acidobacteriota bacterium | reverse complement strand
CCCTTGACCTCTTCCATGCCATGGAAGCGCGCTCCCAACTGCGCCACAGGCCCACTTTGGTGTTGCGGAGGGCCTCAAATGCTCGTAAGAGCAACTGAGATCCTCAGTATAGCATCGATGTGAGGAGCCGCACCAGTTCGTACTCAGTCGCCCTTGATATTCACGATCTGGCGCAGAGTATGCTCGATCTTCACGAGCTCGCGGCTGTTCTCCATGACCTCATCGATATCTTTGTAGGCACCGGGGATCTCGTCGATCAGGCTTGGGCGCAGCCGCGCGGAGACGCCTTTCATGGACGCTTCAAGATCGCCCATAGTGAAGCGTGCTCGGGCTTCGGTTCTCGACATGCGACGTCCCGCGCCATGTGGCGCTGAATGGTAGGATTCGGGATTACCCAGGCCGGACACGATATAGCTGCGAGTTCCCATGGACCCCGGAATCACGCCCTGCTGGCCGAGTTGCATCTGGATGGCGCCTTTTCGCGTGATCCACATTTGCTTGTCGTAATGTGTTTCCAACTGCGTGAAGTTGTGATGACAGTTGATGCGCTGGCGGGTCATGGCTTGCGAGTGGCCGATTTCTCCGTACATGGTCATCGATAGCTCCGCCATTGCGCGGTCCATCATCTCATCGCGATTTGCCAGCGCATAGTCCTGTGCCCACAGCAGATCGCGAATGTAATCGCGGAACTCCGGCGTGTCGTCGGGCAAGTAAGCCAAGTCACGATCTTTCAGAGGCACCTTGCGGAGTTGCATCAGCTTCTGCGCGATGCGGATATGGTGCGCCGCGATCCTGTTGCCTACTCCGCGCGAACCGGAATGCAGCACCAGCCAGACCTGGTCGTTTTCATCCAGACACACTTCGACAAAGTGATTGCCGCTTCCCAGCGTGCCTAATTGTTCCTGCCAGCCCGCGAAGTGGCGATAGTCGACCTGCTTGGACTTGGTATCCAGAACCTCAATTCGGTGGCGGGCTGTCGTGCTGATCTTCTGGTTCTTGCCGCCTGCGCCTAACGGGATTCGCCGTTCAATGCCGGATTGGATCGAGTCCAAGTTGTCCGGCAACTGAGCCGCGGAAAAGATCGTCTCCACCGCGATCATGCCGCAGCCGATATCGACTCCGACCGCGGCTGGGATGATGCCGCCCGAGGTCGGAATGACGGAGCCGACGGTGGAACCCATTCCATAGTGGCAATCCGGCATCACGGCCAAGTGATGTGCCAGGACCGGCGATTCAGACGTATTGCGAAGCTGCTGCATCGCCTGCGGCTCAATGGTATCAGGCGGCAGGAAGGTTACGATCTTATCGTTAAGGTGGAACACGGCTCACTTGAGTGTACCCGGCATCGGCAATGCCAAGGGCTTCGCGCGGATGTGCTGCCAAACCCGTGTTTGCTAACCTTGAGTGATACATGGATAACTATCAGGTCACCCTTCCCGACGGCAGCACGAAGAGCGTCGCGGTTGGCACCAGTCCTCTGGATATTGCCCGTTCTATCGGTACCCGTTTGGCCGACGATGCGATTGTTTCGCGCGTCAATGGCGACTTGTGGGACCTCAGCCGTCCGATTGAAGGCGACGCGAAGGTCGAGATTCTGACCACGAAGAATGCCGACGCGTTGGAAGTGTATCGCCACTCGACGGCGCACTTGCTGGCGGCGGCGGTGCTGGAGTTGTTTCCGGAAACCAAGTTGGGCATTGGGCCTCCGATCGATACTGGCTTCTACTACGACTTTCAGCGCGAGGGCGCATTCACGCCTGACGATTTGGAAGCGCTGGAAAAGAAGATGTGGGAAATTCAAGCTCGCGATCTGCCGTACGAACGTAAATATACGGAGAAGCAACAAGGGCTTGAGCTATATAAGGATCAGCCCATGAAGGTCGAGCTGATTACGGAGCGCGCGGGCGACGTGTTCAGCGAATATACGCTGGGGCCCCATTTCATTGACTTCTGCCGGGGTCCGCACGTACCGTCGACCAAGAAGATTAAGGCATTCAAGCTGCTGTCGGTAGCAGGTGCGTATTGGAAGGGCAACGAAAAGAACGCGCAGTTGCAGCGCATTTACGGGACCGCGTTCTTCACTAAGAAGGAATTGGACGAATACTTGGCCAAGCTGGAAGAGGCCAAGAAGCGCGACCACCGCAAGCTGGGACAAGAGCTGGACCTGTTCAGTATTCAGGAGCTCGCGGGGCCGGGACTGATTTTCTATCATCCCAAGGGCGGCATCATCCGCAAGATCATCGAAGACTGGATGCGCGATCAGTATTTGCAGCGCGGCTATTCACTGGTCTATACGCCGCATGTGATGCGCGCGAAGTTGTGGGAGACCTCCGGACATCTGAGTCACTATGCGGAAAATATGTTCGCTGGCATGGAATTGGATGACGCTGAATATCGGTTGAAGCCGATGAACTGCCCGGGCCACATTCTGATCTACGCGGACAAGATGCGCAGCTATCGCGAGTTGCCGGTACGTTTGGGCGAGCTCGGGACCGTGTATCGCTATGAGCGCAGCGGAACCATGCACGGCCTTCTAAGAGTACGTGGGTTTACCCAGGATGACGCGCATATTTTCTGTACGCCAGAGCAGGTGGAAGACGAGATCGTCAACTGTCTGGAGTTTGCTCTGGATGTGCTGAAGTGCTTCGGTTTCGAGCAGTATGAAGCGGAGCTATCGACATGGGATGGCGGGGCCAGCGGCAAGTATGACGGCACTCCGGAGCAGTGGGATGCCGCGGATCGCGCGTTGATGAAGGCAGTGGATCGCCTCGGAATCAAAGTCAACGTGATGAAGGACGAAGCCGCGTTCTACGGGCCAAAGATCGACATGAAGTTGTTCGATGCACTGGGCCGCAAGTGGCAGCTATCGACGGTGCAGTTCGACTTCAATCTGCCGAAGCGCTTCAACCTGGAATACGTCGCGGAGGATGGCAAGAAGCATCAACCGGTGATGGTCCACCGTGCGCTGTATGGCAGCGTGGAGCGCTTCTTCGGCACGCTGATCGAACATTACGCGGGCGCGTTCCCGATGTGGTTGGCTCCGGTGCAGGTCGCTGTATTGCCGATCACCAGCCGCATGGATGAGTACGCTACTAAGGTCAACAAAGAGCTGTTGGCTGCGGGATTCCGCACGCATCTGGATCTGCGTCCGGAAAAAGTAAACATGAAGATCCGCGACGCACAGATGCAGAAGATCCCTTACATGCTGGTGCTAGGCGACCGCGAAGCGGAAGCTGGCACCGTATCGCTCCGCCATCGGAAGCATGCGGATATGGGTGTGAAGCCTCTGGCAGAGGTGATCCAGATGTTGCGGGCCGAGGTCGATACGAAGGCGATTGTGGTGTAGCGAAGTAGTCGGAGGCGAATCGGTTCGCCTCCGCCCGCCCTTATTCAGACGCCCTTATAGTTGAGTACCGGCCGTAGGGTACGTCTCACTTTCACAAGTTCCTTCTGTGCCCGCAGCACCGCGCGGATGTCTTTGTATGCGGATGGAGCTTCGTCGCGGAGGCTTTCGGCCTTCCGGAAGTCGTACCAAATACCCTCCATCTGCCGTTGAAGCGATCGCTCAGAAACCTGCCATCTGGCCGCCGTCCTACTTAGCAACCGGCCCGCACCGTGGGCGCTGGAGCACAAAGCCGCTTCGGCACCGCGTCCCTCCACATGGAAACTCAGGGTGCCCATGGATCCGGGAAGAACTCCTGGCACTCCGAGTCCGGCCGGCATAGCGCCCTTGCGATGTACCCACAGGTCGCGACCGTCGTGGTGTTCCTGCGAGACATGATTGTGGTCTGTGGTGATTTCCGTCTCCCAAGAGACTTGTGCGCCAAGGACCTCGGCCAGTACTTGGCCCACCTCTGCGGCCATCGCCCGTCGCGATGCGTCGGCAAACCGCCGAGCGTAGGCTGCGTCTTGCAGATACTCCGCTCCAGCGTCAGAATTTGCGTCCAGCGAGCGCAGCCGACCGTCTCCGAGTTGGGCGCGCGATAAGTGATGATCGCGAATTGCCTGGCCTATTGCCCGTGATCCGCTGTGCACCATCAACCACAATTGATCATCCTCGTCCGCCTGGATTTCGATGAAGTGGTTGCCGCTTCCCAATGTCGCGAACTCGGTCAACCCCTCCCGGCGGCAAATGGACTGGAGGCCGGGATCGCTGAGCGTATGGCTCGCTACGTCGGCCGGCTGAGGAATGATGGTTCGCCGAGTGCGTCGGCGGGCAGGCACGGCTCGACTAAGACCGGCCAGCACTTGTGCAGCAGCCTTCGGGCTATCCAAGGCAGCCGAAGGAAGCTTCAAGGCAACTGCCAACATACCGCATCCGATGTCGCCGCCCACCGCTTGTGGATAGATCAGGTGAGACGTAGCAAGGACAACACCGATGCAGACGTCGGCCGAAAGATGTACGTCAGGCATGACGGCAATCTGCTGGACATCCGGAACGCGACGGAGGCGTTCGATCGCCTCCGTCACCTCCTTCCCCATTGGTGCGGCGAGCCAGGTCCGCATGGGAGCCAGTGACGATTCACTCATCGGAGCCCCCATTCTGGTACGCAGGCACGAAACTCAACTCTGGCGCGCGCTTCCTGCTGATCGCCGAAGCCACTTCCGCGCGCAACCGCGGAGCCTCGCGCCGTAGCGCCCCGATTGCATCCGCAACCGGGAAACCGGACGGGACCATCACTTGCACCAATAGGTGACCGCAATCGGGGACCGGCAAAACAGCTTCAACAAACAGACCGTCGAAGCCGTCACCGATGCTCCGGTCCTCCAAAGCAAGGTTTAGAGCTCGCTGCACTTGCCGGCAGAACTGTTCTGTCTTTCGCTGTGCCTGACGCCCCGACGATGAATTGCCCGAACCGCCTTGGTCCAAAGCCTCCGCGAAATCTGGATCTATAAATGGTGAATTCTTCTGAACACGATTGTGCCTTCTCAAAACAAATTCCTCTATTTGCGCACACCTGTCCTTTCAGGCACACGAGTGCCGTAGGGACCATCAACTGCTTGTTTGGTCGACGACGATGGGCGTGAGCCCGGCTGGCAGGCCGCTAAACTAAGCGGCGGCGGGCAGGCTCGACGGCATCGGGAGATGTGCAATAGGGGACATGGTAGTGTTCTCCGCTTCGGCGTCAGCGATCCAAGCATGATGCAGACCGATAGAGGCGCAGCATAATGCTGACCATCATTATGGTCAGGATTTTGGGCTTTGTGCAACTCACAGTTTCTGGGACTCAGGCCGAAGGATCCGTTATCGTCGTCGTGATTTGCGGAACCAACGGACGCAGATGTACCGCAGGAATGGGTGAATTCGTGGATTCTCCGACGTTGGGTCAGAGGTACTTCTTTGGTCACTCACTGCGCCCGGCCGTGGGACGGGGCTTACCCGTGCAACCGCTCCCTTTGGTCACGGCTCTGTAACAAGCATGCTTTAAGGTCGACCCGAGCTGTTATCAATTTAGCCTGCTACAGCAGCAGAGACTACCTTCTTTACCCATGGCCCCGAGGCTAGAGGCTCGTTAATGTACCGAATTCCTTGATTGAAGAGTACACGGCTACTCCTCGGGATTGCGAGTCTTGAAACGCTAAGTGAGGCAGGATTGGGAGATATGGCGTTACGGTGCCAGCCTCAGTGGTACGGGATCAGTCCAAGCGGAGGCTGCGCCGCCGCGCGAGTCGGTTAACTCGCCTTCCTGTCCTTGGTCCAAAGAAACTACAACACGACAGGCAATAGGATGGGGTCCGGGACGATTGACACAAAGGTGCAGACACAAGCTCGCCGAAAGGTGATGCCTAGTGTATGTCTTGCAGTAACAACAAAGCCCTTTGAGTAGCTGACTTTAAGTGGTGGCCAAAGTCGGGGTCGAACCGACACGTTGAGTGAACAACGCCAGATTTTGAGTCTGGTGCGTCTGCCAATTCCGCCATTTGGCCACTGGAAATGAGTTTAGCATTGTTCGCGGTTCTATCTCTAGCGGGCGACGAAAAAATGGGATAGACAGCTATTTTTGCATCGCGGTGCTGCTGCTTTTAAGGGAGATGAGATGCGCAAAAACGGAGTCAGTCCCGATCTTTCGCATTCTTCTCGAACAAAGGCTACATGCGATACTTGAGCGCGTGGATCAGGATCGACTTGCTGCGGCATTGGCCGAACGCGTCAAACAATTAGAAGCGCAACTGGCTTTGGTCGGCTATCCGCCGGGGCATTTTTATTCGCCGATTGTGGATACCGGCGATCCTCGGGTGATGGAGGCGGTTGGGACTAGAACGACTGCTCCGTGGCCTTCGGGCGTCGAGGTTGATACCGCACGCATGGGGGCGTTGATGCGGCGGCTGGCTGAGCGGCATGCCCGGTTCCCGTTTCCTCGACACAAGGCGGACGACTTTCGATTCTACTTCGACAATCCATTTTTCGGTCCGCACGATGCGAGCATTTTGTTTTCTATGATGCTGGAGTTTCGGCCTCAGAGGGTGATCGAGGTCGGGTGCGGGCATAGTTCGGCGCTGCTGCTGGATACGAATGACCGGTTTTTTGACGGCAAGCTCGAGTTGACTATGATCGACCCGATGCTGGAGTCGGTGGGGTCGGGGTGGGGCGATACGGGCTCGGCTCGGTTGGTGGCTTCGCGGTTGCAGGATGTTCCGCTGGCGACGTTTGATGACCTGGAGGCGAACGATATTCTGTTCCTGGATTCCTCGCATGTGTCGAAGACGGGTAGCGACGTGAATCATTATTTGTTTCACATCCTGCCGAGGCTGAAGCCTGGGGTGCTGGTCCACGTACATGACATCCTGTATCCGTTCGAATATCCGGCGGAGTGGGTGTTGGATGAGCGTCGCGGATGGAATGAGGCGTATGCGCTGCGGGCGTTTCTGCAGTACAACTCGGGGTTTGAGATTGTGTATTGGAATAATTTTGTGTTCCATTTTCTGGGTGAGGAGTTGGCAGGGTTGATGCCGTTGTGCCGGGAGAATGAGGGTGGGAGTATTTGGCTGCTGCGGCGGTAGGGGCGAGAGTTTGCGGGATCATCCCCGGGCTCACGCTGCGGGTCTAACACGCAGGGTTAACACCGCCGATTACATAGGGGATGACCCTTTTTCGGAAAGCGACCGCTTTCGTGCTGTTCCTGGCGCTGCTGGTGCCTTCGGCCTGGTATGCGTGGAGCAATCGCGATATGCCGCAGCTGGGGCGCTCGCATGACGATGCGATCTACTACACGGTCGCGAAGTCGGTGGCGGAGGGGACTGGGTATCGCATCCAGAATTTGCCCGAAGCTCCGTATGAAACCAAGTATCCTCCACTGCTGATTTGGCTGTTGAGCGCGACCTGGTTGATCGAGCCGCATTTCCACGCGAATCTTCCCTGGGCAACGCTGGTGGGCTGGATCATGATTCCGCCGTTCCTGTTCCTGGCCTGGGTGTGGTTCGGGAAGGCTGGGCTAGAGGGTTGGCGCAGGTGGTTGGGATTGGCAATTCTGGCGCTGGGTCCGTATACGGTTTCGTTCGGGGTTGGCGTGCACACAGAGGTGATGTTCGGGGTGCTGCTGCTCGGGTCGCTGCTGGCTTGCGACAAGGCCATCGGGGATTCATGCCCGGGAGACAATTGCTTTCCGCACGCCAAGTGCGTGCGCCACTCGTGGCGGTGGGCTGCGGCGGGCGGGATACTGGCGGGGCTTGCCTATCTTACGCGGACGGCTGGGATCGTGGCGGTGGTCGCTATGCCGGGAGTGCTCCTATTCATGAAGAAGCGTCGCGAGGCGATGGCTTTTGCTGCCGCGATGCTGCCCTTCATTGCCGGGTGGATGGTGTGGGTCAAGCTGCATCATGTTCCACCGACCGATTTGGTCACTCTGTACAACACGGACTATCTGGGGTTCCTGTTGGAAGGTCTGCGTCCGTCCGATATGGGCGTCTTGCTGTGGAAGAATTTCGGCCACTTGCTGTATGAGATTGGCGGACTCGCGTTCCCGTTGGAAGCGGAATCGATGCTGCTGGAAATGCTGCGCACCACGGTGGCGGCCGGGATCATCCTTGGATTGTGGCGGCGTCGAGAGAATCGGTTGGTGCAGATGTACGCTGCGTTCGCTGCGGTAACGACGGTCGAACTATTGGTGTGGAACTTTCCACCGAATCTGCGATTGATGTATTCGTTCGTGCCGCTGCTGGTTGCGGGGTTGGTGTGGGAAGTAGAACATTTCGCGGTAATGCTGCGTGGGGCGTTTGCACATCCGGAGCGATCGCAAAGGGTTGCGGGATGGATGGTGGGGGGCGCGGCCGGTTCGCTGGCGTTAATGGGTGTCTGGATGACTTGGACGATGACGTTTCAAGTGTTGCCAGATCAAGCCAAGGAAAGCGTGGTGGTTCGCGGCGAAAGTGAGGCTGCGTTCGCTTGGATTGCGGAGCATTCGGCTGCGGATGCGAATGTTCTGTGCCTGAATCCGGCGCTGTATTTGTACACGGCTCGGCATACGGAGACGCTGGTTAGTTTGCCTATTTATTGGTACCGGTCGGATTCGAATGGGGTGCTGGCGCCGATTCGCGAACTGCCTGCGCATGCTTCTGCACATCCGATGAGGTTCATTTATCTGCATGAGTTCGACTACGATGCGTTTGCGCCGGGGTCGGGGGATGAGGCTCGGAAGTTGGTGGAGGCGAATCCGGGGCTGAAGCCTGTTTTTCGCAGCGGTAGGGGTGTGGTGTATGAGTTGTTGTCTTCAAAATTGCAGGTGCGGGACGCTGCTCGGCGGTAGAAACGGTCGGTTCGCAACACTTTGACCACTCCGCTCCCTGCCCGTCGCCCGTTTGCGGGCAAGGCGGCTCGTCGGGAGTGCGGACTCCTTAGGTGCGTGGTCAACCAGGTGAAAAACCGCTCCCTCTGGTCACGGCTCTGTAACGTTGAATTCAAGGACTTGGCGTAATGATAGAATTTCGCAAGCGGTCGCTAAAGGGCGGTCGCGAAACTTTCATGAGACTTATTTCCTGGCGGCTCGCCGCACACTCGCTTATCGTTTTAACTCTTGCTGGGTTTGGGTTTTGGGTGCAGAGTGGTCATGCGCAGACTCGCGCGTCGCTGCCTGCGCTGCCTGCTCCGATGGCCGTGCCGAAGCCGGGGCCTGTGACGGATGCTCCGTATGCTCCGCAGCCGATTCTGCCGGGTGGGGTGGTTGTGCCGCTGTATGCGCCGGGTTCTCCGTTCCTGAAAATGGATCGCGTGAAGGAAGCCGAAGTTTACAACATGAACGGCAGCGTTCCTGGGCGGATCGCGAGCATCGTGAACATTCACAACCCGTCGATTGAGGTCCACTTGGTGGATAGCACTTTGAACACGGGCGCGGTGGTGATTTTGGTGGCCGGGGGCGGTCACAATACGTTGAACGTCGGCACGGAGGCGGCGGATTTTGTTCCGTTCTTCTATAACTACGGCGTGAACACGGTTATTCTTCGCAACCGCTTGCGGAAGGATGGTTACAACGCGCTGACGGACGCCGTGTATGACGCGCAGCAGTCTATCCGAATGGTCCGAGCGTACGCGAAGGAATGGAACATCGATCCCAAGAAGATTGGGATCATGGGTTTCTCGGCTGGTGCGGAGCTGTCTGCTCCCTCCGCCGTTTCGTTTGAGGATTTCGATAAGACCAACAGCAGCCCGAACGATCCGTTGGCGGGCATCTCTTCACGGCCGGATTTCGTGGGGATTATTTATCCTGGTCCAACGCCGTTCACGCGCGGTCGGACTGCGCCTGCGATTCCGCGCAGTGTGCCGCCTGCATTTCTGGCGACCGGAGGGTCTGGGGATCAGGTGCACGCGGTGTGGGCGATGGAGTATTTCACGGCGATGCTCGCGATGAGTGTTCCGAATATCGAGATGCATGTGTACGGCAATGGCCGGCATCCGGGCGATGCGCTGCCGGACGGAAGCAAGATGACGGGCGGGTTGACCGATCGCGGGGATATACCGTTCGGTAGCTGGCAGTTCCGCTTCATCGATTGGGTCCGCGATCTGGGGTTTCTGCAGAAGTCGGGTGTGGAGACGAAGGCGGCGAAGGATTCAGCGGCGTTTGCGGCGCAACCTGCTCGGGGTCAGGGTAAGGGTGGGGCGCCTGCGAAGTAGCGACGGATCAGGACTGGAGAACGAACATCTTCAACGAGTCGATCTTGGCGATTCGTAAACTTCGCGGAGGTGCGCGACGTGGGTAATAATCACAGTTCCGGTTCGGTCGTCGATCGAATAAATGACTCGGTAATCACCTACTGTCGGGCGGTCGAAACGAGACCATCCCGGAAGTCTTCCTACAGTGCTCCGTACTTCTTGAGATCTATTTGAACCGCCACCTTGTGACCGCGCTCATCGGTGACGTATTGGATTCCGTTCATAAGCTTTGCCTAGGTCCATTGTCTATCATGTTGATGTTCGCTGGAGATCTATACGTTTGTTGTGTCCCGTCGAGGAGTGGAATGTCGGGGGATTTCTTCCTGGTGATTGGGACCATGACCGAAACTATCGACGAATAGTCGGCGGTGGCAAGCCATGGGTGGCGCGCATATCTTTTGTGAATCCTCTCTCGAATCACGCATTGGCACTCGTCGTGCTTAGGGATAGAGGAGGGGGATAGCAAATATGAAAAAGTTCATCATTACAGCAATCTTGGCCGCCGGGTGCGCATTCGGGCAGATTTCGATTGGCGTGCAAATTGGCCGGCCGCCTGTGCCGCGAGTCGTTCGGGTTCAGCCACGGAGTCCTGGGCAGGGATACGTCCTTATCCAGGGATATTGGTATCCGAATGGCAGGAAGTACAAGTGGCATGACGGTTACTGGACACGGCCCCCTTATGAAGGCGCGCGGTGGGTAGAACCTCGCCATGATGGCCAACGTTTCTTCGACGGATATTGGGAAGGTGATCGTGGCCGCAAGGATCACGACCATAAATGGGATCGCGACAGAAACAATCGCGACTATCGGGGCGAACGGCGTTAAGCCTGAAAGGGCTGATGTGTTGTGCCGGAATAGCAATATCCGGCACTTCCCCTTAGCCCTTTATACGATTGAGAGCAGCCTTCGCACCGCGTCGACGCATAGCACCGCTACGTGTTTTGAAGCAGGTTGGAGACCGCCTACAGCGTCCTCAATTAATTCCGGAGAGACGGTGCGGAGTTCCGCAATAGACTTGTCTTCCATCCACTCGGTCAAAGCAGACCCGGCGCCGATGGCGGCGGTGCAGCCTCGTACCTGATACATGACTTCGCTCACCCGGCCTTCTTCCATGGAGACCGAGAGGCGCAACATGTCGCCACAGGCGGGATTGGTCACG
>JBDTUY010000107.1:0-11323 GCA_040007495.1 Acidobacteriota bacterium | reverse complement strand
GCCATCCAGCAAGGTCGTCGAGCCGAATCTCCTTACAGGCGGCAACCCTCAGATTGCGAAGGGCGATGGCGATGCTCCCGTGCAGGCCTACATCGCGGCGATGCCTGGCTGGAAGTCTGACGTTGGCTTAAGGCTGGACAAACTCATTGTTCGGGCTATCCCTGAAGTGCGAAAAGCCGTTAAATGGAACTCGCCGTTATACGGAGTTGAGGGGCAGGGCTGGTTCCTTGGCGTTCACGTCTTCGCCAAGTACATCAAGGTCGCTTTCTTTCGCGGCACGTCGCTACGTCCTGTTCCTCCTGGCGAATCCAAGAGCAACGATGCGCGCTATTTCCACATTCATGAGAACGAGGAGATCGACGAGGCGCAATTCACCAGATGGGTGAAGCAAGCCAGCGAACTACCAGGCTGGGGCAAGGTCTGAAAGCTTTTAACTATGATCGAAGGATGAGGCCGCAGCGTCTGGTCTGAAAATGCGCTGCGGCCCCTTCTGCCTATTTGCCGACCGACTTCCAAACGTCCGCCTTAGTCTGCGGAGCGGCGGAAGCATGGACGTTGATGTAGCGATCGAAGTCCAGGTTCAGCTTGACTAGCACTGGAACCAGCGCCTTCACGTGATCGTTGGCCGGTTGGCCCGGAGTCACGGAGAAATCGCCCTGGAACAGGATCTTTTCTTTGGGGATGAAGGCGATCATCAGGCCGTTGGAGTGAGGCGCACCGGGGATGTGATACATCTCCACCCTACGAGTACCGTCGGTGTAGACC
The DNA here is from genome assembly GCA_040007495.1 of Acidobacteriota bacterium. Taxonomy (GTDB): domain Bacteria; phylum Acidobacteriota; class Terriglobia; order Bryobacterales; family Bryobacteraceae; genus Palsa-187. The sequence continues at coordinate 10,558 of JBDTUY010000107.1, read as the reverse complement.
TTCTTCTCACCCACTGTTTCGACCTTCGCCGGCTTAGGATTCTTCGCGAGTTTGTCGGTAAGTAGTGTGCGCGGAGTGTTGAGCGATTTCATTAAGAAATCCGCATTGTTCTTCTGCGTGATGATCGTGGCGCCTTCCTCGACCAAGGCAGGCAGGCCTCCGGTGTGGTCGGCATGCGGATGGGTATTCATCACGTAGCGGATGGGCTTGTTGGGGATCAGCTTATGGGTTTCGGCGAGGTAGGACTCGGCGCGCGCGATGGAATCGCCAGCTTCGAACATCATGATGTAGTCCTTGAATTCCACGATCACTGAATCATAGCTGCCGTTGCCGGTGGTGAGGCGATAGATGCCATCACCGAGCTTTTCTGCAGTGACGGTTGGAGGAGGGGGCGTAGCAGCCGGTCCGCCTTTCGGTGCACCGCCGCCACCTTTGGGGGCTCCACCTTTGGCTCCGCCAGCAGGTGCCGGGGGCACAGCTAACGTCGCGAGATCGGAGGGATTGGCCTTCGCTGCAGTCACGTTAACCTCAAAGAACGGGAAACCACCACGGGTTTGTACGATCTTGGCCGGTGCCATAACGCCGCCGAAATCCTTCCAGCCGGAGTAGACGGCGAGGATATGCATGTCGCCCATGATGTTGTCTGCGAGCCAGGTCTCGACGCGGTCGACGGTATTCTTATCGCTGACGTAGCCGTTGATGACGTAGCTCTTGCCGGAGGCGGCCTTCACGGTCGGGCTCCAGGTGAGGACGGTGTAGTTCTTGCCCGCGACCTTCTGCTTGCTCACTTTCGCGTTGTTGTCGGCTGCGCCCTTCAGAAATCCCCAAGGCGTGATGTAGAACTCCAAGGAGTTGTTCCAGGGTGAAGCGACGTCGGTCTGTTGCGCGCTGATCTGTTGAGAAAAGGTCCCGGCGGCAAGGGTGGTGGAGCCGCCAGCTCCGATGTTATTGGTCGCGCCGGTGGCACGCGACGCTGGTGCGGTCAGGTCGATGGCGCGGATGTAGTTGTTGATGGGCCGCATCGGGTCATGCTGGAATCTGCAGACCATGTCGGTTGAGTTGGCTCCGCACTGTTGGAATGCGACGTCCTTAGCCGATCCGGAATAAGTGATCGATTTCACATCGCCCATCGCCTTTTGCGCATTGGCGATCACGCTCTTGGCATCCTGCGCTACTGCGTTACTAGCTACGAACGCGACGCAGATTGCGGTTACAGCAAGTTTCTTGAACACAGCTTTTCCCCTTGTTAACTTATGGTTTGGTACAGGTGCTTGCTACAGGCTTGGTTGCACGGCAGAATGCAGCCATCCTGAATAGTCTATACCCAGTTGGTCACTTGGGACACGGGTCTAAGGGCGACTGGCGTGGGCGATGTAGCTTTGCTGCGATCGGGACCAGCCGCGTACAATACCTTCGTACCACCGAACCCGAGCCGCATTGCTCGGCGCGACGTCCGCAATCTCGTGTGGGTCTTGAGTTAGATTGAATAGCTTGGCTCGTCCGGACGCAGTCTCATATACAAACTTCCAAGGTCCGTCGCGCAGGCCGAGCAGCCCTAGCGAATAGTCAGTGAAGAACAGCGCCATTCGCGGTGAACGGTCCAGCAGAGTGCGGCCCTGGAACTTGGGCTGTGCGGGAAGCCCCATTAGATCCAGAATCGTAGGCGAGGCGTCCACTAAACTGACGACTTTGTGAACGCGTTCCTGGGTTGGCATCAGACGGGGTGAAGCTATCAGCAAAGGGACGTGAACATTTTCTTCGTAAATGAAGAACGTGTGACCCACGTTGCCTGGATGCTGTCGAAAGGCTTCGCCGTGATCGCCATAAATCACCCACAGCGTATTCTGCTCCAGGCCACGAGCGCGCAGGCCTTTCATCAGATCTCCGATCGATTCGTCTCCGTAGTGAAGTGCGTTGCGATATTGATAGATCTCCTCGGGTCCGGAGAACGGTCCGCCATTCGGAGTCGCATAAGGATGATGCCCGGCGATAGGCAGATAAGTCAGGAAGAACTTTCGATCGCGGGGAAGCGCATCGATCCATGCCAGCATTCGCGTGACGGTTGCGGGTTCATCGACTCCAAAGCTCGATTGATGATTGCCACCGATGTCGCCAGCATCTTCCAGGGTCTGGTATCCGCGATGTTGGATGATCGACTGCATCCCCAGGTAATCGAAACGTCCGGAATGGAATAACGCGGTTTGGTATCCCGCATCTTGAAGAAGCGTGGGCAGGGAAGGGCTGCCTAGATTCTCGTACTGCTCCGGTTGGCTATCGAACGCGGGAAACGTGGAACACAGGACTGAGTAGAGACCCTTGATGCTTTCTGGATAAACCGCATAGGCATTGTCGAAAACGAGTGCCCGCTGCGCTAGAGCGTTAAGGTTTGGCATGACCTCGTACTTGCCGCCGTAGAGGGAAAGATATTGGGCGGCGGTGGACTCCAGGCTGACCATCACCACGTTCATGCCCTTGGCCTTACCGGAGAAGCGCGAAAGGTCCTCGACGGAGGACGTATTGTAGATCGAGGTCCGCCAGTCGCGGTCCCGTGCATTGGCGCTGACCCCGGGAAGGGAAGTGCTTGCGAGCGCGGTTACCGCGTTGCGATCCATCCCCAGCGTATCCACGCGGTTCGCGGCGAATGGTCCCAGCAATACGATGGGGAGGGCACCAGCGGCTGCGAGGTAGCCCCACTTCGTTGGCAACTGCCGAGTGATCCTCGGTATGAATATTGCTAACGCAAGCGCCAACGCGACCAGTCCGATGTTGGTTGCGGTCGCGTACGTGAGAACGGAATCAGCCAGAGGTCCGCGGGCAGCACGCAGCATCGGCCAGGTCATGGGTGTCGAAAGTGTGCGCTCCGCGGGGATACTCGCCGCTGCGTATAGAACCAACGCCCAGTAAGAGACAGTTGCGATGCGAGGTGAGGCCCCCGTGCGATTCAGGCACCATTGGAACAAGGCAAACGCGAGAGCAACCAGAACGTCTTGCCAGAAGAATGCTTCGAGTGACCAGCCCCTGCCCCCTGCTGAGTGTCCCCATACTAGGGCTACCTTCGCCAGTACAAAGATGGCCAGCAAGCCAAGACTCATTGACGCACCAGGTTGATGCGTTTGAGGAGTGCGACGGATACTACTGCGCTGGCACCTCGCCGTCGCCAGATCCAATCGTGAACCAATACGAATGAGGACGGCGGATGGTCATAGATCGCGGCGCGATCCCCTTCGAGACACAGCGGAATCACAGTCAGGTCGCACCTGGTGGGTTCATTAGGAAGAAAGTGTTCCTGCCGGTATCCGACGCTGTCGCCCAGGAACGTGCGCGAGATATCGAGGTTGCGCTGGCTCAGATCGACGATGGTGAGATGTGCCTCAGGTAGCAATTCGAGGAGGATCAGCGCGGTTCTGGGAAACAGCCCGCCGCCTACGACCATGATCGAACGGATCGGCGGCAATGGCGTTACAAGCTGCTGCAAGGCTCGGCGGTGACAATTGAGGACGAAGCGCTGTAGGAGTGGCGATCGCAGTACGAACCTTTCTAGCGCCTCTAGCGGAGACACTTCGAGCCCGCGCAGAGGAGCAGGCCAGCCGCTGGTGGACGATCCTGATCGGACGCGAAAGGGTAGCCCGGTCCAATGCGTTCCGGGGTCGGAATGATGTTCTGCGTGGTAGCCGTCGTTAAAGCAGAGGAGATTGTAGAGGCGCCCATAATGACTGGTTGGTGCTCCTGCCGCGTGCTCCCAGTAGCCTTGTGCCGCGCATAATCCGAGACCGGCGAAGTATCCAGGAACATAGCCCACGAGAAAGAAGTGCGGCTGCAAATAGATCATGGCGACCCAAAGACACAGGACCAGAATCGTCTCCCAAGCAAGTTGCCACGAAACTCGCAATCGCCATTGGACAGCGGCATGATGGGCCACGTGACGGTCGCGCCACAGGGTCTGCGGAAATCCCAGCAGGACGCTGAGGGCCGCGGAGAACAGTCGATTCATCCATCGATCCACAAAGAAGGGCTTGTGGATGAAGTTATGCGCGATCGTATTTGCGTTCCACCACAGGCCCAAGGCGATGAAAGGGGCCATAGGCTGCGCTACCAGCACGGCGGCGTGTAGCGCGGCAAACGCGACAAAGATAGAGTCCTGTTGTGTGAAGCGCCAAATTCCCGTCTGCGGATAGTGCCGTGCGACGGATGCCATGTTGCTCCTAACGTCCCTTGAACTCCAGCAGTGCCTTGGCTCGGGGTTGATCTGCGTTGATCTTGACCAAGCCGTTGCCCATCGGATAGGGGGTCGAGGCGCTCGCTTCTTTTCCCGCTCGTGTCACCTGCAGGGGCGCCCCCCTGGACCAACTGGAGCCAAAGCCCACCACTTGACGCGTGCCCGCAACCGACTCCAAATCCGCCCATTCCTTCCGTGCCTGCGGCTCATTGGTATTGGTCAAATCGAAGTACAGGGACCCGCGCTGCGGCTCGGAGTAATTGGTTGCATTGCCGGCACCCAGGTTCGCCAGGATAAAGACGCCGTCAATCCGGATGCGTTGTGCCTTGTCCGATTTGGCGGAACCTGGTTCAAACGTAACCTTTTCGATAAGGGCGTACACACTGATCGGACCGCTGGCGTGCGCGACGGTTAGCCCCAACACAAGGGCGAGAGCGACTGCCACAAAAGACTTGATTGTTTTCATCTGGAACCTCCCAACAGCTTAGACGAGCCAGATTATCACTTTCTTCAAATCAATTTCGGCGGCGGCTTGACGGATGATTCAGTCGATGCGGGGGCTGGTCCAGGGTTCCATCGGGCTGACGATCCGGCCTTCGCGCATCGGGACGCAGTCGTCGGGGTACTCTTGCGCTATGGGCACATTCGCGTCCTTCAGGGCGGTCAGGAATCGATCCAGATGCTTCATCGCGCCGGATGGTTGATCGTGCAGGACCATCAAGCTCCAGTCTCTGGTCTTAATTTGCTGCAAGGCGGTGTCGACCCACCCTTCCGGGTCGCGCCAATCTCCGGGAACGCAGTTCCATAGTACGGTGCTGTATCCGCGTGAGGCCAAGCGCTCGGCTACCGCAGGATGAATCAAATGCTGCCCGAGCTTGCCCTGGCGGCCGTAAGGGCGAAACAATCGCGGCCTTTGATCGAGCCACGCAAGTGATTCCTCGGCTTGATCAAACTCCTGCAATGCGGCGGCGCGATCCAGTTCACCCAGAGGCTTGGAATGCGTAAAGGTGTGATTGCCGATCCAGTGACCTTCGGCGGCGGCTCGCATGGCGAGAGCTCGCCCTTCGGCAGTGATGACCTTGCGGCCCATCACGAAGAACGAAGCCTTAATCGAATGCTTCGCGAGCGTATCGAGCACGCCTGGAGTAACCTCCGGCTCCGGTCCGTTGTCGAAGGAGAGGGTTACCATGCGGAGGCCGAGATGAGTACAGATACACTGCGGACTACGAAAGTTGACGGAATAAAAGGCATATTTGGGAGGCCAACTCGGATTCAGCGAAGGCTAACTTTCTATTCAGTTTAGCGGATAAAAATTGCTAACCTGCAACTGCGTGTCAGTTTGGTCAGTGGTCCAATTTAAACTCCTAGAGCGCTTTCGCAATTCGCAAGCGCACCTGCTTTTGCAGGTGGGACAATGGCTTGATGTCCGTGCTCCTAGATCTCCCAATCGCAGTCCGACTTGCAATCTTTGCCCTGTTCTTTACCGTGCTAAATTTCATCTGGACCCAGGCTCAGCGAGTGGGAGATTTTCGTAGCGCAGCATTATCAAGAGTACTGGGAGTGTTGGCTGTAGTCTCAAGTTTGGCATGGGTCGAGTTTGGCCTATGGATATTTCTGCAGATCAACCTGTTCGAAGAATACCCAGCTATTTTCTGGGTAACGGTTGGCGTAACGTGTCTTTCAATTGCGACTTGGGCAGTTCGCAACAAATGGTTTCACGGAAGTCGTAAAGCTGCTTTCAAGGCTCGGCAAGTTTGTAATGATGCTCAGCTCATACGAACTATAAATTTCCTAGATGAGGCGTGGCGAGAGCTCACCGATCCAGATGGCAGGCCGCGTAATGTCCAGAGACTCGTCAGATATCAAACATCTCCCGCAGACGGCTGCATTAGCTTGATTTCCACAAATAGTGCGGAGCATAAGCTAATACGAGAGATTGCGGCGAACGATCCCTTTCGGGCTGGAACGAAAGTACAATTCTGGGCCTGCCTTCCCTCTCAAGAAGAGAAAGTCTACTTCCTGGTTCAAACAGAGATGGATGGAACGATCAACCCCGAAAACACTTGGCTTGAATGCGTTCCGGGAAAAGAAAGCCTAAAGCCAGTCAGAGCTGAAGACACCAACTACGAATATAGAATCCATATAGAGGGTAAGCCAGCAACGTTCAAGTTTGTAAATTACTGCTTGGATCTTGCTTGGGAAATCAATCGAATCGAGCCACTAGCTGCTCCAGGATGGTCTTTTAGTCAGATTTTGGCAATCCAGGTTAGGTATACAGGCCAGTTGGGCATCTCCGGTTTCACGTCGTATAGATAGGGTTCCACGGAAACGTTTGCGGAGAGCGCTATTAACTCTTCGCGATGCCGTCTGAGGTCACTGAGTGCTTTCTGTGACCAACGCGCTGCGCTCCATAAATCCCTGAGTGACCGGAAAAGAGATACGCGATGACCGATGCGAGCCCTACATAAATTCCCGTCTCAGCTCCGAAAAGTTCCATCGCCATCAGAGTGGATGCAAGAGGAGTATTTGCGGCTCCAGCAAATACCGCGCAGAAGCCCATACCCGCCAGCAAGCCCACAGGTAACGCAATAACGTGACTGAGCGCGTTGCCCAACGTTGCTCCTATGAAGAAGAGCGGTGTGACTTCGCCGCCTTTGAATCCGAAGCCGAGCGTCACCACTGTGAACAGGAATTTTGCCGCGAAGTCCCACGGGGCGAGAGGGTGTTGGAACGCTTCGACGATGGTCGGAATGCCAAGTCCTAGGTAGCGAGTGGTTCCCAATAGGTATGTTGCGCCGGCTACGATCGAGCCTCCTACAACCGGTCGCAACGGAGCATATTTGATCAACCGCTTACTCCACGCCGCGATGCTATGGGTGCTCTTTGCGAACAACATCGCGGTCAAGCCGAATACAATCCCTGCCAGAACCGAGTACACCATGCCCTCCCAGGAGATCGTGGGCGTTGAAGACACGACGTACACCGTATGATGAATGCCCCAGAAGGTCGTCACGCGATCCGCAATCACGGCTGAAAGGAAGCAGGGCACAAGCGCGTCATAGCGAAGCCGTCCAATCGCCAAGACTTCGAGCCCAAACACGGCTCCGGCCAGAGGCGTTCCGAAGACCGAACCAAAGCCGGCGCTAATCCCGGCCATCAGCAAGATACGGCGGCTGTGATTGTCTAGCCTCAGGGGACGCGTCAGCTGATCGGCGAGCGATGCTCCGGTTTGCAGAGCGGTCCCTTCGCGGCCTGCCGAGCCTCCGAATAAATGACTGGCTATGGTTCCGAACAAGACCAGCGGGGTCATTCGGACGGGGATGACCTTCTTAGGATCGTGAATTTCTTCCAGCAGTAAATTGTTGCCCGCCTCGACGGACTTGCCGAAGTGATGGTAGATGAGGCCGATCAGGAATCCGGCAACCGGAAGCAATGCGATCAGCCAAGGGTTGGATTCCCGGGTTCGTGTGGCCCATTCCAAAGAGGCCAGCAGGAATGCCGACGCAGTTCCGGCAAGAGCACCTACGATGCTGCTAATAGCGGCCCAACGCAACAAATAGTTCGCAGATAAGAACTGCTCTTGGATTTGATTCTTGGTTTGCATGCCGACAGTTCTCCCACGTAGTTATGTAGGAGTTATCAGCATTTCGGAGGGGCCGAAGGCGGTTGACGGCGAACCCCATCGCCATCGGATGTGAGATTTCAAATTAGCAAAAGATACAGTTTACGGTCAAATGAAGTGCAAACGCACAAGGGGCCGAACCCATGCGGCAGGCTCGGCCTCTTGTGCTATTTTCAGACTCTTAGCTTACGCGAGTGTCTTGCTATACAAAACGAGCAAGCGGGCCCACGCCTTTTCAGCCAAGGCTTCGTTATAGGCATTGGAATCCGGCGGGCACCAGCCATGAGCGGCACCGTACACTTCGATCTCGGCGGGTAACTTCGCCTTTTCAAAGGTCTCTTTTAGTACGACCTTGTCGTTCGGCGCGGTTTTGTCGTCGCTCTCTGCCACTGCGATCAGGAACTGTACCTTGGTCTTCGCGGCCTGCAGATGCGGGCTATGGTCGTCCTTGGTCACGAGTCCGCCGCCGTGGAACGTGGCGACCGCGCCCACACGATCCGGCATCGCTGCCGCCGTGCGGAATGCCATCGGTCCGCCCATGCAATAACCCTGGGTGCCGATCTTCTTGTTCTTCGCGACCGAGGACTGTTGATCCAGCCAAGCGACGAAGGCTTTCGCGTCCGTCATGTGCGTGTTCTCGTTCAATGCCTGCATCAGCGGCAGCTGCGTATTGATAGCAGTCTTGGCCCCGTTTTCCGCGGTGGGTGCGTGCTTGGTGCGGTAGAACGGATTCGGGATCAGAACGGAATAGCCGGATTCGGCCAGGCGCTTGCCCATCTTACGTAGCGGGTCGCGCAGGCCGAAGATATCCGGCCACAACAGCACGCCAGGGGCTGTGCCGCTTGCAGGGTGCACCCAGTAGCAATCTGCCGTACCATCCGGGGTCTTTATCGTTACTTCGGACTCAGTAACGGCAGCCGCGTTGGCCACCTGCGGCAGCATCACAGCTACACCAGCGCCCGCTAGAACGCCGAACTGCTTCCGTGTTATCAGCCCGCGGGTCTCATATTCCCGCACAACATCATCATGGTCTTGATCGCACATAAGTCGCTCCTTGTAAATGGCGGTCGCGGTTTGGATCGCACGCCATTCGATATTTTATATCCTTCGGACGTCCTGTGGGTCGCGCGGGGCAAACAGAGATAACAATTCTTAATGCGACAGCGTCGCTTTCCGGTGCTAGTAATGAATATAGGAGATGAATCCGACCATGAGAATAGCTCCCGCGTCACGCGTGCTCAGCGCCGCGCTGGTATCCCTTTCCTTTGTCTACGCGCAGGCACCAGCCACCCAAACGGCAACCGGCAAGATCGTCAGTGCGCTCAATACCTTTCTTTCGACGCTCGACACAACGCAGCGGCAGAAGGCGCTGTTCGCCTTTGACGACGAGGAACAGAGGGCTCGTTGGTCCAATTTCCCGATCAGCATTGTTCCGCGAGCGGTCTTAGCATGGGCGAACTGAGTGCGGCTCAGCGCACGGCGGCCTTCAATGTGATGGCCGCAGTCCTCAGCAAGCGAGGTTTTGAGAAGGTCGAGCAGATTATGGATGCCGACGAGAGCCTCAAGACGACGGCGGGCAACGGCGGCGGTCAGCAAGGCAAGGGCGGTCCCAAGGGCGATGACAAGGGTGGATTTAAGGGCGGCGGTCCTGGTGAACCAGGGGGTGGTCCGGGTGGAGGTAAAGGCAAGGGCAAAGGTGGCGGCGGTGGGCTGATGTTCGGCAAGGATCTGTACTACATCTCCATCCTGGGAACGCCTTCTGAGAAAGCACAGTGGATGCTCCAGTTCGGTGGACATCATCTGGCGCTCAACATCACGATCGACGGGCAGCGCGGCATTTTGACGCCATCACTCACGGGTGCCCAACCCTCGCTCTACACGCTGAATGGGAAGACGATTCGCCCTATGGGCCAGGAAAGCGATAAAGCGGTTACGTTGCTCAATTCGCTGGATGAGGCGCAGCGCAAGCAAGCCGTTCTCGGGTCCCGAATGGCGGATCTCGTATTGGGACCGGGAGAAGATGGTAAGACGATCCAACCGGAGGGCTTGAAGGCTTCGGGCATGAACGATAAGCAGAAGGCGATGCTACTCGATGTGATCGCGGAGTGGGCGGGTATCATTCATGAGAGCGCGGCTGCGGCTCGGATGGCGGAGTTGAAAGCCGAGCTGAACAATACCTGGTTCGCGTGGAGCGGTCCGACCAATGTGACGGTCGGGACCAATATTTCGTCTTACTATCGCATTCAGGGGCCGCATGTGGTCATTGAGTATGCGCCCCAATCGATGGGTGGCGATCCATCGATGCATATTCACGCGATGTATCGCGATCCTACGAATGACTACGGACGGAAGCCCACCGCGAAATGAACGCAAGGCTCATAATCGCGACGCTGGCTTTGGCCGCACCGCCAACCTTCGCGCATCGGCTGGATGAGTATTTGCAGGGAACGACTATCTCGATTGAGAGCAATCGGCTCCATGCAGAGATGACTCTGACGCCGGGTGTTGCTGTGTTCCCGCGCCTGATCGCGTCGATGGACACCAACGCGGATGGAGCCATCTCAGACCAGGAACAGCGTGCGTACGCGGATGCGGTTCTCGGCGATCTAACGCTGTCGATTGATGGCCGCTGCGTGATGCCACAGTTGCGCTCCGCGCGATTTCCGTCAATCGCGGACATGCGGGAAGGGCGCGGCGAGGTGCATGTAGACTTCGATGCG
>JBDTUY010000106.1:0-11355 GCA_040007495.1 Acidobacteriota bacterium | reverse complement strand
GAGTAGAAGCATCGCGGAGCCGAGAGTTCTGTTCATCGCATCCTCCAGGCGAGCGACAGCTTCAGTTCCTGTCGCGGCTTCGTTCCCATATAAAAACTTCACGGCTCCGTTCGCACCCGGCTTCTTCGCTTCACTAACGCTCTCGATCACCACCTGAGCATTATCCAAGCCAAAGCCACCCACCCGAACGGTCGTCACCGCTGGCAGTGCGAGCTTTTTCTCCGCGAACATCTCCGCCACAATCGCGGGCACCCGACGCAAATCGCCAGTTCCAGCAACAAATGCGCGCAACTTTACGAACGTGGCATTGCCGTTGGCTTTGATCAGGAACTTCAGCGCTTCTCGAAGCTGTTCCGACAGGAGCCCTTGCGTTTGTAGCGGCGAGACGTGGAACATCAAACGATCCACAGCCGCGCTAACCGCCGCCGGTGTCTCCGCTTCGCGCCCTGTTCCCGGCACCGGCCCTTCGATCGCAAGTTCGTTGTTCTTCGGACGCTTGATCGGCTTCGCTTGCGGTTGCGCATACAGCGATCCCACAAGCAGGATCGCGATTCCACAAATTAGGAACGTACGCATAGCGGCAAATCGCGATTGTATCAACATCCGCACAATCAGCTCCCGGAAAACCGCGTCCTAAGTCTTGGCGCGAGCTTCGGATTGGCTAACAAAGCGTTCAAACCCTTGCCGGGCGTCCGGAGTCATTCTGGCAATCGCATTGGTGTACAGCCCCGCGTGAATCGCTGCTTCAAAGCTCATCCCATCGATGTGGTACAGCAGATCTTTGGTCAAACTCAACGCGCTGGCTGATTTCACAGCCAGCTTGGCAACGTAGCTCTCTACTTCCCCATCGAATTCGTCGTCTTCAAATACTTGGTTCGCGATACCGAAGGCAAACGCGTCTTCGGCTGAAATGCTGGCACCGCATGCGACAATCTCAAACGCTCGCTTTTCACTCACCTGTCGCCGCAGGAGCGGTAGAACGATGGCAGCGACGAAGCCCAGGTTCACCTCCGGGTAGCGGAACTCCGCGGATTCGGAAACCAAAATCAGATCGCTGGCGGTAGCCAAGCCACAGCCGCCTCCAATAGCGCGACCGCGTACGGCCGACACGATCACCTTCGGATTCCGACGCATGGCCACGAACAGATCGGCTAGAGATCGGGCAGATTCCAAATGCTCCATAACGTCAGATTCATCTGTCTGCGCCGTGCTCTTTAAATCCAAACCTGCGCAAAAATCCGCACCTGCCCCTTCCAGAACGATCACTCGCACTGTTGCGTTGACCGCCGACTGATCGAACGCTTCGCGCAAGCCGCGGATCATCTCCGCGTTCAGCGCGTTACGCTTCTCAGGCCGATTCAGCATGATTCTCGCGATGCCGTCCGCCACTGTGTATTGAACTATCATGCCGATTTCCTCCCGCCTTGAGCTACCAGGGCGAATCGATTTCCATGCGTAACAGTGCGCTGCTGTAGGTCTTGCCTTGCGGATCGGCTTTCAGCGCCATGGTGCCGCCGCCATCCAAGGCCTCCCACAGCACGAAGTTCAACGCGCCAAGATTCGGCAGCTCGAACCGCTCCACCTTGCCCAGGCACACGCCCGCGAAGTGTTCCTTCACTCGCTCGGCAGTGACTTCTCGCTCTAGCACCGCATAGTCTTCAGGACGTTTCGCGATCAAGCCGATGTTCACCTTGTCGCCCTTGTCGCCGGAACGCGCGTGCGCCAACTCAATCAACCTTCGTTTAATCATCGGCGCTTGACCACAAGGCCACCTCCGCATGCACTTCCGATTTCGGAATCAGCGTCGGCCAGAAAGCTACGATCTCCTCGACCTTCGGTCGCCCCAATCCCAGGCCCGAAGCCACTGGTGGACCATTCAACGCCAGCGGAGCGATCTCCCGCGTGAAGCGTTCTACGGATGCCCTATCCTGCGACCGCACACCGAACCGCAGCACAACCTCCGGCAGGTGCAGTTCTAATTCAGGCGATGGTTCCGCAGCGGCGATACTGTGCAACGCACCGGCACCCAGGAATTCCGTGCGGATCGCATCAAACTTCAACCCCAGCCGTTCCAATCTCTCGCGAAGAATCCGGTCGGCGGCCTTCGCTTTTTTAAGCGCATCGGGCCAGCCGTAAGCCATCTGCCCCATCGCTTTGTATCCAGCCGAATAACTGATAGAGACCTTGAAGTAGTTTGTTGCCGGGGTGCCCTTGATGCCGGTGAATCGCACACGATTCGGGCCATCCTGCTTCAGTCGAACCGAAGTGAAGTCCGTCACGACATCGGGCGTGATGTACGCGCGCGGATCGCCGATTTCATACAACAGTTGTTCTTTGACTGACGCCTCCGTGATGCGTCCCCCGGTGCCTGCGTGTTTGGTGACCGCGAAGGTCCCTTCTCGTTCCGCCTCAATGATCGGATAGCCGACGTCTGCCAGATGTGGCACCGTCTCCCAATCCACCTGGCAATTCCCACCTGATCCTTGCGCTCCGCACTCGGCCACGTGTCCAGCAACGATGCCTGCTGAGAGCCGATCCCAATCCGTCTCTTTCCAATCGAACTCATGGATCATCGGACCCAACACCAACGCAGCGTCCGCGATTCGACCGCTCACTACAATATCCGCGCCGAGCCGCAATGCCTTCGCGACCGGAAACGCGCCCAGGTAAACATTGGCCCGACCCACACGATCGCGAATCTCCGCCAACGGCTGCCCGGTATCCATGTTGCGCAATTCGATTCCGCGCCTGAGCAGTTGGTCGATCTGATCCGTGATGTCGTCGCCGGTCACGGTCGCGAGCTTGATCGGGATGTTTTGCCGTTTTGCCTCAGCCAGCAGAGCATCGCGGCAGCCCATCGGATTCACTCCACCAGCGTTCGCCACCACGCGAACGCGCCGTTCCTTCAGATCCGGCAACAAACGCGCCATCAGTTCAACGAAATCGCGAGCATAGCCGGCCTTCGGATCGCGCGACCGCTGCTTTTCCAGGATCGACATCGTGACCTCAGCCAGATAGTCGAGCGTCAGATAATCAATCGGCCCCTTGCGAACCTGATCAACAGGAGCTTCGGGCGAATCACCCCAGAAGCCTTGGCCATTAGCGATACGGATCAAGTTAGTCCTAAAGTTTTGCTAGCTCGCCTAAAACTTGATCAAGTTCTTCGTTGACACCTAAGGCACTTCGTCTTGCTAATTCGTGAAGTTCCTGCAAATCGGGCCAATCAACACCGTCAACTGCGGAAGTTACCCTTAAGAGTTCGTTCTCATTGGCACACAAAGCAAGGGAAAATTCGTTGTCGGGTTTCCCCCAATCATCGATCTGAACAAGACTAGATGAAACTAAGCGATGACCACTTGGAAGACCGCTAGAGTACTGATTTGCAATCTCCGTGGCATTCCACTGGATACGTCCAGCCCGGGTTTTCGCAAGTACTTCTTTAAATAACTTGAGAGCCTTATTATCTTGCATGGTTATGTAGCCTTGTCTGTTGCCTTCATCACAACGCCCGACACTTCGTGGTAGAGGGTGTTTACAGTTTGGCACGCCTCAGTGAGCCTAGTTTTTTGCCGGGGATTCATTGCTCCAATGTTGCAGCGTCTCAGATGCTTCTGTATGAGTGCTAGCTGCTCACGGGCCTGATCGAGGTCGATTTTACATTGCTCTGACAACTCACGATCCCAGCGGCGTACATAGTAGCTTGTTTGATTCCAGAGTTCTTCAGTGAAGATGACAGACATCTCGCTGTTCTCAGCTCGCACATACTTGGCGATATCAGATGCCAATCGGGAAGCGTCGCTCATATCCTGGCTCAATGACCTCCGCAGTACCGAGTCTCTCGCTGCTTCCGCAGCTCGAGAAGCACGTTTTGAAAAGATGAACGCCAGAAAACTGAAGACCAACCCCACGACGGAAGCTAGATTTCCCCAGTTCTGGGCAAAAAACTCAGCCATGAATCATCAGCCAATATTATCCCACTCCAGAGCAAACGTCACACCATGTAGCGTCCGGCTTCCAGCACCCTCTCCGCGATCTGTCTTCGAAGCGCAATCGTGTCGAGCACAGGACGATCCACCAAACGATGAACCGCATCCAGGTGCCGCTTCAACTCGACCTCATCCTCGCAGCAAGCGGCCAGGACCATCCGCGCCCGCGTCTCAATCGCGCCAAGCGCGTCATCCGTGAAAACGCCGGTAATGATCCACATCTGCTCGCGCTTCGCTTTAGCAGCCCGCAAGGTTGCCGATTCCATCGCGAAGATCTGGATCAGGATATCGGTGAACGCCGCCGCGATCTCCTGATGATCTTCGAGTTTGCCGCCCAACTTCGCACCTGCCACCCGGAGCAGCAACAGTGCGACCTTCTTGGCGTTGCTCAGCAGGTCCGTGGTCGGGACTGTATCCGCTTGCTCAATGACGTCTGCAAAGCGTGATCGTCGGGTCTCCTTCGCAGGCTTCAGCAACATACTAGTCGCGACCAGCCGATTGATTTCGTTGGTGCCTTCAAAGATGCGATAGATGCGAGCATCGCGATACGCACGCTCCACCGCGTAGTCCTGATGATAGCCGTAGCCCCCGTGGATCTGCACCGCTTCGTCGGTCACGTACCCCAGAACTTCAGAGCCAAAGACCTTCACCAGGGAACACTCCATGGCGAACTCCTGCACGGCTTTCATGAAGACTTGCCCTGCGTCCGGCAGATCCCAGGTAAAATCACTGAGCCGGTCCTGAATTAAGCCGGTCACACGATACACCATGCTCTCATTGACGAACATGCGGATCGTCATCTCAGCCAGCTTGTGTTGGATCAGGCCGAACTCGCTAATCGACTTGCCGAACGCCCTGCGCTCCCGCGCGTACCGAATCGAATGCGCCAATACTTCCTTGCATTCACCTTGCGCAAACGCGGCCAGCTTCAGGCGGCCTATGTTCAGAATGTTGAACGCGGGCAGGTGACCTCGTCCAACCTCGCCCAGCACGTTCTCGGCGGGAACCTTGACGTTATCGAAGTAGACAGAAGTGGTGGAGCTTCCCTTCAGTCCCATTTTCTTTTCTTCCGCGCCGGAAGAAACTCCCGGCCAGATGCGTTCAACTAAGAACGCCGTGAATTGTGGCCGTTGGCTGGGATCTTCTGCGGGAACCTGCGCGAAGACGGTGTACAGGTCCGCGATCCCGCCGTTGGTGATCCACACTTTCTGACCATTCAGCAGGTAGTGTGTCTGATCCGCAGACAAGACCGCGGTTGTGCGTGCCGCAAGCGCATCCGATCCTGCTTGGGCTTCGGTCAAGCAGTACGCCGCGACCATTTCAGCCGATGCCAGCCGTGGCAAATATTTCTGTTTTTGCTGTTCCGTTCCGAACAGCAGCACCGGCAGCGCGCCGATTCCCGCCTGCCCCCCGTGGCAGACCGCATACGACGCGTCGCGAGCCACGCCTTCCGTGACGATCATGGCCGAAGCCAGATCCATCTCCATGCCGCCGAACTTCTCTGGCACAAGCGTCGCGACCAATCCCAGTTCTGCGGATTTCCGCAGCACGCGCAGGAGGACATCGAAATCCTGATGCTGAATCGCTTCTATGTTGGGAGCAGCCTCGTGCTTCCAGAATTCGTCCGTAGCGCGGGCAATCGCCAAATGCTCCGGCGTGAAGTCTTCAGGCGTAAAGGTCTGCTGCGGATTGTCGATCAGGAAGGAACCGCCGGAGGGCGTTGGAGTCTGTGACATGGTGGAGTGCAATTCCAGTGTAAGCCCGACCAGACGGGCCTATAATGGTCATGAGAAGCACCGCTATGACTCTGGCCGCCCTCGCCATTGATGATCGACTGCCGGTGACGTTCACCTCTCCTGGGTTGAGCGAAGAGGAATTTCTTGAGCTGTTAGCCGAATTCCCCAACGCAACCGTCGAATACCATGCGGACGGAACTGTCACCCTCATGCCACCTACAGATCCAGAGACCAGTGAACGGGTAGGCGAAATCGTTTCTCAACTGCGAAATTGGACCCGCCAATACGGTGGCCGATTTTCTGGTCCAGATGGGGGATTCCGATTCCCCGATGGTTCCCGGCTTGCTCCCGATGCTTCGTGGTTCGATGCGGAGCGTTGGAAGGCTACAAAGACCCCTGGTATTCGATTCCCCGTCTTTTCGCCTGAATTCGTGATAGAAGTCCGGTCGCCAGACGACCGTCTCCGACCGCTTCAAGAGAAGATGCAGGAGTATATCGATAACGGCGTCCTGCTCGCTTGGCTCATCGACCCGATCAAAAAGACGGCGACGATCTATCGCCCGGGCGTCGAACCCATGACGCTCGACAACCCAGCGACCCTTGCAGGAGACGGACCTATGAAAGGGTTCGTCCTCGACCTCAAGATAGTTTTCTCGGCCTAACTCTTACTCCCGGCTTCCGCTAGAACCGAAACTTCGCCCCACCCCACGCACCCCGCGGAGCGCCTGGAGCTAGGAAGGTGGAATGGACGATCGGGAAAGCTCCTGTCGAGGTAGCTGCAAATGGTCGGGCTAGAAAAGTCCCAGTCGTAGGATTGAATCCCATGGGCCCCAGTGTTGCCGCTGTATAAAAATGGCGGTCCGCCAAGTTCGAGACTTGCGCGAATATCTGAATTCGCTTGGTCAACTGATACCGGCCGCTCAAGTTCAACACCGCGTAGCCACCCGACTTCCCCGGACCCAAATAGTAAACTCCATCGGCGACATGCGTATTGTTCTCATTGCCCCGTGCGTAGGAACTTGAGAATGCCGCCATTCCAAGGTTCACGGTGACCTTCGAGGTCACCTGAACATCCATGTAAGCTTTCAACATGTGGCTCGGAACCAGCGGAATTTGACTGCCGGGGTTGATTTGAATGGTGCCATCAATCCCCTTCCGTCCGGCCAATGCGTCCAGGTTCGTGCTGTTACTGGAGCCGCTGACGATCTCTGGACTCTGATAAGTCGCGTTCAGGAATGTGTAGCCACCACCCAGTGTCACGCGGCGAATCTGACGGCTCAGGTCGATCTCCAAGCCTTGTCTGCGGGTCTTACCGAAATTCTTGAAGTAGCCAAAGCCAGTCTGAGGCGATTGCACGAACAGTAGGTCGTCATGATTCTCCGCCCTGAACCATCCCAGGCTCCACACAATACGGCTATCAGCACCCGACCGTAATCCGCCCTCAAACGTGTGCGTCACAACCTGCTTCAATGGGGGATCACCCGCCATCGCGTTCGGCAACTTACATGGGTTCACCGGATCGGCACAACCTAGTTCCACCGATGTCGGCGCGCGGCTACCTTCGCTGTAGCTGAAATAGGTGTTCAGAAAACCTGTCGGATTGTAGGTTATGCCGACCGCAGGATTGAACCGTCCGAATACGTAGTTGCCATCCAGCGATCCGGTTCCGCCACCCGGGGTGATGTGATCTTTATTGATCACGGTCGTGCGATTGTAGCGGCCAGATCCGGTTAGGTTCCACTTGTTGCCCACCGATAGCGTATCCGTCACGTAGACGCTACTGGTTCGAATGCGGCCATTCAAATCTACGCGAGTATCGTACGGCTCGCCATCCACATTGCCGCCCGTGACCCCGTCTCCGAATGCGGATACGCCCGTCACACTGCGGTCGGGATTTAGATAGCCGAGTTCGCTCGATTGGCGAAACGTCGTCCGATTCCCGTCAAATCCAGCGCCAACGATGAACTGGTTGCGATTGCCGTGGAACGATCCGGAGGCGATCAATTGACCTGTAACGCCGTAGTTTTGCTGCCAGGAATTTCCGCGATTCAAGAGGCCGTTGCATTTCTCCGCGGGCTCATCCTTCCGGAGAACGTTGCCGATGCAGCGTAGGAACGGAAACGGTGTGTTGGTCGCATTGGCTCCGCTGGTCGGTATGTTCGTATATCCAAGTGTGGCTAGAGCGGTGCGCTCTGCGGCGCTGGTCTGGTAGATCGATTGATCCAGCGAATCGTCATTCAGATCCGCGTTGAAGGAGCTGGTGTGAACGTAACGATAGTACGCGTTGCCTGTAAGAGTCAGCTTTGAGGTCAAAGCGTGTCGAACGGTGAAGTTCAAGTTTGGTGCGTGATTGCCCGTGACGTCGGGAACCGTATAAACACTGGAGTAATCGCGAGCCAAAAAACTCTGTTCCTGCAGACCGTTGCCGTTCATCTGATTGTTCGCGTACCCGAGCGTCAGATTCACCGTGGTCTTTGCGCCCTGCCACCCAAGCTTGCCGAAGAACTGACGAATATTGGACTGCGACGCCTGACGCCAGCCGTCTTCAAAGAACAGACTGGTGGCTCCGTACCAACTCCAGCCCCGCTTGTTTGACCCACCGTGCTCCAACTCAGCGGTCTTGCGCCCGAAGCTGCCTCCGCTGATCTGAATCGCCGAACCTTGATTGGTATACCCGTCTTTGGTCGTCAAGGAGACGGCTCCACCCAGCGTGTTCAACCCGAACAACGGATTCGATCCAGGCATCAACGTTGTCTCCGCGATCGCGACGCGGGGAATCAGATCCCAACTAACCACGTCGCCAAAAGGCTGATTCTGGCGAACGCCGTCCATATATACTGAGATGCCCTGTGGCGTTCCTAACAGTGGAGAAGCAGTATAGCCCCGATAGTTCAAATCGGGCTGGAACGGATTGCCCTGAACTTCATTCAGATACACCCCGTTCAATCTCCGGTTCAGGAAGTCTGAGAAGTTGATCGCGCCGCTCTGCTCGATATCCTTCTGCGTAGCCGTTTGCACCGGAGCCGCGATATCGTTCTTCATCTGCTCCAGCCCAGCCAATGGCGTGGTCGCGACCACATCGACATGAGCGGTCTGTACTCCCAGCGCCAGCGTCACGGCTTGGGATACAGGCGTGGTGGAAGCGACGTCCAGCAAGATCGCCTGCGTGGCGAACGCCCCTCCGCCGACTTCTAGCCGGTAGCGGCCATACGGCAGATTCTCAAAGGTAAACGTGCCCTGCTCGTCGGCACTAAAGCTGCGCCGAACGCCCGACGGTACCTGGCTCAAGGTGCCGGAAGCCGCCGTCGCCGCGCCTGCCGGGTCTTTGACCTCAATGCGGATCTGACCGGTCGGGGTCTGACCGTATGCAAGTACGGAGAGCATGGCCGCCGTCAGGCAACGCAGCACGGGGCGGCAGGATCTTGGGAACAGCGAGTTTGCAGTAAACACTACTAAGGAATCCTGCACTGCCTCGCTCTGTTCACCTTAATTCCGCAGTTTGAGGAAGAAAAGGCGATCCGCCGCTCCAGTACACACCGTACCGTTCCGGTACCGCTGCTCCTTTTGAACTATTGCCGGAAGGACAAGCCGCCCTGCATAATCAACCATCCTTAGGAGGAAAAAATGCGTTTTTTAAGCTTCGGAATCGTCCTGGCGGCCCTTGCAACCGTCGCCCATGCGGGACCCATCACCTATATCGAAACTGGCGAAATTTCCGGTCGTCTCGGCACCGGCAACGCCGCCATCTCGCTCACCAATACGAGCTTCTCGTTCACTTTTAACTCTGACACGGCCAACATCTTCACCTTTACGCCGGGTGTGCTATTCAACCCCGCGCTCTCAAATAGCATCACAATCGGAGCGTTGTCCGGCTCATTCACTGAAGCTATGATTGCCGGTCTCGTTCCTGGTTCCGGACTCATTGGAATGGGCGGCGCGGCGGGGGACAAAGCTATCAACTTTTCCAGTGCTGGAGCAGTTGGCTACGGATTGGTCACACCGATCTCAGTTTCGAACCCAGCTGCCTCCTTTGCCGGTGGCACCTACTCGACCACCTTGGGCGACCTGGTGGTTACTGGGGCCCAGAATTTGACATTCACTGCTGTCCTCGGCACCCCTGAGCCTGGAACGATCGGATTGTCCGTAGTCGGCCTGCTAGCGTTGGCAGGAACTGCACTCCGACGCTCCAAGCTCTCGTAGTACAGCTGCTGGCATAAACTCAATTCGCATAGTTAGGCGTCGCGGTTCCGTGCAACTCGCTGACAGCACGGAACCGCGCCCGCACCAAGCGGACTTTGATTGTCTCCGGATTAGAAAGAGTCGGGCCAGTCCGCGACCAGCCCCCTAGCTCATAATGAATGCTGCTGTAAGCCGAGCCTTCGGGCTCAGCTCAAATCACCCACTTTCCCCTGAACATCCTCCTCGCTTCTGGAATAATCAAATGGAGCTATGTTCGCCCGCCCCGCAGATTCCGTTTTGACCGAGACCGGGGTCCGCCCTGCGTCCGCGCCGTCGCCGTTGGCCGATGAAGTCGCTGCGATGTTTGACCAACATCGTACGGGACTGCTCCGCTATTTGCTGTCGTTCGGGCTCGGTATTCCGGATGCAGAGGAAGTGGTGCAGGAGGTATTCTTGGCGCTTTTCAGACATCTCGATCAAGGCAAGCCTCGCACGAATATTCAGGCCTGGATCTTCCGGGTTGCGCATAACCTCGGTCTGAAGCGCGGTTATGCGATCCGGCGCGAGGCCTTATCCGCAGAGCCGGAACATCGCGCCGATCCAGCGCAGAACCCCGAACAGCAAGCCGCATCCCGCCAGCGCCAGCTTCATCTGCTGGCCGTCGTGGGCGCGCTACCGGAACAGGACCGCCGCTGCCTGTATCTCCGCGCTGAGGGCCTGCGGTATCGCGAAATTACCGACGTCCTGGGCATGTCGCTGGGCGCGGTCGCACAATCGTTAGAAAGATCGTTAGGCAAACTCAGCCGAGCCGACCGAGCATGAGCATATGACAAACGTACGTGGGCAGAATCACGACGCACACATTCCCGAGTCCGATCTGGTTTCCGCCGCAAACGGCGAACTGACGGCGCAGCGTGCCTCCGAGGTTCGCTTGCATTTGGATTCCTGCTGGAATTGCCGCACGCGCATGAAGCAATTGGAAGAGGCCATCACGGATTTTGTGTGCGCCCACCAGGACCTGCTGGATCCCATGCTGCCGTCCGCCGACGGTCCGCGCGCATTGTTGAAGGCTCACTTGGAGCAACTCGCCTCTGCTCCGGCCCCGGGCCTGCTGGATCGCCTGTCGGATTTTCTATTGCATGGGAATCGTCTGGGCTGGATGGGCGGCGCCATGGCCGTTTTCTGCGGCGGCTTATTTATCCTGGGTGTGAAGCAGGTCACCGAGCAAACCTACCGCTTAACGCCGGATCCGAGCATTACCCCGGGCGTAATCGCGCTGGTTTCGGAGGCTGAACTGTGCGCAACGCCTGAACAAGTCGCACATATCATTCCCGCCTCGGTCGGACGGCAGGTTTTCGATCACTACGGCATCGAACGACCCAAGGCCAAAGCGTATGAACTGGACTATCTGATCGCCCCGGAACTGGGCGGTGCCGACGATCCTCGCAACTTCT
>JBDTUY010000105.1:0-11415 GCA_040007495.1 Acidobacteriota bacterium | reverse complement strand
CCGAATGAATTGAGCAATTATCGCGACAACTGGTGGTGCGCTGGGAGCGCGCCGGACTACTACCGAACGCCGGAGAAGGTGCCGGTTCCGGTCGCCGAATTCCTTGCACCTGCCATTCGCGAAGAGGCAGATGCCGAATGGAAACAACTGGCAGCCGTTCCCACGGGACCCAACTGGCTGGGAGCGCAGACGTTGGCGTTTGCGGAAAAGAATCCGAACGATCCGCGCATCCCGGAGGCGCTGTATCGTGTCGTCCGCGCCACCCGTTTGGGCTGCTCCGATCGTGCGACCGGCGATTTCTCTAAGCGCGCCTTCGACCTCTTGCACCGTCGTTATCCCACGTCAGAGTGGACGAAGAAGACGCCCTTCTGGTTCAAGAGCAACGGATAAGCAAGAGCAGCGAATAGGCATGGCATATGACAAAATCGAGGAACATGCGCCGATTCACCAACGTTTTCGGCGTGGTAGCGTCAAATTTAGTCAGGAGTTGCTCATGAGATCTGCCGAGAAGCTTGCCGCTGGGGGCGGCATCGCTGTCTTTTTGACCCTCGCCACCCTGCCCGCATTCGGCCAAAGCGAAGACAAGCCCCGATTTCTGGCCGCCGACGTACACGTGAATGCAAAAACGGGCAATCAGGGCACCCGGCCCCCGACCGCGCGCGGTGATTTCTATGAGATCAAGAACGCCACCATGGCGGATCTCATCAACTATGCCTACGACCTGGGTAATACAAACAAGGTCGTCGGGGGACCAAGTTGGTTAGAAATGGATCACTACGACGTCGCGGCGAAGCAGCCTCAGCAGACTGCACCGGACAAACAGAGATTAATGCTGCAATCGCTGCTGGCGGAGCGGTTCAAGCTTGTTTCCAAGGAAGATACCAGGCCGATGCCGACCTTTGCGCTGGTTCCGGGCACCAAGTCGAAACTCAAAGAAGCGGACGGCTCGGGTGAGACGGGGTGTAAGCCTCAAAGCTCCGGTGCCACCGGCACTGGAATCTTAAACCTTACGACGTCCGGCCCCGACGGCACGCCGGTTCGGATCACGCTTGCCGATGGAATGATTGATTACCGGTGCCGCAATATGACCATGGCGGCATTCGCGGATGGGCTTCGTGGAATGCTGGGAGCAAACCTGGGAACCAATCCCGTGGTGGATCAGACCGGCTTGACCGGCGCTTGGAACTTCGACTTCAAATATTCAATTGGGCTGACAGGGTTGCCCGGCGGGACGGGGAGCCAGATCACGGTCGCTGAGGCGGTGGACAAGCAGCTCGGGCTGAAGTTGGAAGAGCGACAGGTTCCGATGCCCGTCGTGGTTGTGGAGAGTGTCAACCAGCGACCGATAGACAACCCGCCCGGAACGGCCGAGGCCCTGCCAGGAATTTTGCTGCCTAAGGAGTTCGAGGTTGCGACTATCAAGCCCACCTCACCGGATAACCGCAACGGCAGATTTCAAATGCAGCCCGGCGGTCGCCTCAACGCGGAAGGCGTACCTCTAACCTTCTTGATCCAGCGAGCGTTCAACCCGGCGTATTCAGCCCAAATCGTCGGCATACCAACGTGGGCGGGCAGCGCTCGATTCGATGTGGTCGCGCAAACATCTTCGGATACTGCCCAGCCTGCGCTGGACGCTGACACGCTGGCTCCCATGATGCTGGCTTTGCTGAAAGACCGTTTCAAGCTGACCCTCCACACGGAGCAACGCGAACTGCCAGCCTATGATTTAGCGGCGGGCAAGCCAAAGATGAAGAAGGCCGATCCGAGCTCGCGGAGCTGGTGTAAGGCACCGGCACAGGTCCCCGGCGCACCGCCCGCTCCACAAGGTTCGCAGGCATTGATTTGCCAAAACATCACGATGGCTCAATTCGCGGAACTGCTGCGAGGCAGGACTCCCGAGTTGGATAATCCGGTTCAGGATCTGACCGGGATACAGGGAGGCTGGGACTTCAGGTTGACCTTCAACCCGGTCATTAGTCTGGTGCTACGTGCTGCCGCGGAAGGTGGAGCGGCTAGCCCCACTACGGCAGCTGCCGAACCCATCGCGGGTATTTCCCTTTTCGAGGCCGTCGACAAACAGCTCGGCTTGAAACTGGAAAAGAGCAAGCGGAACTTTCCCGTGACTGTGATCGATCACATCGACCAAACACCGTCGGAGAATTGACCACCTGCGAGGCTTGGCGTTTCATCCCGGATTTCAGGTAGCTTGGCCGTCAGGAGAGTAAGCCATGTTGAAGGACAAAGTCGTATTGATCACCGGCGCGAAAGGCGGCCTGGGTAACTATGTGACCCAAGCGTTTCTGGATGCCCAGGCGATCGTGGTAGGCACGGCGCGATCGATCAAGGCCGAAGATTTCCCACACAAGAACTTCACCGCAGACCCTGCGGAACTCGGTTCCAGCGATCAAGCTGCTGCCGTGGTGAAGCGAGTTCTCGACCGCACCGGACGCATTGATGCTCTGGTGCACTTGGTGGGCGCTTTCGCCGGAGGACCATCGGTTGCCGAGACGGACGATGACGTGCTCGCCCGCATGGTGAACGTGAACTTGGATGCGTTTTTCTATATGGCACGTGCGGTGCTGCCAGTGATGCAGAAGCAAGGCTCTGGCTCGGTTCTGGCAATTGGGAGCCGGACTGCGAACGAACCCGCCGCTGGACTTGGAGCGTATTCGGCGTCGAAAGCGGCACTGGTTTCTTTGGTAGGCACCATCGCGCTTGAGTACAAGTCGCATGGCATTTCCGCGAACGTGTTGTTGCCGGGGACCATGGACACGCCCGCGAATCGCGCTGCCATGCCCCAGGCGGATGTTTCGCAATGGGTGCAGCCAAGTCAGGTAGCCGCGATGCTGGTGCATCTGGCTTCGGACGCGGCGTCGCAAGTAACCGGAGCTGTGATTCCGATCTACGGAAAAGGTCTGTGATTGACCGCTTCAGTGCCATCCTCAGCCGATGCGTTTCAATACCGGCATCAGCAACTGGCTAAACCTCGCCCGATGCCTGGACCATCGCCCCGGATAAGGCAGGTGAACGAATTCGCCATTCCAGCCAGCGCGAGTCGCTGCCCGGGTCACGTTTGCTTCAATTGAACGGACCAAGGTCGCGATCATTCTGGGTTGTAGTCGCGTGATCGTTCCCGCCAGGGACGTTTCGCCAGCTGCGCAGGCGCTTCGGCGAAGGTCTGCTGGCATCTTGTCTACTGGCTCAGGACAAAGGTCCACCAGATAACAGCCGGATTGCCGGAATCTTGCAAGGAAGTCCACGTCTGAAACCGTCTGATCGATCAATGCGAATACGTCGCGCATGGAGCGATACAGCCCCGAATCGCGGTTGTAAAAGAACCGACCGGACGCGGGTGGCGATTCTCCAACAAACAGCACACCGACCTTCGCGGGTTGAAAGACTCGGCGCAACTTCTCTCGCTGGCGACGGTTCACTTCTCTAATTTCACTTCCTGCCCGACTTGGATCGTCCCGCCCGCAAGCACCTCGCAATTCAGTGCCAGCCTGCCACCGAAGCGCTTGACGATATCCCGCATCACCGCCGGATCGTACTTCAAGGTGTCGGGATCAAACGTGGTCATGATGCAGCGCCCGCGAAGGTCGTGAATGCCAACCACGACCTCGCCGATCGTCAACTCTGCCCCTTCCCAAGTACGTTCCTCCAAGCCATCCACGCCACCCACAATGATGTTCGGACGGATCCTCCGGCGGTCCCGCCCAAAAACCGCGATAGCTCCATCAGTCGCCACCAGCAGTGGAAGAATGTCGAAGCGATTCACACTATGGTCTTCGACCAACTTCGCTTCCGGACCGACGATATCCTGCACGGCGGTCAGAACGCTCCGGTCCGTCCACGGCTTACCATCCACCAACACCATGCCCTGCGGATCGATGGTCGCGTGCAGCCCCAACAACTTTGGGTACGTACGCGACGTGGCCGTACGCCCGCGTGCGTCCTTCACTTGAATCACTCGGTCGCCGTCGATGCCGGAGGCCGTCAGGTGTGCGCTCTGCACCAATTCGCCAGCCATCGACTTCACAGGGTATCGCCAGAGTTCGGAAACGTACACGCTGAAGCCTCCTTTCAAAACAACTAAACTACGCGACGTTCTGCGACCGCTATCGGAGCGTCATTAATACTGGCGAGCCTAAGCCTCATCAACCCAGCATCGTCGAACTCCCACAGTTCGTTGCCATAGGACCGATGCCACTGATCTTGATCGTCCCGCCATTCGTACTCAAAGCTTACGGCAATGCGATTCTCGCCAAACGCCCATAGCGTCTTCTTCAGACGATAATCCAGTTCCTTGGCCCATTTTCGCCGCAGGAAAGTCTTGATCTCCTCGCGCCCCCGCAGGAACTCGGAACGGTTGCGCCATTCCGAGTCCACGCTGTAGGCCAGAGCCACGCGTTCGACGTCCCTTGAGTTCCAGGCGTCCTCCGCCATCTGCACTTTTCTGGTCGCGCTCTCCAGAGTGAATGGTGGAGCGATCGGCTGTGTGGCTGTCATGGTTATGTATCCTTCCCTTAAAGTCCCTGCGGTTGATTTGAACCGGAGTCTAGCGAGCTCCCATGGTTTTGACAGATAGGGTCTTGCTGGAAACTACCGCGACCTTGTCGTTGTAGAACCGAGTCATGCCCTCCGCGATTTCGTTGAGCGAGTCCTCCACCGCGAAGTGACCTGCTGCCAACCGATGCATCTCGGCATTCGGCAAATCCTGCAGATAAGCCTCGCCACCCTCTGGTGTGAAGAAGATGTCGTCCTGGCCCCAGAAGATAATTGTCTTCGGCTGGTGCTGTTTCAGAAACGCCTGCCACTTCGGGTAGAGTTCGACGTTCTTGCGGTAGTCGTAGAACAGATCCAGCTGCACGCGGCGTGCGTTCGGTCTCTGCATGAAACCCGAGTCCGATTCCCAGTTATCCGGGCTGATCAGTTCTGGATTCTTGGCACCGAACAGATAGATGCCCTTGATTGCGTCGTGCTCCAGAAAGGCGGCGAGCGGCTTCTCAGTTTCCGTCCTTCGATCCTTCCACAAGGCACCCCGAAAACCATCCCAGGCCGCGGTGAACCCGATCTCGTAGGCATTGGTGTTCTGGATGATCAGCCAGTCGAGCATCTCCGGGTTGCGTGTGACAATTCGGAAGCCAACCGGTCCACCGTAATCCTGAACGAAGAGGCCGAAGTGATCAAAGCCGCGACCCTGCAGGAACTTCTCGACTACTTCCGACAGCTTGTCAAAACTGTACGCATAGACGGCTGGGTCCGGCATGTCAATATTGCCGAAACCCGGATAGTCCGGTGCGATCACGTGGAAGTTGGCCGCCAGCGCAGGGATCAGATCCCGGTACTGATGCGATGAGGCGGGAAACCCGTGGAGCAGAACTACCTTGGGATTACTGGGGTCACCGGCTTCGCGGTAGGCGATCGTGAGTCCATCGACCATCGCGGTCTTGTAGCTGGTTGGGATAAGTTTAGTCATTGTCATGTCTCCGGGAGGTTGTCTAAGCGTTCGTCTTAAGCGGAATGGGCCATCAGTTCCACTGGGACGCGGGTAAAATCGACATCTGTGCGTGCCACGTGGTTGAAGTAATTCGTGAAGATGTTGATCGCCACGTTGGCGATGATCTCGGCGATCTCGCCATCGCTGTATCCCGCTGCCTTCACATCAGCCACCGTCTGATCGGAGACTTCGCCGCGCTGCACAACCACGGCTTGCGCGAACTGCAATCCCGCGTTCCGCTTGGCGTCCGCCGCATGCGCTTCACGGCTGGCCAGGATTTCTTCCGGCTTCAACCCGACCATCTTGCCAATTGCCGAATGGGCCGACAGGCAATACTCGCAAGAGTTGGCCTGTGCCACCGCCAGCGAGAGTTGTTCGCGGAACTTCGCGTCCAGCGTGCCCGTGCTCAGGGAAGCGCCGAAGTGTAAATACGCCTCCAACGCTGCGGGCGCGGCAGCCAAGGTTTTCATCAGGTTCGGCGTCATGCCCAGTTTGGCTTGCACTCCATCCAAAAGTTGCCTGGTCTTTCCAGTGGCTTCGGCTGCGTTGACTGCTGCGATTCTTTGCATTGTAGTTTCTCTTTTCTAGCTGCTTAACTTGCGGCTGCCTCTCTAAGTGCAGGCGGCGGACCAAAGCCAAATTTGAGCAAGCTATTGAAAACAAAAGCATACTCTCTTCCCGTTTGATTGTGATATATCACGAAACATGAAATCTCATGACCAATTTTTGATATTTCAAGCTATGCTGGAGCGGTGGACCTGGAACCCCTTCCATCGATCATTCTGGCGCTGGCTGAGCAGAGGTCGCTGCACGCCGTCCTTAAAACGATCATTGATGCCGTCGCCCGTCAGCCCGGCGTGGCGCTGGCTCGGTTGTGGCTGCGAGACTCGGACCAGCGCTGCCCGGTGTGTTCGGAAGGCGAATGGAACCCGACCCTAGCACTCCATCTCCGCGCCAGCGCCGGTACGTCGCTGATTCCAAATTCGGACTGGTCTCGCATCCACGGAAGTTTCCATCGCATCGCGCTATCGCCCAGCAACCTGAAAATCGCTCATATCGCCGCCACGGGCGAATCCATCCTTATTCAACAGTTGGCGGACGACCAACGGTGGGTCCGCTACCCCGAATGGGTCCGAGCCGAAGGGTTGGTCAGTTTCGCGGGCCACGCGCTCATCTTCCGGGGCGAGGTGATGGGCGTTCTGGCAGTCTTCCGGCGCGAGGCCGCCGATGCGGATTGCTTTGCCTGGCTGCGGACCATGGCCAACGCTGCATCAGTGGCTATCGCCAACGCGCGATCCTTTGAGGAGAACGAATCGCTACGCCGCCAACTGGAAGAAGAGCGCGACTATCTTCGGGAAGAAGTGGAGGCCACCGGATCGTTCGGCGAGATCCTGGGTAGCAGTCCTGCGCTCGACCGCGTCCTCCGCCAAGTGGAAATGGTGGCTGCGACCGACGCGAACGTGCTGGTGCTGGGGGAAAGCGGTTCAGGCAAGGAATTGATCGCCCGGGCGATTCATCAACGCAGTCCGCGTTCCCACAAGCCCTTGGTCAAAGTGAACTGCGGGTCCATCCCACGCGAGCTTTTTGAAAGCGAGTTCTTCGGCCATGTACGCGGATCCTTCACCGGTGCCGTACGTGACCGCGTAGGCCGATTCCAACTGGCCGACGGCGGCACTCTGTTCCTGGATGAAATCGGTGAAATTCCGCTGGAGTTGCAATCGAAGTTGCTGCGCGTGTTGCAGGAAGGCGAGTTTGAACGCGTGGGCGACGAAGCCACCAAGCGGGTCAATGTACGAGTCGTCGCGGCGACCAATCGTGACCTGAAGCAGGAAGTGAATGAAGGGCGCTTTCGTTTGGACCTCTACTATCGCCTCGGTGTGTTTCCCATGGAAGTGCCGCCGTTACGCGGGCGCCGTGAGGACATTCCTGAACTGATCGGGCACTTCGTCCGCCAAGCCTGCATGCGGTTTCACGTCGCTGCACCCGCAGTGCCGCTGCGCGAAGCAGAGCGGGCGCAGAATTACGATTGGCCAGGCAACGTCCGCGAACTGCAGAACGTAGTGGAACGTGCCGTCATCCTGTCCAACGGCGGGAAGCTAACGCTCGATCTGCCACACAGCGCGAAGCCGGTTGACAAACATCCCGAGAAAGAACTTCCCCTCCCCCCATCACAAGCTGGCGCTGTGATCTCCGAAGTCGAGTGGCGTCAACGGGAGCGTACAAACGTGCTGACAGCGCTGCGCCAAGCCAACTTTCGCGTTTCCGGCAAAGGTGGAGCGGCCGACCTGCTGGGCATCAACCCGGCGACTCTCGCCTCGCGCATTAAGGCGCTGGGCATCCATAAGCGAGACTACATCCATGACTGAGTCGCAGCCAAGAATCACCGGCATAGTCGAAACGGCGATCTCCGCAACAGATGTCGGCGCATCCGTTCGTTTCTACCAGGGATTGTTCGGGTTTGAAAACATGGTGGAGGATGGACGATTCTGCGCGTTCAACATCGCACCGGCGCATGTCCTACTTATCTTCCTGAAGGGAGGATCGATTGAGCCAGTCGTGCTTCCCGACAATCGCGGCACCATTCCACCGCACGATTCCCAGGGGCAGCAGCACTTCGCACTCGGGATTCCCGTTGAAGATTTCGATGCTTGGTGCGATAGGCTCCGCTCGCAGGGAATCGCTATAGAGAGCATCGTCCATTCTATTTCCGCGACCCCGACCAGCACTGCGTCGAACTGATCACGCCGGGTGCCTGGAAGAGCTACTGAAGGGTATCCTGAAAGTCAGACTCCATAGTTCCGCACCTTCCATGGCCCAACCCGAAACCGATCCAATCCCCGTAAACCCGGGGCGAATTCATCAAGCCCTGACCTCTTATCAACTGGCCCAGGCCGTTAAAGGCGCACTGGAGCTCGAAATCTTCACACATATCGCTGAGGGCGCGCGAACGGCTGACGAGATCGCGAAACTCTGTGGCGGCACCCCGAAGGGCGTCCGCGTTCTGTGCGACTATCTCACGGTTCACGCACTGCTTACCAAGGCCGGTCCGCAATACGGTCTCGCACCCGATAGCGCACTTCTTCTAGACAAGAACTCACCCCGTTATATGGGACAACTGGCAGACTTCTTCCTGCACCCGGTGATGGTGGAGAAGTATAACGACGTAGCCGCTCTGGTTCGCAATGGTGGAGCCACGGACCACACGCTCTCCCCGAATGAACCCATCTGGGTGGAGTTCGCACGCTCCATGGCGCCGATGTTCGACATACAGGCCTCCATCGTTGCGAAAAAGGTAGCGTTTCTGGGTCCGCTGTCCAAAGTGCTGGATGTCGCCGCAGGCCACGGGCTGTTCGGGATTCATGTGGCCCTGGAAAACCCTTCCGCTCACGTCACCTTTCAGGATTGGGATAACGTGCTCGATGTGGCGCGCGAGAATGTGGCAAAGAATGGGATCGCGGACCGGTCCAACTTCCTGCCCGGCAGCTTCTTCGATGTCGACCTGGGCACCGGCTTCGATCTCGTGCTGCTGCCTAACTTCTTACATCACTTCGACTACGCGACTAATGTCGGGCTCTTGAAAAAGGCCCGAACCGCTCTAACTCCAGGCGGACATGCCGCAGTCATCGAATTTGTTCCGAATGACGACCGTGTCACGCCCCCCGATGGCGCACTGTTCGCCATGCGCATGCTGGGCACCACGCCCACTGGAGACGCCTACACACTGGCCGAAATCGACAGCATGTATCGGGAGGCCGGGTTCGGTCCTTCCCAGGTGCATAGTCTTGCGCCGGCGCATCAGCAGCTGATTCTTGCCCCCAGCAGTAACATTTAGTGCCCTACCCGACGATGGGACTCCAAGCATGCCCCATCTGAAGCTTGCGAAGCTTAACAATGCCGGACCCGGTGTGATAGTATTCACAGGAATGCGTGCACCGATCAGCGCGCGGGTGGTGCGCCTAGTAGCTTCTTCCCGTGCGATTCTTACATTTTTCTTCCTGACGTCCGTTGCTGGATCTTCTGCGTTCGGGCAGACCCTTCTTTGGAGTCGACCCGCTACCAGCCAACCGGCTCCCGGGCTGACTGTTTCCGGCCCCATGGGCAAGTTGCCCGCGACCTCGAAACCCGCCACTTTTTCCCGAGGTTTAACCATCTTGCTCGATCCTGCCTGGTGCAGTGCAGCGGATCTTGGCCAATTGGGAACGGATCTTTCCCGCTGGTTCCAAACTCCGGGCGCGGGTCCCGTGCAATTGTTCCTGTTGGCAGACGGCAAGTCCGTCACCTTAACGGTGAACGCAGCCGAAGAAGTGAACCCCGCTCTACAAGCGCTTGCGGCGGTTCCGTCCAAGCCGCATACGATACCGATGGCGCTGGTGCTCGGATTTCTGCGAGACACGACCGAGCATGCGGAATGGCGGCAATACGTCTACGCCGGATCCGAACCAGCCGTGGCCCCTGAGGCGCGTGATTACACATACTCCCTGCTAAGCCGGATTCTGAGCGACAGTCGCATCCGCCTCTCGCACCTGCGCAGTGGCGAATCTCAGCCCGGCGACTGGCGCGTTGCTTTGGAAGCGGTGTCCGGGAACTCAGGCCAGCGCTTCACGGAAATAGTGGACCGGGCGAATCGTGATTGGTTCGAAACCCCGATTCCCACCTGGGCACCTGCCGACGGGTACCGAATCGAGCGTATGGGTGAGGCATTCGGAGCGGACGCTTCGCAACCCCACGAGATTCCTTATGTATGGGGAGACTTTTCCACATTGCCCGATCCGTCGGCCTACGCCGATCTGCTCAAGCTGCGTAGCGATACCGCGCTCAGCATCAACGCCCCCGCGACCCTGCCGGGCGATGCGATCGCACAGCTCAACCGCCTCGTCTCCTTGAACCCGGACGATGTGGACACGCTGAAGCTGGCGGTCGACTACACCGAACGCGTTCGCAATTACACGCAAGCCGCGAACTACGCCCAGGCGATGGTTGGCCGAGATGCTTCCAACGGCTCTTATTGGGCCCGTCTGGGTGTCGACCAAGCCCAGAGCGGTGCTTCAGACAACGCCGAGCGTTCTCTCTTGAAGGCTCGCGAGCTTGGTGTGGACCATCCACAGTCCGCGCGGATTCTGGGTGAGTTGCACTTCGCTCGAAAAGACTACGCTGGTGCCGAGACGCATTTGAAGGAAGCAGTCCGCCGGGAACCGGATCGCGTGGAAGTCCGGCTAGCTTTGGCCGACGTCCACAAACAGCTGAATCAGACGGATTTGTTGACGCAGGATCTGGAGCAAGCCCTCCAATCCAGCCCCGATCTTCTCGATCGGCGGGTCCAATTGATCGCCGTCTACCTGGATCGCGGCGACAAAACCGATGCGCGGCGGCACCTACAAGCAGGCATCGGGAAACCACCGTCCGATGCGAAAATTGCCGGGCAATTTGCGGCACTGTGTGAGCGATTGGATGAACCCGACCAATCTCTCAAATTGTGGTCCCAAGCCATCCAACTGGACCCCACCATGGAATCGGCCCATTACGGGCTTGCCAATCTCCAATACCAAGGCAAGAACTGGGACAAGGCATTGGCGGCGGCGGACGCAGGCATACTGGCCGCGCCGCAGTCCGGCCGATTGCAAGGCACGCGTGCCGAAGTGCTGGTGGCACTGGGCAGAGTGGACGAAGCTCGCCTGTCACTTCGGGGAGCGGCAGAGAAGACACCCATCCCGGAAGTGTTGACCACGGCAGCAATGTTAGAGGATCGCTATGGTGTCCAGTCGCCTGCCTATTACCGCACGCTGGTCCAGGAAGCCCGAGATAGATCCGCGCCGGATTCCGAGTGGAAGCCCCTGGCCCAGCAAGGGCTTCGCGCTTCACTGCGCGTCCGCCAAACCGAAACCTGTGAGTGGTTCGCCGAGGCGCTTGCCTCGGAT